>JAGAVX010000136.1 GCA_017941705.1 Atopobiaceae bacterium
AGGCACCTCCCGTGACCTTGCCTACCTCAAGCTTCTGTCCGAGCAGTTCCCCACCCGTCGCGCCGCCTACACCGAGGTCATCAACCTCAAGGCGATCCTCAACCTGCCTTGTGGGACCGAGCACTTCGTGAGCGACATCCATGGGGAGCTCGAGGCCTTCACGCACATCCACAACAACTGCTCCGGCGTGATCCGCGAGCGCGTGCATGCGGTCTTTGCCGACCAGCTGGACGACCGGACGATGGATGACCTGTGCACGCTCATCTACTACCCAGACGAGAAGCTCGAGCTCATGAGGCACTGGGGCAACCTGCTTCCCAAGTGGGAGCACACGATGCTCATCCACCTCACCAACTTCGCGCGCACGCTGGCTGACGGCTACACCCGCAGTCACGTGCGCAAACTGCTGCCCGAGGACTACGGCTACATCATCGACGAGCTGCTGCACGTGAGCTTGGGAGCCGACTCCGCCCACCACACCTTCCATGAGGAGATCGTACGCTCCATCGTGGAGATCGGTGCCGCAGAGGACTTCATCCGATCGATGGCACGACTCGTCAAGCGACTTGCGGTTGACCGCATCCACGTGGTGGGCGACATCTTTGACCGTGGGCCCCGCGCCGACCGCATCAGGGATGAGCTCATATCGTATGGTCGCGTGGACGTGCAGTGGGGCAACCATGACGTTGTCTGGATGGGCGCCGCAGCCGGCAGCGAGCTCTGCATGGCGCAGGCCGTGCGCACCTGCGTTCACTACGACACCCTCGACGTGCTGGAAAGCAGCTACGGAATCAGCCTCCGCGAGCTTGCGCTCTTCGCTGACGCCACCTATGCCCACGAGCCGGGCGGCAAGCGCATCCACCGAATAGAAAAGGCCATCAACGTCATCCTCTTCAAGCTGATGGAACAGGCCATCGCCCGACATCCCAATTGGGGCATGGATGACCGGTGCCTGCTGGGCGCAATCGATGTCGAGAAAGGTACCGTACGCATAGACAACCGCGACTGGCCGCTCTCCACCCACGACTTCCCCACGCTTGACCCAGCACATCCGAGCGAGCTCTCGCCGGAAGAGCAGGTCGTCATGGACCGGCTCTCGGCCGCATTCAGGGACTCTGACCGCCTGCGCAACCACGCGCGCTTCCTCTTTGAGCATGGATCGGTCTACAAGATCTGCAATGGGCGCCTGCTGTTTCACGGCTGCATCCCCCTGGATGCGGACGGTAGCTTCTCCACAGTGATTAGCGATGGCCACGAGCTGAGCGGTCGCTCGTACCTTGACTACGTGGACCGCATGGCCCGTCGAGCCTGGACGACCGGCAACCAGCTGGCACTCGACTGGATGTGGTACCTCTGGTGCGGGTCGCACTCGCCTTTGGCCGGGCGCGTGATGAAGACCTTCGAGCGCGCCTACGTGGCAGACCCGGCTGCCTGGAGCGAGCCGCAGGACCCCTACTTCGACCTCACGCGCGACCCCGAGGTGGCGGCACGGGTGCTGGCGGAGTTCGGGCTCACAGGACCACGGGCTCACATCGTCAACGGTCACACCCCTGTGCACGAGGTGGACGGCGACACGCCAGTGCGCGCAAACGGCCAGCTGTTGGTTATCGATGGCGGGTTCTGCCAGGCGTACCACAAGACCACCGGCATCGCAGGCTACACCCTCATCGCCGATGCACGGGGCCTGCGTCTCAAGGCACACCGACCCTTTGCTGGGGTCACGGCAGCGCTCACCGGCAACGTGGACATCGCGAGCGCCCACGAGCAGGTCATCGATGACATGCGCGAGACACCGGTGCGCGTGGCCGACACCGACGAGGGCGAGCGCATCCGTACCCGCATCGCCGACCTCACCGACCTGCTTGCCGCCTACCGCGAGGGCGACCTCCGCGAGCGCGGAAGGTAGCCCCGAGACTCCACCGTCGGAACCCCATAGTCATTGCCCCATTGTTTCGTTCGCAATGCTGCTACCATACAAATGTAAGCGGCAGACGCGAAAGGGAAACATCATGGCCAAGCGTGACACTCAGATCCTCGAGATCGTGACATCGGAGAAAAAGGTCGAGGTAGCACAGCTTGCCGAAAGGCTCGGCGTGTCCACCGTCACCATGCGCAAGGACCTCGACGCGCTGCAGGCTAGGGGCCTCGTCGTACGCGAACACGGCTACGCCATGCTCGCCAACCCCAACGACGTGGGTGGGCGCCTTGCCTATCACTTTGCCGAAAAGCGCCTGATTGCTCGACGTGCCGCAGCGATCGTAGCGGATGGCGGCACCATCATGGTGGAGAGCGGCAGCTGTTGTGCCTTGCTCGCGCGAGAGCTCGCCGACAGCGGAAAGACCGTGACCATCATCACCAACAGCGCGTTCATCGCCAACTACGTGCGCGATGCGGCAAACGTAACCGTCGTGTTGCTGGGAGGCACCTATCAAAGAGACTCACAGGTGATGGTTGGCCCACTAGTCCGCACGTGTGCGCAGGAGTTCTATGTAGACCAGCTCTTTGTGGGCACTGACGGCTGGATCGACGGCGTAGGCTTCACCAATGCCGACCAGATGCGAGCCGACGCCGTACGCTCCATGGCCGAGGCGGCATCGGAGGTCGTGGTGCTCACGGAGTCCGAAAAGTTCGGCCATCACAGCGCCATGCCCCTCAGGCTGACCGGAAAGCGCGTCACGCTCGTCACCGATGACGGAATAGGCAGTGAGTGGCGAGCGAGCGTGGAACGCCTTGGCATAGGCATCTGTTGTGCTTCGTGACGAGTCGCCGCCAGGAGAATTGCCACCACTGCTCCGAGAACTCTAGAACATTTCTCACGAAGGCACGGACTCTGAAGCAAGGTCAAAGACCACGGGTTCAACCCCGTCATCGATGGTGAGGCCGGGGGTCTCTTGGGGATCATCGCCAAGCAGATCAGCCATCACGTGGGCAGTTGACCCCAGCAGATCTATCGAGGGGATGCGCAGGGTCTGGAGCGCATTGCGCAGGTCCTCACGCGTGCGCTTGGCGAGGATCGTATGAAACACGGCGCAGGGACCACGGTCATCTCCCTGCCGCTGGATGAAGCCGACAATCTGCTCTGCGCTGATAGCATGACTCAGCACCTTGATGCTCACATGGCCGGCCGGGAACTGTGCCGACGCGGCGCGCACGATGCGCCCCACGGTGGTGCCGGTCATGTCAGACACGGCGTATACGGTAATGCCCTCACTCATGGTCTTCTCCCTTTCTGCCTAGAAGAACGCCTCGACGCCCTCGCTCAGATAGATCTGCCTATAGTCCTCAAGGTCCTCGGGATGCAGGTTCTTCACGCCATGGAGCGTGTACGGCATGTCGAGGAGGGTGTACTTGCTCTCGCCAAAGTTGTGGAACGGAAGGAGCTGGACGCGGCGCGCACCAGCCTCCCGCAGCCACGTTGCCATGGCGCGCGCGTCTTCGGGCGCATCGTTGAAGCCCGGAATGACCGGCGTGCGCGGAAGCACGTCCATGCCCTGCTCGATGGCCCAACGCAGGTTAGCCAGCATCAGGTGGCCATCCACGCCGGTATGCTCCCTCAGGCGGGTCGGGTCCACGTGCTTTAGGTCCATGAGCAGGTGGTCGAGCATGGGCGCAACCCGTTGGAACACCTCAGGCGCCACGTGCGCCTCGGTCTCGATGCAGGTGTCGATGCCCTCCTCATGCAGACGGGTAAGGAGCTCCACGCAGAAGTCTGGCCAGGTAAGAGCCTCGCCACCTGACAGCGTGACGCCGCCGCCCGAGTCCTCGTAGAAGGGTTTGTCCTGCAGGCAGACCTTGAGGACCTCCTCGACCGTCTTGGTCTCTCCCGTGCAGGTAAGGGCATGTGTTGGGCAGGCATGCACGGCAGCCTTCGCCTGGTCGGAGTCGCCGCGCAGGCTCCTCACGTCCACGTGGCGCTTGCTTGCGTAGGCGACGAAGGCCGCATCAGGAGCCGCCGCAAGGCAGGCCCCACAGCCCACGCAGGCACTCTCCTTCCACTCGAGCTGCGGCTGGCGCCGCTGGCTCTCGGGGTTGGCGCACCAAGCGCAGCGCAGGGGACATCCCTTGAGAAAGACCACCGTACGGATGCCCGGCCCGTCATTGAGGCTGAACTTCTGGATGTTGAAGACCGTTGCTGTCTGCATGTGCCCTCCACGTGGATCTTGTTGCTGTTTCGATAGTAGAATGCTTTCGTTCGTAAGTCAATATAATTTGTTCCACAACTATTTTCTCTTTTATACTTGACAGTTAGCCTATACGGTTTGTAGAATACTTTCGAACGTAAGCCGCAGTGCTTTCCAACGAGAAGGGATTACACCAATGGAGAACCGCGAGCACTTTGGCGCCCTCACCGAGCGCATGCAGGCCTTCCGCGAGGAGGTGCTGGACGAGAAGCCCTTCGTCGACGCCGAGCGCGCCGTGCTGTACACGGAGTCCTATCGCCAGACGCAAAACCAGCCTCCCGTCATGCGTCGCGCCATGGCCTTCGCGCACGTGCTCGACAACATGAGCATCTACATCGAGGACAAGACGCTCATCGCCGGCAACCAGGCAACCAAGAACGGCAACGCGCCGGTCTTCCCCGAGTACACGCTGGGCTTCGTCATCGACGAGCTCGACAAGTTCGAGAAGCGCGACGGCGACGTCTTCTACATGACCGAGCAGGACAAGCAGGCCGTCCGCGACATCGCCCCGTTCTGGGAGAACAACAACCTGCGCAGCCGCGGCGAGGCGCTCCTTCCCGACGAGGTCTCCGTCTTCATGGAGACAGGCGTCTTTGGCATGGAGGGCAAGCTCAACGCAGGTGACGCCCACCTCGCCATCAACCATGCCCGCATGCTGAAGGAGGGCCTGCGCGGCTACGAGGAGCGTGCCCGCGCCGCCAAGGCCGCCCTCGACCTCTGCGATCCCGATTCCATCGACAAGTACGTGTTCTATAACGCGGTGCTCGTCGTCATCGACGCCGTCCGTCGCTGGGCCGGCCGCTATGCCGATCTTGCCACCAAGCAGGCAGCCGCATGCGATGACCCCGCCCGCAAGGCAGAGCTGGAGCGCATAGCAGCCGCCTGCGCCCGCGTTCCCTACGAGCCCGCCGAGACCTTCTTCGAGGCGGTCCAGGCCGCATGGTTCAGCCAGGTGCTCCTGCAGATCGAGTCCAACGGCCACAGCCTTTCCTTCGGCCGCTTCGACCAGTACATGGACCCCTTCTACGAGGCCGACCTCGCCGCCGGTCGCATCACCGAGGACGAGGCGCTCGAGCTGCTCACCAACCTCTGGATAAAGACGCTCACCGTGCAGAAGATCCGCTCCCAGGCGCACACCTACTCCAGCGCTGGCAGCCCCATGTACCAGAACGTCACCATCGGCGGCCAGACGCCTGAGTCCCCTCACGCAGACGCCGTCAACCCCATGAGCTGGCTCGTCTTGCGCTCCGTCGCACAGACACGCCTCACCCAGCCCAACCTCACGGTTCGCTACCATGCAAACCTCGACAAGGCATTCTTCGACGAGTGCGTCGAGGTCATGAAGCTCGGCTTTGGCATGCCCGCCCTCAACAACGACGAGATCATCATCCCGAGCTTCCTCGCCTGGGGCGTGAGCGAGTACGACGCCTACAACTACTCCGCCATCGGCTGCGTAGAGACCGCCGTGCCCGGACGCTGGGGCTACCGCTGCACCGGCATGAGCTACATCAACTTCCCACGCCTGCTGCTGTGCGCCATGAACGGTGGCGTGGACCTCACCAGCGGCAAGCGATTTGTCGAGGGTCACGGGAACTTCCTCGAATGGGAGAGCTTCGACGACCTCATGGCTGCCTGGGACGCGAGCCTGCGCGAGATGTGCCGTTGGTCGGTCGTGGTCGAGAACGCCATCGACAAGGCCTCCGAGCGCGACGTGCCCGACGTGCTGTGCTCCGCGCTGACTGACGATTGCATCGCTCGTGGCAAGACCATCAAGGAAGGCGGCGCAGTCTATGACTTCATCAGCGGCCTGCAGGTGGGTATTGCCAACATGGCCGACAGCCTTGCCGCCATCAAGAAGCTCGTGTACGAAGAGGGTGCCATCACGCGTCAGCAGCTCTGGGACGCATTGCTGTCCGACTTCGAGGGCGAGGAGGGTGCACGCATCCAGCAGCTGCTCATCGACGGAACGCCCAAGTACGGCAACGACGACGACTACGTCGACAGTCTGGCCGTCGCGTGCTACGAGCCCTACATCGACGAAGTGGCCAAGTACCACAACACGCGCTACGGCCGTGGTCCCATCGGCGGCATCCGCTACGCAGGCACCAGCTCCATCAGCGCCAACGTTGGCCAGGGCATGGGCACCATGGCCACGCCAGACGGACGTCACGCGCACGAACCACTGGCCGAGGGCTGCAGCCCCGCGCACAACTGCGACAAGCAGGGTCCGACTGCCGTGTTCAAGACCGTCTCGAAGCTACCCACCGACAAGATCACCGGCGGCGTGCTGCTCAACCAGAAGGTGACCCCCACCATGCTTGCCCGCGAGGAGAACAAGCAGAAGCTCGAGATGATGCTGCGCACGTTCTTCAACCGCCTGCACGGCTACCATGTGCAGTTCAACGTGGTTGACCGCGCGACGCTGCTCGACGCCCAGGCCCACCCCGAACGCCACAAGGACCTCATCGTGCGCGTAGCCGGCTACAGCGCCTTCTTCAACGTGCTGTCCAAGGCCACACAGGACGACATCATCGACCGCACGGAACAGGTACTGTAAGCACAAGGTTGGAGCGGCGGGGCCTCCGGAGCATGCCCTGCAGCGATTTTTGAGCGGGCGCCCTATGCCCGCGAATGAGCAGCAGGGCATGCTCCGGAGGCCCCGCCGCTCCAACCCAGATGCGAATAAGGGAATTGAAGTAAGATGCGCCGCGAGGCGGCGCCATACAAAGGGAAAGGGCGGAGACTGGCATGTCTCCCTTATCAGAAAGGTTACCTAACATGGAGTTCTTCATTGACAGCGCTGACATCGAGGCCATCCGCGAGCTTTGCAGCTTCCTGCCCATCGATGGCGTGACCACCAACCCGACCATCATCACCAAGAGCGGCAAAGGGCCCCAGCAGGTGTTCGACGAGCTCTGCGAGGTGCTGACCGAGGACCAGAAGATCATCGCGCAGGTCGTAAGCCTCGATTACGAGGGCATCCTGGAGGAGGCGGAGAAGATCGCCTCCATCCGCGGGGGCAAGAACATCGTCGTCAAGATTCCCGTCACGCGCGAGGGCCTGCGCACCATTCCCGCCGTCAAGGCCAAGGGCATCAGCGTGCTTGCCACGGGCATATACTCTCCCGACCAGGCTTTCTGGGCTGCCAAGGCCGGTGCCGACTACCTGGCTCCCTACGTCAACCGCATGTGCAACTACGGCGACGGCATCGGCCAGGTCATCGAGCTGATCGAGACGCTTGCAATCTACGGCTTCGAGGCAAAGGTCTGTGCCGCGTCATTCAAGAACGTCGACCAGGTACACCAGCTGCTGGCTGCCGGTGTGCCGGCAATTACCGTGAACCCCGGCACCATCCGTGACATGATTGACCATCCCGGTACCGGTATCGCCATGAAGGAGTTCACGGCCAACTGGAAGAAGGCCTACGGGAGGACTAGCCTGCAGTAGCCGGGAATCAGACAAGGCAAAACTGTGACGAATGCCCGTGGGAGGCTTGGGGATGACACCCGAGCCTCCCACGGGCTTTAGACTATTTGAATGCGACAAGACGGTTTGCAAGCAGAAGCAACACGGCTATCGCCCAAGTCGCCAGAAGCATGACTGTAGCCACAAGGCCGATCTTGTCCCTCCCCCATCGACAAAAGCCGTAGAAGTCGTATACCACACCGTCCCCTTCGACGCCGTAGCGCAGCACGCGACCGATATACCAGGCTGCATACGCAGCCGTGAAGGCCACGGGCGCCAATGTCGCCGCAAAGGGTAGCCCCGCCAGGGATACGAACACACACAAGTCGAGGGCTGCAGCCAACGGGAGCACCAAGTGAAGCCAAAAGTTCCCTGACTTGAACATGTAGGTCCACCCCATCGTCGGACCCAAAAAGAGCACCACCGTGAGGAATGTGACCATTACAACCGTGGTGGCTGCAAGCTTGAGCGCCAGCACCCACATGTGGGGCAAGCCTCCGGAGGTAAGCAGGTCGATGCAATAGGCCGCTGACACCACCCCAGAAAAGAGGTTGGAGAGCACCGTGTAGTACTTGAGACTTGCCAACCCATGCGTCATGAGACTGCGGTCGTCACCTCGGCCATGCACGACCGAAATCCATGCAAGCACGGAGATGACGGCGATTGCCGCGTTGATCGCAATGGACACCATAGCAAGCCCCCCTCGTCATTCTGGCGGACCTCACGACCCTCCTCATACAGTCGACGCTGTGCACAATATACTTCGTTGCGCGCGCCTCCGCAGGCTCAGTGCGTTTGCTTCGACCCACCTCTCTCTCCATTTCTCATGCGATATATTTATCATATGTGATATATTTATCTCTCATTCTCTAAAGAAGGGAGAAGGAATGGGCGATGCAAATATCGTGGCACGGGGAGCGCAGAATAATACCGTCTTCGATTCCGTCTTCAAAACGATGCTCCACAAGATGCCACAACTGGTGATTCCCTTCATCAACGAGGCGTTTGGGAGGGATTACCCACGGGACGAGAAGCTTGTCAGCTTTAGCAACGAGCACGAGACGTTCAAAGGGACCATCATCGATGACTCGGTCTTCAGGTTGCAGAACAAGATCTATCACGTCGAATGCCAGAGCACGAACGACACCGACATGGTTATTCGCATGATCGAGTACGACTTTGCCATTGCCTTGGAGGCTGCGCTTAAGAACGGCAGGCCTTACGAGATGGACTTTCCCGAATCCTGCGTCCTCTACCTCCGACACAACAAGAACACGCCAGACTCACTGGACATCAGGGTCAATCTACCGGGCGGGAACCACTTCATGTACCAAGCGAAGGTCTTCAAGGCGCAGCAGATAACCAAGGACGAGCTTTTCCAAAAACGCCTACTCCTGCTTTTGCCCTACTACCTCATGCGCTACGAAGACGAGGTCTCGCGCTGCAACAACGACGACAGACTCGCCGTCGAACTCGTTGCCGAGTGCAGCGAGATGCGCTCAAGCCTCGAGCGCATCACGGTAGCTGAAGGCAACGCCCTTCTCTATGAGCAGCTCATTGAGCTTATAATCACGGTATCCGACCATATCTTTGCAGCGCACGACTCCCTGCGTAAGAAGGTGAAGAAGGCCATGGGTGGAGAAGTACTAGAACTGATGCATGAGCGTGCCGAGCGACTAGAACGAGAGGCCGAAGAGAGAGGTCTCCAGCTGGGACTCGAACAGGGACGCGAGCAGGGGCTCGAACAGGGGCTCGAACAGGGGCGTGAGCAGGGACGCGAGCAAGGTATCGACGCTCTTGCAGAAAAACTGAAGGAACAAGGCCTTGACGAAAGCCTCATCAGAGCCGCAGTCGAGACGCTAAAGCGGGAGAATCAGACGCGACTGTCGGCCGAATAGGGTTCTCGGCGGGCATCTCCCATGATATAGTCTTCCGCATGCGTGAAATACGTCTCATGGAAGGTGCCTATGCTTTCGCCACTGACTATTAGAGGCCACAACCTCATTGGGAACATACTCACAGGTCTTTGTGCACTTGTGCTCGGTTTCACATGGCTCTTTGACAGCACGGGGCTTTCGGTGCCAGTCGCTGCTCTTTTGCTATTGATCTTCAGCAGCCACTCACTCCTCCTGTGCCTCAACAATAAGCACGAGGTTCCAGATGAGATGGCAAGGGCTCACGAAGGCATTTCATCGAGCATCGCACTCAAAACCCTGCTTTTGTCTTGCGCACTCATCTGCTGCATCGAGGCTATTGCCCAACAGAGCGTTCCTGTCGCCCCAGCATGCTGCATCTGCATCGGATTTGGGCTCATCGTCTACGGAATGGCGTTTGCAAGCCTCGAGCGGGAGCAATGATGACCTTTACCACTAAGATGCAAGAATACCGCCTGCGCGCAGGCATCACCCAGATTGAACTGGCCGAGCGCTGTGGGTGTCGCCGTGAAACTATCGGCAAACTCGAAGCTGGCAAATACAACCCCTCGCTCAAGCTTGCCATGGATGTTGCACGCGAGTTGGGAACAACGGTATACGACATATTCTTCTTTGAGGACGAGTAGGCCAGCACCGGGATTTGCCCAAAGCGCATCCTAAAGAGCGGGAGCTTCTGTCTATTGGCCAGATAGCTCCCGCTCAATTAATGATGCCAGATGTTGTTCAAGGCTATTCTTCCCAGAGGCAACCGCCCTGGGACGCAATGACCTGTCTCATCCAGTCATAGCTCTTCTTCTTGGTGCGGCGAAGCGTACCATTGCCCTTGTCATCCATGTCGACGTAGATGAAGCCATAGCGCTTGGCCATCTCGCCGGTCGAGAGCGAGACGAGGTCGAGCGGACCCCACATGGTGTAGCCAAAGCAATTGACGCCGTCCTCGAGGATAGCCTGCATCATACACTTAAAGTGGTCGCGCAGGTACTCGATGCGGTAGTCGTCCTCCACATAGCCGTTCTCGTCCGCCTCGTCGATGGCACCCATGCCATTCTCCACCACAAAGACCGGCTTCTCGTAGCGGTCGGCAAGCTCGTTGAGCACGTAGCGCAGGCCAAGCGGGTCGATGGGCCAGCCCCAGGGAGTCGTCTGCAAGTGGGGATTCCCCTCTCCTCCCATGACCTCCTTGGCACGTGGAGAACCGGCGGAGATGGTGTTGGAGCGATAGTAGCTGATGCTCACGAAGTCGAGCGGGCCCGCCGCCAGCGTCTCCTCGTCGCCCTCCTCCCAGCGCAACTCGATTCCCTTCTCGCGCCAGATCTCCTGTGCAAAGGCAGGATAGTGCCCTCGCACCATCGTGTCGATGTAGTAGAAGCTCTGGCGGCGCTTTTGCATCTGGGCAAAGACATCCTCGGGCTTGCAGGTCGCGGGATAGAAGGCCGAGAAGGCGTACATAGTGCCAAACATCGGGTCTTCCATCATCTCGTGACCGAGCCTCACGGCACGGGCGCTGGCGAGGAACATGTTGTGGACCGCGTTGTAATGCGTGTTGTTGTCGGACTTGTGCGTGCCGCATGAGGCGTAGCCACGCACGGCGTTAATCTCGTTGAAGGTCAGCCAGTACTTCACCTTGCCGCCAAAGCGCTCAAAGAGTGTGTGGCAGTAGCGCACGTAATGGTCGATGGTCTCGCGACTCGACCAACCGTCGAGCTTCTCGGCCAATACCACGGGCAGCTCGTCGTGATGGATAGTGGCGAGCGGCTGCATCCCCAGCTCAAGGCACGTGTCGATGATGCCCTCGTAAAAGCGCAGGCCATCCTCGTTGGGCGTGTCCTCGAATCCCGTCGGATATATGCGGCTCCAGCAGATGGAGAAGCGGTACACGTTCATACCCATGCCGGCGAGCAGCTCCAGGTCCTCACGCCAATGGTGATAGTGGTCGATGGCTTTGTGAGACGGGTAGTACTCGCCATCGAGGAAGCACGGCACCGCACCATCGGGCAGCGGGTCGGCATAGAAGAAGCTGCTGCGAGCGCGCCCCGTGGTACCGTCGGGCAGGCGGTACGTGATCCCCCGCGGATTCTGCTGGCTTCCATCGGTCTCGAAGTCATGCGTAGTCGCACCGCGACCGCCTTCGCCAAATCCACCCTCGCACTGAAAGTCCGCCGTGGCACCGCCCCACAGGAAGTCCTTGGAAAGCCGCATGACGCCCATCCTCTCCATGTAGTCCATCATCAGAACAATACTGTCAGCATCATAATGGCAATCGTCGATGGTTTTGTCATTCACTCATCTCTGGCGGGAATCACCGCTACCGGGCGGTCGCCCAAGATTTCGTCGGCACAACGAAGCCTTCCCACGGCTTGATAGGCGGACCGTTTGGCTATCTAGCGCTTGAATCCGGCTACCATAATGCCAAAGATCCAACACCCAACGCTGGAGGACCACCATGGGCCACATCGACCCAAAGAGCTGCCGCGTCCATACGAACGGCAACAGCCGCACATCCCCGATCATCTATGTCATCGACTCGCCCGAGCATCCCTTTGACGTGGACCTGCTGGTCTCTCGCCTTGCATCCTCGCTCGTCACGATTCCCGTGGCAGACTGGAACGACAGCCTCACGCCCTGGCCGGCGGCGGGAGTCTACCGGGAGGAACCCGACTTTGGGGGCCATGCATCGGAGACCCTGACGGAACTGACCCACGAGGTCATCCCCTCGCTCGAGGAAGCGGGCGACCTTGACCCGTCGGCGCGCGCCATCTGCGGATACTCTCTGGGCGGTCTGTTCGCCATGTATGCGCTCACACATTGCGATGCCTTCTCCGCATGCGCCTGCCTCTCGGGTTCCGTCTGGTACGAGGGCTGGGTCGAGCACCTCCGCGAGCAAGCGCCGGAACTCTTGGGGCGCTATGCCTATCTCTCGATCGGCACCAAGGAGCGCAAGGCGGCGCGACCCATC
>JAGAVX010000137.1 GCA_017941705.1 Atopobiaceae bacterium
CAGCTCAGCCGTCATCGTCTCGTTCTCGGTGGCGAAGTACGGGGATATGTAGCCCTTGTCGAACTGCATGCCCTCGACGGTGTCGATGGAGATGCCGAAGTTGGTCTTGTCCTCCTCGACGGTAATGACGCCGTCCTTGCCCACGACCTCCATAGCCTCGGAGATCTTGCCGCCGATCTCGGGATCGCCAGCGGAGATGGTGCCGACCGAAGCGATGTGCTCCTTGGTGGCGACCTCCTGGGCAGCACCCCTCATCTGCTCGACAGCGGCGTGGACGGCCTTGTCGATGCCACGACGGATGGCGATGGGGTTGGCGCCGGCGGCAACGTTGCGCAGGCCCTCGTTGACGATGACCTGAGCCAGCAGCGTGGCGGTGGTGGTGCCGTCACCCACGGTGTCGTTGGTCTTGGTGGCGACCTCCTTCACCAGCTGGGCGCCCATGTTCTCGACGGGATCCTTGAGCTCGATCTCCTTGGCGACGGAGACGCCGTCGTTGGTGATGGTGGGAGCACCATAGGCGCGCTGCAGGGCGACGTAGCGGCCCTTGGGGCCAAGCGTGGTGGTCACAGCGTCAGCCAGCGTGTTGACGCCCTTAGCAAGACGCGCGCGGGCGTCAGTACCGAAGACAATGTCCTTAGCCATTTCTTATTCCTCCAAAGTGATTGCGGTGGCGTTGAGTCCGATGATTAGTCGACGATGATGGCGTAGATGTCATCGGCGCGGAGGAGCAGGTAGTCCTCACCGTCGACCTTGACCTCGTTGCCGCCGAACTTGCCATAGTAGACCTGGTCGCCGACCTTGACGTCGATGGCGATGCGCTCGCCCTTGTCGTTGAGCTTGCCAGCGCCCACGGCGATGACCTCGCCCTTCTGCGGCTTCTCCTGAGCGCCCGAAGAGATGTACAGACCAGAAGAAGTGCGCTCCTCCTTGGGAGCGGGCTTGACGAGAACGCGATCGCCCAGCGGCTTAAGAGTCATATTCAAGGACCTCCTTCTCATGCGCCAAACGGCACAGACGATTGCGACAGACATCAGTCGCGTATCCAACGAGGAGAACTATACCCACAACGGCGCCCTTATACACGGCAATATGAAAATCTTCAAAGAGACACTTAGATTTTCTATCGCTTGGCAGTAAAGAGACTGCCAGCCGCATACGAAATCGCATGTGACTGGCAGGCAAACAACGCACCTGAGCGTTACAACGAAAGTTATGGCGCTAGACCATCTCGACCAGGTTGTAGGCACGGCTACCCAGACCCAGCGACTCGGCAGCCTCGAGGATGTGCTCGCCGTTGAGCGTCTCGATACGGCTGATGAGGTCCGTCGTGTCGTCGTCCGAGTCGTAGACGAGGTCGATGCACGCCTGGTCCAGCGCAACCGGATCGGTACTGGCAAGGATGCCCACATCGGCCATCTTTGGGGTAGCCGGGGAAGGGCTGCAGTCGCAGTCAATCGAGATGTTGTTCATCACGTTGATGTAGAGGAGGCGGTCGCCCATGTTATCGATGATGCTCTTGCAGGCATCAGCCATGCACTCCTGGAACACGGCCGTGTCGGCATCGTTCCAGTTCGTGTCCGTGCGACCTCCGCTGTGAATGCGGAACTTGCCCGCAGCACTCGCCATGCCGATGGCAAGGTTCTTGAGCGCGCCACCGTAGCCTGCCATCTGGTGTCCCTTGAAATGCGACAAGATCAGATAGCTGCTGTAGTCGGAGTAATGCGATCCAACGAGATTCTCGCTCAGGTGCAGGCCGCCCTCGATGGGCAGGCCCATGGAGCCATCCTCGTCGAGAATCTGGAAGTCGGCGATCTTGGAGTAACCATGGTCGGCCGCAACCTCGTAGTGGCTCTTGGTGTTGTCGCGCGGGCCTTCGTAGGCGGTGTTGCATTCCACGATGGTACCGTTCACCTCGTGCACCAGATCGGCGATGAGCGCGGTGTCGAGGTGATTGCTACCGGGCTCGCCGACCGAGAGCTTGACGCCTACCTTGGGACCCGGAAGCGCCGTGCCCAACGCAGCGAAGATGGCCTTGAGGGCCTCGGGGGTCACGTCGTGCGTGAAGTAGACCGTCGGCCCCTCGCCAGCATGATTGGCGTGATTGGCCTTGGCAATCGTGCCAACCACGTACGCCTCCTTGTCCACGGGGACTTCGTCAGACGTGCCGCCGGCATCGTTGCACCCCGCCAAGCCGCCGAGCGCCAGCGTGCCAACCGCCAGTTCGCTCGCCTTCAAGAACGAACGGCGGGTCAAATGCGAAACGTGCATGTACTATCCCCTTCCCGCTGCTCGCCGTACGAGCAGGTACTGACTATTTGACCTCTGACAAGGCTCCTGAGCTGCCGGAATCCCTACAGCTCCTCCAGCTCGCGCAGCCAAAGCCGGCTCGCCGCGTCGCTCGGCATACGCAGGTCACCGCGCGGGCTGACCGCAACCGAACCCACCTTGGGGCCGTCGGGCAGGCAGCTGCGCTTGAACTGCTGCGCAAAGAAGCGGCGGTAGAAGACCTTGAGCCAGGCAAGTATGGTCGCATCGTCGTAGGCCCCGTCAAAGGCATAGCATGCCAGGCGATACACCTTGCGCGGCGTTGCCCCGCGACGCAGCACCTGATAGAGGAAGAAGTCGTGAAGCTCATAGGGGCCTACCAGGTCCTCGGTCTGCTGCGCGATGGTCCCGTCCTCGTTGGCGGGAAGCAGCTCGGGAGAGACGGGCGTGTCGAGCACGTCGTAGAGGATGTCCGCCTCGGCCTCGTTGTCGCAGGTATCGGCGACGTAGCGCACCAGATGGCGCACGAGCGTCTTGGGCACGCCGCCGTTGACCCCATACATGCTCATGTGGTCGCCGTTATAGGTCGCCCAGCCCAGGGCAAGCTCGGACAGGTCGCCGGTGCCGATGACCATGCCGCCTTCCTGGTTGGCGATGTCCATGATGATCTGCGTGCGCTCGCGCGCCTGGCTGTTCTCGTAGGTCACGTCATGGACCTTCTCGTCATGCCCGATGTCGGCAAAGTGCTGGCGGACGGCCGCCGCGATGTTCACCTCACGCAGCTGCACACCGAGGGCATCGGCGAGCGTCGTCGCGTTGCCGTGGGTGCGCTCGGTCGTGCCAAAGCCCGGCATGGTCACGGCAACGATGCCCTGACGATCGAGGCCAAGCAGGTCAAATGCACGAACCGTCACCAGCAGCGCCAGCGTCGAGTCTAGGCCTCCCGACACACCAAGCACGGCGCAGGAGCTGTGCGTGTGCTCGAGCCGCTTGGCAAGGCCATACGCCTGAATCGAGAAGACGTCCTCGCAATGCGCATCGCGCTTGGCGCCGTCACTGGGGACGAACGGGTGGGGGTCGACGTGGCGCGTGAGCTTGGTCTCCTCGCGTCCCAGGTCAAAGGACACCTCGTAGTAATCCATCGCCGTGCCGTCCACTGCTGCGTGGAACGTCGACATGCGCAGGCGCTCGCCCATGATGGTCGCCACGTCCAGCTCGGTAGTCGCCGAGCCAGGGCCAAACGGCGCAGACTCCGCAAGCATCCTGCCATACTCGGCAATCATGTCATGTCCCGAGAAGACCACGTCGGTCGTTGACTCTCCCCAACCCGCAGAGGCGTAGATGTAACCGCAGGCCAGACGGGCACTCTGTCCCAGGACGAGGCTGCGACGGTAGGCAGCCTTGCCCACCAGCGCATTCGAAGCAGAGAGGTTCACAATGACGGTGGCTCCTGCCAGAGCATGGCTCACCGACGGCGGGTTTGGCACCCATAGATCCTCGCAGATCTCTGCCGCAACCACCAGGTCGGGCATGCTCGCACAACGAAGGAGGACGTTGGCGCCAAAGGGCACGAGCTCCTCTTGCCCCATGTCGATGAGCGCGTCATCGCCAGCGGGAGCAAAGTGGCGGAGCTCGTAGAACTCGTTGTAGTTGGGCACGAAGGTCTTGGGGATCATCGCAAGGACCTCGCCGCGACACAGGGCCGCAGCGCAGTTGTACAGCTTGCCGTTGACGCGCCAGGGCACGCCCACAAAGAGCAGTGCATCGAGCTCGGAAGTCTGGTCGGCAAACGTGAAGAGGGCCTGTTGGGCGCCATCAAGCAGAGCATCCTGCCAAAAGAGGTCCTCGCAGGTGTAGCCCGTCAGGCAAAGCTCCGGAAGCACGACTATCTTTGCGCCGTCATGCTCGACCGCCTCGGCGACCGAACCTACGCAGCTCTCAACGTTGAAGTCGACGTCAGCCACGCGTACCTCGGGAGTGCGGGCAGCCACCTTGATGAAACCGTCGCGCATAGAGACCTCCTCGCCTTGTCACGAATCTCCGTACCATGGTACACCCGCAGGTGGCTGCCAACGGCTACGGCGCCTGGAGCGACACAAAGTGCCGGGGAGTTCTGTGCCATTGTTCCGCGCTGCAAGGGCACGCGCCCTTCGCGTCAGCTACCGAGGTGCGTGGAGAGGCATCTTGCTTGCTGGATCTGGCCG
The DNA here is from genome assembly GCA_017941705.1 of Atopobiaceae bacterium. Classification (GTDB taxonomy): domain Bacteria; phylum Actinomycetota; class Coriobacteriia; order Coriobacteriales; family Atopobiaceae; genus UBA1367. The sequence continues at coordinate 4,470 of JAGAVX010000137.1, forward strand.
TCCTCGCATGTCAGCAGGTTGGTATCCCAGACACACAAGTCGGCAAGCTTGCCCGGCTCGATCGTCCCCAGCTCCTGCTCGCGTCCCACTGCGACGGCGCCCCCAAGCGAATACGCTCTCAGCGCCTGAGCGCGCGTCAGACAGTGCTCCGGATACCAACCCTCCGCAGGCTCATGCCCCCGCGGAGTCCGACGTGTGACCGCCGTATACAGCACGTCCATGCTCGTCGGGGGCACCACGGGAGCGTCTGTCCCCAGCGCCAGCTCCACGCCAGCATCAAGCATCCCTGCGAACGGCCACATGCGGCACGCGCGCCACTCCCCCAAGTCGCGGGCAGGCTGGGCGAGGTCGATGGTCACATGTGGCGGCTGCACCGAGGCGACCACGCGTGCCGCACGCAAGCGCGCTATGTCGGCGGGCTGGATGTCCTCTATGTGCTCCATCGTGTTGCGCCCCTGCGAGGGAGCGCCATAGCGACGGTACGCCTCGTCGAAGATGTCGATGGCCGTATGCACCGCCGCATCACCGATGGTATGGATGCGCACGGCGTGGCCCCGCGCCGCAGCCGAGAGCACCAGCTCGCGCATGCGCGCCGGATCCACAGTGGGCCGGCCGACGTCACCATCAAAGCGCGCATTCTCATACGGCTCGGTGCACCACGCCGTGTGCTGGCTGCTCACGCCGTCAAAGAACTGCTTGAAGCCTGGCGTGCGCAGGCGCGTACCGCCGTAGCGCGCCTGCAGCCCCTCGAGATTGGACTGGTCGTCCGAGAGGCAGGGGAATAGGTGTGCGCGCACCGAGAGGTCTCCCGAAGCTTCAAGAGCCTCATATACCTGCGGATTTATCCCGTCTGCGCCCGGCAGCAGCGAGAGCGCCATGTCGCAGACCGAGGTGATGCCCATGCCGTTGAGCTTGGCGAAATAATCGCGGTAGATGCCGCACAGCTGCTCGTTCGAGAAGCTCGAGAGCACGCGCGCCACGTACACCATGCCTGCAGCCTCGCGGATGA
>JAGAVX010000138.1 GCA_017941705.1 Atopobiaceae bacterium
AGGGCGGAACCTTTGCCATCCATGACCTTATGGGCCCCGCCCGCTACGGAGACATGGAGCAGTTTGCGCAGAGCCTGCGCAACGAGGGATACGAGAGCGTGGAGCTCATTCCCACCGATAACGGACTGTTCATGGACAAGACCGAGGCGACCCTCACGATGCTCAGAGGCTCGACGCTCCTCGTGGGCAGAAAGTAGCGCGATCGTACGCATCGTACGGAACGGAAAGTGCCCCGCGCCCCAGTGTCTTGGGGATGCAGGGCACTTTCCGTTCCGTCCTTTGGGCCTGTCTTTAGCCCGATCCTAGAAATCGAGCTTCATCAGGCGGCCTAGCGAGACGATGTAGATCTCGAGTGCGCGCTTAAGCTGCTCCTCGGAGAATCCCTCGTCCGCAGAGTGCTCGGCACCGATCCACTCGGGCATCGGGTCGAGGGGATCGTTGGGACCAAAGGCGCCGGAGCACTTGAAGTGACGGGCATAGGTGCCGCCACCGATGCAGTACGCCTCCTCATGGCGTCCCGTGAACTCGTTGTAGGTGTCGACCAGCGTCTGAATGGGAGCGCTGGTAGGAGCCTGATACGAGGGGACCATGTCGAGGTCGCAGGTGAGCTTTGCGCCGTACTGCTCGGCAAGTGCGCCGACGGTCGCCGTGATCTGCTCGCCCGTGATGGACTCGGGATAACGGCTGTCGATGGTCTGTACGAACACGCCATCCTTGGTGCGCATGGTGCCACCGATGCAGGTGAGGGCACCCAGGCGCTTGTCCTCGCTCTTGATGCCGAGCGTGGAGCCATCCGTGGAGGCGAACACGAGGTGCTCGAACTCGAGGAAACGGCGCTCGGCCTCGGAGCAAAGGTTGTTGGCCAGCAGGTACTCGACGAGAAGCCCGATGGCGTTGATCGAGCCCTCGGGAGTCGAAGCATGGCTGCCGATTCCATGGGCCGTGAGCTTTGCAAGCCCCTCCCCTGCCGGCTCGACGTCGATGCGCTCCGCGGCAGGCAACGTAGACGCATCCGCGTGCACGAGGGCGGTGGCCTCACCGGCGACGGCATTGCCCACGGTGCCGCCATCGAAGTCGACGATGACATCGGAGATCTTGCCGGACTCGATGAAGGCGGAGTAGCCGCCCTTCTCGCCGCAGATCAAGGGGAAGTCGGCATCGGGCGTGAAGAGGAACTCAGGCTGCTCGAAGTTCTCGAGATACCAATCGACATCGCGCATCTCGGTCTCCTCGTTGTTGCCGATGATGACGCGAATCGTGTAAGGATTGGGCTCTCCGGTCTGGGCAGCCTTGTCGGCAAAGAACTTCGCGGCATACAGCGCCAGCACGGTCGGGCCCTTGTCGTCAAGCACGCCACGGCCAATGAGGTAGCCATCCTTGCGGGTGACCTTGAAGGGGTCATAGTGCCAGCCCGTGCCCTCCGGGACGATGTCGGTATGCCCGATCATGGCAATCTGCTTGGGAGAGGCGCCGGCCACATCGGCGTATCCGATGTTGCCATCGCAATTGTGGGCATCCATGCCCATACGACCCGCAATGTCAACCGCAAGCTGCAGAGCCTCGAACGGAGCCGGTCCGTAGGGCTTGCCTGGCTCGGCGTGGTCGATGTCCTCGACCGAACGAATGGCAACAAGATCGACTATATCCTTGACCGCATCCTCCCAGATACGCTCTACGTACTCGTGAGCTTCGCGCTTAAGCTGCTCGTCAGCCATGGTTCTACCTTCTTTCGCATGAAAATGGCCTCTTTCTGCATACGATAGTAGAGTAACACGAGAGAAACAAATTGGCACCACGCTCCATTGGTTGACCAAATGCAACCGTTAGCCAAATGATGTGGCCTCATAGCCTCCTTGGCATTGGGAGGAAGGTTGACGGCACATATCGAATAAGGAGGACGTCGGGCGAGCGGCCACGTGACGTCACGGGCATGTTAGACTCAACACCTGTGAGCCCTACACCCTACGAAAGGCCTAACGTGACGAACTCGCCAACCAGATTGTGGCCTCCCGCATTTGACGCTGCCATCTTTGACTTCGATGGAACCATCGCCAACACCGGATGGATCTGGGAGGAAGTCGACCGCACGTTTCTGGGCTCGCGGGGCATCCCCTACACCCATGAATACGCTCGCATGCTCTCTGTGCTCGGCTTTTCGTCAGGAGCGCAGTACACCATCGAGACCTACCACCTTGAGGAGGATCCACAGGACATCTGCGAAGAGTGGACCCGCCTCAGCCAAGCCCTCTACCACACGCGCGTGGAGTTACGTCCCGGAGTCGAGGAGTACATCATGGCGCTGCGCGGCCGAGGGATTCCCATCGCACTCGCAACCGCCAACGAGCCAGAACTGATTTCGTCGATGAGACTCGTGGACATCGATGCGCTCTTTGACGTATGCGTGCACGGACGAGACGTGGGCGTTGCCAAAGACGAGCCCGACATCTATATCGAGGCGGCTCGCAGACTCGGAGTCGACCCCCAGAGGTGCATCGTCTTCGAGGACATCGAGCCTGGACTCGTCGCGGCGCGGGGCGCCGGCTTCATCACCTGCGCCGTCGAGTCGGGAGAGGCGACACAGAACTTCGAGCGCGTAAGCAGGGTCGCCGACCTCGCCCTTCATGACTGGACAGCCCTGACCAGCCCGGAGATCTGACGGGCACAGCGCAGCACTGGCAACGTGTGGTTTCGAACCATCGGTTTGCCGTAGGCGCTCTCCGCGCGCATGTCCACTATGAGCATGAGACTTTGTCAGCGCTTTTTTCGGAAGGCACGAAAAGGTATACCTACGACCTGCTTTGTATGCGCATTTTCAGGGCCAAAATGCCTGCCTGTCAACTCACGGTCTTCAGAACTACAGACAGGATCAAAAAGGAATTGATTCTGTCACGACAAGGCACCTACAAGACAGGTTGTAGGTGCCAGCAACACAAGCACAATGATTGTCGATTCAAGCCTTTTTGGACAGGTGCTGACAAAGCAACTTGTAGGTGCCAAATCGACGCTCCGGGCGCCTCATCGAAGCTTTGTATGCAGTTTTAGCGCTCCCTCAAAGGACACCTTTTGTTTTTGAGTCCAAAACGCGCATACAAGGCGGGTTGTAGGCGCATCTTTTTTGCACTCGTCAGAAAAGCACTGACAAGCTGTCGTTTGGGCAAAACGCCTCGATATAACAGACGAGCGCCCACTCGGAGGCGCTCGCCATAGCCAGCTCTCTTAATCTTGCCTAGTCTTCCAGACGCTGCCGCTCGACAAGCTTTGCGAAGAGCCCGTCCTGAGCGACCAGCTCGTCGTAGGTACCCTCTTCCGCAATGCGGCCCTCGTCGACGACCATGATGCGGTCGCAGTTGCGGATCGTGGACAGGCGGTGCGCGATCACCACGCGTGTGCAGTCAAGTGCGGCAAGCGAGTCGGCAACACTCTTCTGCGTGATGTTGTCGAGGGCGCTCGTCGCCTCGTCAAGCATCAGAATCCGCTTGTGACCGCAGATGGCGCGCGCGATCATGATGCGCTGTCGCTGACCGCCCGAGATACCGCCGCCACCTTCGGTCACCATCGTCTGCATGCCCATCGGCATCGCGCGGATGTCGTCGGCGATGCCTGCCACCTCCGCCGCAGCCCAGGCGTCATCGAGCGTCGCGGTTGGGTTGGCAACCGTGATGTTCGAGAACAGGCTGCCCATAAAGAGCTTTCCGTCCTGCGTGACGACGCCAATGGAGCGACGCACCGAGCGGGGGTCGACCTTCGAGAGGTCGTAGGGTCCGTAGAGGATGCTTCCTCGGGCCGGCTTCTCGAAGCCTAGGAGCAGACGCATGATGGTCGACTTGCCGCAGCCGCTCTTTCCGACGATTGCCACGTACTCGCCTGGGCGAATCCTGAACGAGAGGTTCTTGAGGATGTAGGGCGCACCCTCGGTGTAGCGGAACGAGACGTTCGACATCTCGATTGAACCTGACAGGTTGCCGACCGAGATCTTGTCCTCGCTGACCTCCGGCTCGGCCTCGAGCAAGGGCGCGACCATCGACAGGGTCGGACGGATGAGGGCGATCTCGCCAGTCATGCCAGCAAGCGACATGATGGCTCCCGTCATCTGACCGTAGGCGACGCTGAACGACATGTAGTCGGGAACCGTCACTCCCGCATTGCCAGCAACCAAGTAGATGATCATGCTGCCCAGCATTCCGATGGCTGGCAGCAGCGCCGGCATTGCCAGAAGCAGCTTGGGGCGGTTGTAGGTGGCACGCGCATACTCGGAGTAACCGTGGGCCCATTTGGCAAACGCCCTGTTCTCGGCACCTGCAAGCTTGATCTTTTGGATGCCGCTCAACAATGCCGTCTCGGTGCCGGACAGCTTTGACGACACCTCGATGGCAGACCGCTCGAACCGTGTGGTCGCACGTGTCACGAGAATCGTGATCGCCGCCTGGACAGCCACCACCGCAAATGCGGGGAAGGCAAGATAGGGCGCATAGGCCAGGATCTGCAGCAGGTAGACGAGAGACAGGATGAGCGAAAGCGCCGACCCCATCGTCAAGCCGACGATGCTCTGCGTCAACCTATTCAGGCGTGCGATACGGCTGCTCAAGTCGCCTGAGGCGAATTCCTTGAAGAAGGAGGGCGGCAGCGAGAGCATGCGGGCGAAGGTCGCCGCCTCGACGCATACCCTGAGCTTGGTGCTGATGCGCCGCATGACCAGGTTGCGCGTCGCGCCGATAAGCGTGGACGACAGCGCCACACCAAGCAGCAGCACGCCGATGGGCATGATGAGGCCGGTCTGCCCGGAGGGAACCACGAGCCTGAATGCGATGTTGTTCGCCCAGGCGGGAAGCAGGCCAATCAGCGTGACGGCGGCAGCAGCACAGATCACGGAGATGTAGTCGGAACGACCATAGGTCTGGAAGATAAACGTCAGTAGGTCAGTGACCTTCAGCGAACGCGCGGGAAGCGCGCGATAGAACAGGATGGCCTCGCGCTGGATGAGGTCGTCGGTCGTTGTCGAAAGCTTCACGTCCTCACCGGTCGCTGGGTCGATGTAGTGATAGCCCCTCATACCTTTGGGGAGCAGGGCAATCGGCTCACCGGTCTTCAAATGGCCGAGCATCGCGCCAAAGGACTGCTGATACCACCTGTCCTCAAAGCGTACGGCTCGAAACATCGTTCCCGAAGGGCGACACATGTAGGTCATGCGCTCATCGGGGTCGTCGATGCCATCAGGCACCTCGCCGGCCTGCACGCCATAGTACTTCAGGCATTCGATCACGGCGCCGTCAGCCTTTTCGAGGTCGTTCATCCAGGGCGAGGAGAGATGGCGTGTACCGGTTACGCTGGCAGCAAGTTCGGAATACGCACGCGTGGCCATTTCGCCATCGTAGCGTGCCCGCGCATCCAGCTGTGACTCGAGCAGGGACATGCTAGTTACTCCTAATCAAAGTCGCGTACGTGCCGTCCTTGGCGATCAGCTCCTCGTGGGTCCCGCGCTCATCCACCTTTCCGTGCTTGAGCACGATGATCTCGTCGCAGTCACGGATGGTGGACAGGCGGTGGGCCACCACGATGCACGTCGCCCCTCGGTCGCGGATACGCCGGATGACGTCCGCCTCAGTCTGCGCGTCCAAGGCACTGGTCGCCTCGTCGAGGATGATGATCGAGGGGTCCTGCGCCAGCACGCGTGCGATCTCGATGCGCTGCAGCTGGCCACCCGAGAAGTTGCTTCCGCCGGGAAGGATCTTGCACTGGTAGCCACCCTCACGCTGCGAGATGTCCGAGTGGATGCTCGCGTCACGACATGCAAGGATGACCTCATAGTCCTCGATGGAGCGGTCCCAAAGCTTCACGTTCTCGCTGACCGAATCCTCAAAGGTGACTATGTCCTGGTCAACGACCGCAAGCGAGCCCCTGAGGACCGCACGGGGCACCTCCTCGATGGGGACGCCGTCAAAGCGGACGCTGCCGGACCACGTCGGGTACAGCCCAGCGACGATCTTGGCGATCGTCGACTTGCCACAACCCGACGGTCCGACGAAGGCAACCCACTGACCGGGCTTGATGTGCAGGTCAAAGTCCTCGATGAGCGGCGGCTCGAGCGGAGAGTAGCCAAAGCTCACTCCCTCGAGGTCTATCTGGCCACGCAGCTTCTGACGGCCAAACTCCGAGACCTCCTCGTCGTCGTCCTCCGCATCCTCGAGCTCCTCGGGAACGTCGCACTCGTAGCGCATGACGTCCTCGACGCGCTCGGCCTGGGTTCTCATCTCCTGGATGGTCTGTCCAAGGCCAATGAGCTGCGTCACAGGCGAGAGGAACGAAGACAGCAGCTGGTTGAAGGTAAGCAGGGCGCCTTCGGAGAGACGGCCATTCACGATGAGCCATACGCCGAGCGTCAACACGAGTACGTTGACGACGCTTGAGACGAGCATGGGCACTGCGCCGAGGTACTCGTTGAGGGTAAGGATACGGACGTCCGCCTCACTCACCGCCGCCTGGTATCCGGCCCACCGGCCAAAGTAGCCATTCTCGGCGCCCGAAGCCTTGATGGTCTCGATCATCTCGACGCCGCCGACGGTCGTCGCATAGAGCTTTCCGCTCTCGGTAGCGGCGGAGCGTGCGATATTGATGCGCCGCTCGGAGATGTAGTGCGCTAGGAAGGCGTTGATGACCACGCCGGTGACACCCACAAATGCGAGCAACGGGCTGTATCTGATCATGGCTGCGAGATACATGACCAGCATGAGCCCATTGACCAGGACAGGCGCAAGCTCGCTGATGAGCGACATGGCGATACTCTCGTTCGAGTTCTGTCGCTGCTGGAGGTCACCCACCATACGTTGTGAGTAGAACCCGATTGGAAGGTGCAGCAGGTGGCGCATGAAGCGCGACGACGACACGATCGCTATCTTGCCACGGATGCGATTCTGGTTGATGGCGCTTATGCCAGCCGTGACCGCCGTGACAAAGGTCAAAAGCAGCAACACCGACACGATTACATTCAGCCAGTCATAATCCCTGTTTGTGAGGACCCTGTCGACGAACGCCGTGTTGAGCGAGAGGCTGATGACGCTCACGAGGGCCGTTATCCCCGCGGTGAGCATGGCAAAGACCACGGCAGGCGCAAGGCCTTCGAGACGCTTGCGCACGAATCCGAACATGTCGGGCTTCTTGCCGCCCTCCTCGAAGGCGTCGGTCTTCTTGAACGTGAGCACGACGCCGGTAAACGCCTCGTCGAACTCCTTGAGCGAGATCTTCACCTGGCCCTTTGCCGGGTCATTGAGGTACACGTAGTTGCCCTTGAAGCCATCGACGACCACAAAGTGCACGAAGTTCCAGAAGACGATGCAGGGAAACACATCAGACTTGCGCAGGGCATTTGTAGAGAAGGTCATGCCCTTCGCCTCGAGGCCGTAGTTGCGTGCCGTCTTGAGGATGTTGACCGCCTTCGAGCCATCGCGGCTGACGCCGCACTCGACGCGCATCTGCTCGAGGGGAACCCATCGCCCATAGTAGGCGAGAATCATGCACAGACAGGCGGCGCCGCACTCGAGCGCCTCCATCTGCATAATCTGAGGTACTTTTGCCACCTTGCCCATTATGACACCTCGCCAGTGTCAAAGAGGGCAGCCAGCGGCGCGACGCGCTTGGTCGTGATGACGGCGTCCTCGACCCATCCCTTATCCACGTCAAGCTCAGCGATCTGAACCACGAAGGCCCAGTTATGGTTTGCCGGCATCAACGTGTCGGTCAGATAGTCGCTCTGCACCAGTTCGCGGACTTCTGCGCGCGAGAGCGGGACCGTCGCCACGCTCGAGACGTATCCACGGGAGTCATCGGTGGCGATCGGGTCGTCCTGCTTCACGTTCGCGATGTCCTTGGGCGAGATGAGGCAGATGACGTCCCCCGAAGGTATCACGACGCAACTTGCGTCGACGTTGGTCGACACCGTTCCAAAGACGCCCCAGACCAGCAACCCCACAAGCAGAGCGACGCACCCAAGGAGTGCAACCCACCCGCTGGGATTGGTGACGCGCACATACTTGTCAAGATCGTCAGGGCTACGCAGTTTCTCGTAGGCTTTCTCATTGAATATGGAGGGGGTTTCGTTTGCCATGGCATCTCCCATTGCTTTCAGACATGTTGCGAGGCCTTCTCGGCCCGGTCACAAAACCACGATAGCACGTGTGCAGACAATCAGGGGGCTGTTGTCCGGCGTTTTGCCGCCGCAAGCAGGCTCCTTTGGCCTACTATCCAAGGTCGAGCCGCATGAGACGCGCAATCGACATGATGTAGACCTTGAGCGCCATGCGCAGCACCGCCTCCGATACGCCCTCGTCGGCCCCGTGCTCTGGGCCAACCCACGACGGCTGATTCCCATCATCGATATTGGGCCCAAAGGCGCATGCCTTGGCAAAGTTACGCGCGTAGGTCCCTCCGCCAATCACCATCGGCTCGGACATGTCGCCCGAGTACTCGCGGTAGGTCTCGAGCAGCGCCTTGATCTCGGGGGTATCGGGGCTCGTGTAGAACGGCACCTTCACATGGTCGCGTACGAAGGAGCAGCCATACTCGTTGGCAACACGCTCGAGCGCCGTGTCGATGTCGGTGTGCTCGATCGAAGACGGATAGCGCGAGTCGATGGTCTGCACGAAGTGCGCCCCGACGGTACGCAGTGTGCCACCGATGCAGGTAAGCGGGCCAAACACGTCGTCAGCGCTGGCGATGCCAAGCGCAGTACCGTCGGTGTCGACGGCGCAAACCCGATGCACCAGCTTGAGGAAGCGTCGCTCGGTGGCAGAGCAGCAGTCCTGTGCAAGAAGGTAGTCGGCAAGGACGCCAATGGCATTGAGGGTTCCCTCGGGAAGCGACGCATGTCCTCCCCTACCATGGGCAGTAATCGTAACAAGCCCATCCTCGCCTGCACTGACCTCGATGTTCTTAGCCTGGGAGAGGCTCGCGGCATCACAGCGCAGCGTTGCCGTCGCACGACCCGGCACGGCATTGGGCACCGTGCCGCCGTCAAGCGAGACTATTGCGCCCCCGTCCTCACCAATGATGTCCTGCGACACGATGCTCGCATGGTAGACACCCTTCTCGCCGCAGATGAGGGGAAAGTTGCCATCGGGCGTGAAGGCGAACGCGGGCATGGGGTAGTTGTCGAGGTACCACAGCAGATCTGCCATGGTGGTCTCCTCGTCGTTGCCAATGATGCACCTGAGCGTGTAGGGCAGCCTCTCGCCCGTGCGCTCGACCTCACGTGCAAAGAAATGGGCAGCGTACAGCGAAAGCACCAGCGGGCCCTTGTCATCGATGACACCGCGACCCAACAGGTATCCTTCGCGACGCGTGACGTCAAAGGGGTCGACCGTCCAACCAAGGCCCTCAGGCACCACATCGGAATGCGCGATGGTCGCAATCTGCGTCGTGGACTGCCCGGGCAAGTCGGCGTAGCCGATGTAGCCTTTGCAATCATGCCCCTCGAGTCCCAAGCGTTCCGCGATGCGGAGAGCGGCGACGAGCGCCTCGTGGTTGGCAGGTCCCCACGGCATGCCGGGGGCAGCAGCCTCCAGATCCTCCACCGAGCGTATGTGCACCAGGGTGCGCACGTCCTCGATTATGTCCTCCCACACCTCGTCAACGAAGGCGTCAACCCGTACCTTGAGCTCCTCGTCAGACATGGAAACCCCCATGAGCGTTCGTCGTTCGCATAATGTGACCATTGTACTCTCAGTATGTGACTGTCGGGCAACCGGTCTTGCGATCCTCTCCATGGAATGCGATGTGGACAGACAGTTGCCGCAAGTCAGGGCACATCTATCAGCTGCCGACCACAAGGCGCCATCCACGACCGCATATGCAAAAAGGGACCGCCTAGGCGATCCCTTCTTAAGCTCTCTTGAATGAGGCTACTTAGATCTTGCGGACAGCGGAAGCCTGGAGCTTGCCGTTCTGGCCCGTGGTGATCTCGAACTCGACGGCCTGGCCCTCGTCGAGGGTCTTGAAGCCATCCATCTGGATCTCGCTGTAGTGGACGAACAGATCGTCGCCATCCTCGCGAGAGATGAAGCCGTAGCCCTTGTCGGGGTTAAACCACTTAACAGTACCCTGTGCCATGACGTGCCTTTCTTTCTTGCCTGTTGAGGCATAGTGCTGCGCTTGCGCGCGATACATGCGGCTTTTGCCACGAGGGGTATTCTACCCCATCCAATCCGTACACAACCTGTCAATCTGTAAGCGGCACGTATGCGCCACTCCGCAAGCCCTCACTCCCCCTTTTATACACATTCCCATATTTGTCAATAGATTGACGGCCAGCGCCGGCTAATCCATGACGATGGGGATGCGGTTGAGGCGGTCGGCGGCTCCAGCAGGAAGGTAGACCGCAGTCATCGAGGCCTTGCTGGCGGGGAAGCGTCCCACGCCCTCGTCGTCGATCAGGACCTCGCGATGATTGCCCAGCACGCAGCGCCACGTCTCGCCCGCATGCTGACTGCCCACATACATCTCCTTGGCTGGCCAGCCGTCTGGCAGGCCGGGATCGCTCGGCTCGGGTTCGGCCACGGGCTCCGGATCGGTGTCTCCGTCACCTTCGGCCACGCCTGCCTGCTCGGATGTGGAGTCCTGCTCAACGGCGATCGCATCGGTGGAAGCGTCACCGTTATCTTGTGTCACATCCTGCGACTCGCCGTCCCCGGCGTCAGCGGACGCACCCCCTTCTCCCTGCTCGTCCTGCGGCTGTTCCGGCTGATCGACGGGCTCGGGAGGCTGCTCCTCGGGAAACGCGCGGTTGCACAGCACCACGGCAAGGCCGGACTCGTCCATGTCGGCATCGCCCTCGCGCGTCCAGCCCGCGAGGTCGGACTCGTCGAGGTAGTCATGCTGCGCTCCATAGGAGTAGCGCTTGCGAATCTCCATGAGAAGCGGCAGCTCGGCAACTGCCGGAATCGCATCATTGGGAAGCCCGTACAGATCGGCAAAGAACACGCAGGGGTATCCCGCCTCGCGCAGGAGGATGATGGAGTACGCCACCGGCTTGAACCAGTGCTCGACCGTCGAGGCCAGCGACTGGTTGGGCTGCGTGTCATGGTTGTCGACGAAGGTGACCGCATGCACCGGGTCGACGGATACATACGCCTCGTCGAGGATGTGCGAGAAGTCGATATGCTCGCGGTCGACGGACGCTCGATAGAACGCGAAGTGCAGCGGCACGTCAAACAGGTTCATTACCGGCTGGTCGCCCGCGTAGTTACACAGCTCGCCCGACGTGAAGGCCCAGTACTCGCCCACCACAAACAGCTCATGGTCGACCTTGGCACGCACGTCCTTCAGCCAGCGCCGGTAGAAGTCCCTGCTCATGTGCTTGATGGCGTCGAGGCGCAGACCGTCCAAGCCCACCTCGTCGACAAACCAGACACCCCACTTGACAAGCTGCTCATATACGTCGGGATTATTGAAGTCGACATCCGCACCCATGAGATAGTCGAAGTTACCCATCTCCTGGCTCACGTCAGAGTCCCAGCCCTTGCCGTCAAACAGCCATATGCCGTTGCTGCCGGTGGCCTGGTTGTAGTCAGTGCCCTTGAAGCAGTGCCAGTCCCACGTGAAGTCGTCGTACTCGCCATTGCGGCCCGGGAAGGTGAAGGCGGTCCAAGCCTCGATGGTCTCGAGGTCGCCCAAGTCGTACAGGCGGTTATCCGCGGCAACGGGCCTTGCCTTGACCTGTTCGGTCGCATCCGCACCCAGCCTGTGATTGAGCACGACGTCACCCAGGACGTCGATGCCCGCCTCATGCATGGCAACGACCGCCGAATTGAGCTCGCGGCGGGTGCCATACTTGGTGGGCACACTGCCCCTCTGGTCGAACTCGCCAAGGTCCCACAGGTCGTAGACACCGTAGCCGACGTCGTTCTGCCCTTGCGTCCCCTTGTATGCAGGCGGCAGCCATACGGACGTGATGCCTTTCTCAACAAAGCCCGACGCCATCTGGCCCAAGCGCCGCCAGTGCTGCCCGTCGGAAGGGAGATTCCAAGAGAATCCCTGGAGCATGGTTCCATTGAGCTGCATTTCCTTTTTGCTCATATATATCCTTCGCTGCCATCTCCCTGTCTTGCCATAGGGTGATGGCCATCGGTTCTAAGACCGTCGGATGCGCACGCTACGCATACGACCCAATCAGCATACCCCTCACGACGTCAAGTGATGCATCACTGATGCCACATGCCGCAAGATAAGCACGAGTCGACCCATATCCCTCCCCCACGCGATCGAGCATGAACTCGATGGCCTGCTTGCGGGATGGAATGGGGTTCCACGAGGCAGGCGTCACCCGCGGGTCCTCGCCATCAAACACCACGCGATCGACCTCCTCGACGGAGGCAAACGAGTACAGGTAGTCCGCGACGATCTGCCGGTAGGGCACCTCGGCGAGCCCGAGGAGCAGCATGGCCGTCATACCGGTCCGGTCCATGCCCGCCGCGCAATGAAACAGCACCGTGCCTCCTTTGGGCGTGGCGGCAAAGAACTCGAACGCCCGCCGTATCATCTCGTGGTTCGAGAGCATGGTCACGTATCCGTCGATGAGGTAGTTGCCGTCCGGTATCTCTGTGCCAGAGAGCTTTGGATCTGACAGGTCGTAGTCAAAGAGGGGCACGTTGAGCCAGGCGATTTTGGGCCTCCGCGAAAAGCGGCAGCTCTCTGCCGGGTCTTCAAAGGGGCTGCGCAGGTCGAGCACGCGGCAGACGCCGTAGGCTTCCAGGCGTTCGAGGTCACGCCTCGTGAGGCTTGACGTCGACCCCGCGCGCACGAACCGCCGGTAGGCCGTCGGACCCCACGGCGTGTCATAGCCGCCAAGGTCGCGGTAGTTGTCACCGGAGCTCACGTCGAGGTGGCGCCCCTCGATGATCGGGCCGGAAGAAGAGCCATCCCCGCCGGAAAACCACCGCATGATGTCGTTGACAATGCCCATGTCAGCATCTCCTCGACGTGCCCGAAACGCATGGCGACCCAAGCACGTCTCTCGCGAGAAACGCTCCGACTGCACTACTCCGTGGCGTCAATGTCCCACAGGCTGATCTGGGCGCCAGGAGCCTCCACGGCAACGTTGTACTCGTTGGGATAGTAGCGCGACGAGAAAGCGAGCTCGCCATCGTTGACGAAGACCTCGATGGACGAGACGTCGCCCACCACGCGGACGTTACGCAGCTCGTCAAGGTACTCGAAGCGCGAGCGACGTCCCGCGCCGACCGACTCCATGTCCTCGCTGGCAAAGCGAAGCTCGAACTTGCGGTCGCTCCACAGGATCTGCAGCTGGTCTGCCAAGGAGATCGAGAGCTCCTCGTCAGAGCGCACCTGCTCGACGAGCAGGTCGAACGCACGCGTGTCAGAGGCCTCGATCGCGTCGGTGGCCTTGCGCCCGTTGGTGCGGAACGACTCGAGCTCGCGAATGGGCCACTGCAGCACGCGTCCGTTGCGCGCCGTCACCTCTCGCGGGACGGTAAAGCAATGCTGCCAGCCGTCACGTACGGTAAGGTTCGTGTAGGTCTTCTCGTCGGGCATGCCCATCCAGCCGATGAGGATGCGACGGCCGTCGTCGGCCATGAACGACTGCGGGGCGTAGAAGTCGAATCCCGCGTCCCACAGGGCAAAGGGCAACAACGCGCACGTGCCGGTGACGTCGCCCAGCAGCACGAAATAGCCCGACTGGTAGACGTTGCGACGGTCCCAGTCACCTCCATGCAGCCCCTGCGGGGAGACCGAGAGCACCTTGACGGCGTCGCGCGGGGCGAAGTCGCCGGTGTCAGTGAGCTCGAAGTAGTCGGGGCACTCCCACATGTAGCCAAAACGCGTGTTGGACGTGATGCGGTTGCAGAGCTCCCAGTGAACGAGGTCGGGAGACGAGAAGACCAGCACCTCGCCCGTATCGTCCTTCTTGCGTGCTCCCTGGACCATGTAGTAGGTGTCCCCGTCACGCCAGACCTTGGGATCGCGGACATGCTCGGTGTCGTCGCCGGGGTAGTCGGCGTTTGCCATCACGAGCTTCTTGGGACCAAAGTTGACGCCGTCAGTCGAGGTGACGTAGACCGTGTTGGCCTCACGACCCGTGTTGACGTAGTCGTAGTTCGTGTCGTCCTCACGCTTGACGTTGCCGGTGTAGAAGACATGCATCACGCCGTCCTCCACATAGGCGCTCCCCGAGTACACTCCACCCACATCAACGGGTTGGTCGGGATAGAGGGCCGTGCCCTCGTAGGTCCAACGCACCATGTCATGGCTCGTGCAGTGACCCCACATCTTGACACCACCCTCGGCGGAGAAGGGCGAGTACTGGAAGAAGGCGTGGTAGGTGTCACCGAGCTGGCAGAGGCCGTTGGGATCGTTGAGCCAGCCGGTGGGGGGAACGAGATGGAAGGTCTGGGCAAATCGCCCGGGATTGGCATTCTGCTCGACGACCTTGCGCAGAGTGTTCAGGTCGCTGGCGAGGGGATTGCTCATGGTTGCTCCTTGCAGTCATGTGGGGCGCGTCACGTCCCCTCATTCTACCAAGCGGCAGCAGCTCCCCCATACGGTTGCGCCTAATGTCCGCTATAACTACAAGGGTCGACGCACTCAGTGACCGGCCTCGATCGCCGAGGAGGTCGCAACACACGCAAGGCGCCCAAAGCGCACTCCCTTGGTGCCCAAAAGCAGGTCGGAGAGCATGCGGATGCTTCCGCTCCTCCCACGGACCGCCAGCACCTCGAGGCAGCTGTGATGGTCGAGGTGCACGTGCATAGTCGACACGATCTCGTCCATATGGTCGTGTTGTATCTCGTCGAGCGCACCAGACAGACCGACCGTATGATGGTCGTACACCATCGTGATGGAGCCGACTACGTCAGTATCCGGATCGGTCGTGTCATCTCCTGCCATCTGCTCGCGCATGAGGTCGCGCACCGCCTCGGAGCGATTGACGTGCGTGCCGCGGCGCGCCGTGTGCTCGTCGAACTCCCGCAGCAGTCCCTCGGGCACCGCCACGGTAAAACGGACCAGATCGCTTGCCATACCCAACCCCATTCTCGACGAGGTGACGCGGCTGCACACACGCACCTTGCGCCAAAGACGTTCCCTACGGAAGAATTTCATCCGATTGTGGACATATTACCAATTGGAAACAGCCGTTGTGGCAAATTGAGTATCACTGTGCGCTCTACAAGAGAGGGGTTCCTATGCTCAAGATCGGTATGCTCACGAGCGGTGGCGACTGCCAGGCGCTCAACGCAGCCATGCGTGGCGTCGTCAAGGCGCTTTCACACAACGCCGAGGATGGCGTCGAGTTCTATGGCTTTCTGAATGGCTATCAGGGCATGATCTACGGCAACTACCGCAAGCTCACCTCCGAAGACTTCTCGGGGATCCTCACGCGCGGCGGCACCATACTCGGCACCAGCCGCACCCCCTTCAAGCTGCTCGACGAACCGACGCCCGAGGGCATCAACAAGGTCGAGGCCATGAAGGAGAATTACCGCAAGCTCGGACTTGACTGCCTGGTCATGGGCGGTGGCAACGGCTCGACCAAGACCGCTCATCGCCTCTCGCAGGAGGGCCTCAACGTCGTCGCGCTGCCCAAGACCATCGACAACGACACCTGGGGCACCGACATGACCTTTGGCTTCCACTCGGCCATCGAGATCGCCACCAAGTGCATCGATGACATCCACACCACGGCCAGCTCGCACGGTCGCGTCTTCGTCATCGAGATCATGGGCCACAAGGTTGGCTGGATCCCCCTGCATGCCGGCATCGCCGGTGGCGCCGACGTGATCCTGCTGCCCGAGATTCCCTACTCCATCGACAACGTCATCAAGGCCATCGAGAAGCGCGACAAGAACGGCAGCCGCTTCACCATCGTCGCCGTCGCCGAGGGCGCCATCTCCGTCGAGGAGGCCAGCCTCAAGCGCAAGGCCTACAAGCAGCGCATCGCCGAGCGCACCTCCCCCTCCATCGCCTACGACATCGCAGCCGAAATCATCAATCGCACCGGTCGCGAGGTTCGCGTCGCGGTTCCCGGCCACACCCAGCGCGGCGGTCAGCCCTGCGCCTACGACCGCGTGTTTGCAACGCAGGTGGGCGTCGAGGCCGCACGCGGCATCCTCGACGGCGAGTTTGGCTTCATGGTCGCCGACAAGAACCGCGAGATCGTGCGCGTGCCGCTCGACATCGTCGCCGGACGCCTGAAGACGGTTCCGCCAGACTGCCAGCTGGTCCAGGAAGCCAAGCTCATGGGCATCTCGTTTGGTGACGAGGGCGTCGAGGGCGCCATCAACCCCATCCTCAAGCCCCGCAAGTCCAAGAAGTAACCCGAGCCTCGCAAAGAGACTGGACAAAGGCGCGCCCCTGCCACCGTCGGCAGGGGCGCGCCCCTTTGCTCGTCATGGCGATCATCGCCGCACGACAGGCCCGATGTCACGCGTCAGAAGGTTCCGCCGTTCCAGCCCCACCGCGTGTTTGCCATGGGATGGAAGGTGATGTAGACGTTGCTTCCCGGAACGCCCGCTTCGCGCTCGAGAATGTCACAGACCTTGGCGGAGAACTCGGCACAGCCGGCGTCGGGCGTGTCGCCGATCATGCTGAACGAGACATAGGCACCCTGGTCGAGCTTGCGGCCACCCAGCCACAGGTCGTAACCATCGGCGATGCCAACCATCAGGAAGCTCTCCCCCTTCCCAAAGGTCGAGACCGCCTTGCCGAGGTCTGCCTTGATGGCGTCCTTCTGCTCGTCGGTCAGGACGGCGGTGATGCGTGCGTCAACAAAGGGCATGGGATTCTCCAATCGTCGGTTTCGGATGTGACCATTGTAGAACGACACGTGCCCCGATTCGTCCTGTGTCCCCTGGGCAACACTGCCGACGCGTCGGATGACAGTCGCCGCTCGCGGACCCGCTTGGCAGCGCGGCAGAAGAAGGGCTAGAGTGTGACGCTGCACGCAATTTGATGGGAGGATCAGGTGGGAACCGTTTTCACGCATGACATGTGGTACTGGCCGGCAGAGCGCACGCGCACCTTGCATATCTATCTGCCCGACGGATACGAGCACTCGTCCGAACGCTACCCGGTCATGTACTTCTTTGACGGCCACAACCTGTTCTTTGACCACATGGCCACCTACGGCAAGAGCTGGGGCCTCAAGGGCTTCCTCGACCGGTGGGAGAAGCCCCTCATCATCGTCGGCATGGAATGCAGTCACGAGGGAGACGCGCGCCTCGACGAGTATTGCCCCTACGACAGTCGCATGTTCGGCCGCCAGATTCGCGGCATGGGCGAACAGACCTTCCAATGGATCATCGGTGACGTCAAGCCTTGGGCGGACGCGAACCTGCGCACCTGGAGCCATCGCGAGGCGACGGGAATCGGCGGGTCGAGCATGGGCGGACTCATGAGCCTTTACGGCATCCTCGCGCACAATGACGTGTTCTCGAAGGCGGCCTGCCTCTCGACGGGCGTCCGCATCTGGTCTCGTCAGCTGAATCGCGAGCTGGGCAAGGCTCACATCAACCCCGACACGCGCATCTACCTGTCATGGGGCGAGCACGAGGCCGGTCGCCACAGCGCCGGCATAGACCCGGCCCGTGAGAGCCCCGAGGCCAAGGCTGAGCTCGCATACATCAGGAAGCTCGAGGCCACAGGCGCCGACACCTACTGCTACTTCCAGCCCGGCGGGCGCCATTGCGAGGAGGACTGGGAGCGCCAGAACGGTCGCTACCTTGACTACCTCTGGCTCGACCGCAGGTGGTAGGCCGGCACGCAGCGCAACGACCGCGGGGCTGCATCCAAAAGACCTGCTACCATACATGCAGGTTAACCGCTCCCCGAAGGGATTGACATGACCGGAGCAAACGGCATCCCACGCCTTCGCGTCACATTCAACGCACCCACGGTGCTCATCTTTGTGGCGGCATGCACGCTCGCCACCGTCCTCGGCCAGCTCTCCGCAGACAGGCTGACCATCCTGCTGTTTGCGACCTACCGGTCATCCCTGCTCAACCCGCTCACGTACCTGCGTCTCTTTACGCACGTACTTGGCCACAACGGTTGGGAGCACCTGTTTGGCAACATGATCTACATCCTGCTTCTGGGCCCGCTGCTCGAGGAGAAGTACGGCTCGCGGAACCTCATGCAGGTCATAGCCATCACTGCGGTGGTTACGGGAATCATCAACTCGCTGTTCTTCCCCAATCAGGCACTCTGCGGGGCAAGCGGGGTCTGCTTTGCGATGATCCTGCTCTCCTCGCTCACGAGCTTTCGCGAGGGCGAGATTCCGCTGACGTTCATCCTGGTTGCCGTTCTGTTCATCGGGCAGGAGGTCGTGCAGGGAGTCTTTGTCAGCGACAACGTCTCGAACCTCTCGCACGTGATTGGCGGGATGGTCGGCGCGGCAGTCGGCTTTGGGATGGCAGGCTCGAGCGGGAGCAACGCCCGGCGGCGGCCGCTATCGTAAGTTGGGAAGAAGCTCCTCCAGCGCGCCCACGAACAGCTCGAGCCCTGCCGCATCATCCTCGTCAAAGCGCACGAGCGAAGTGCTGTCAAGGTCAAGCACGCCCATGACCTCGCCGTTCTCGTGAATCGGAATCACGACCTCGCTGTTCGACGCACTGTCACAGGCGATGTGTCCCGCGAACTCATGCACGTTTGGCACGAGCTGCGTCGCGTCTTCCTGCGCGGCAGTCCCGCAGACGCCTCTCCCCCACGCAATCCGCATGCAGGCCACCTTGCCCTGAAACGGCCCCAGTACCAGCTCGCCCGCTCCGTCATCCAGGTAGAATCCCGCCCAGCTCACGTCAGGTAGAGCCTCCATGATCAGCGCAGACGCGTTCGCAAGAATCGGCAGGCGCGCCGTCTCGCCCTCGGCAAGCGCACGCAGCTGTGCCGCCAGCAGCTGATAGTCAGTCCCCTTGCTCATACAAGCATCCCCATTCCCTCAGAGTCATCCAAAAGCTCCCAGCGTAGGGTCACACGATGTACCGGCTCGTAGCGTGGGCGTTCTCCACTGAGGTCGGAGCTGAACAGCGTCACCGTATCGATGACACCCCGCTCGACGACCGGCGTCGGCAAGAGCCCGCCGGTGAGATCGGCCCGGCGCATCAGCGTGACGTGCGGTGCAAACGCCGTGCTGTCGTAGACGAGGCCATGGTCCGCCAAGCTCTCGCGAACGTCCCCCGCAAGGCCGCCCAACTCGTCGACGCCTCGGGCAAAGCCCTGCCAGAGCGTGGCCTTGTGGGCCCTCCCAAACGACCCGAGCGGTCCAAACGCCACGGCAATCGGAGGCTGCAGCGCACAAGCCTCGTCAAGCGCGGCGCACGCGTCGTCAACGCGTGCCACCGGAACCTCGCCCAAAAATGCCAGCGTCAGATGAAAGCTGCCAGGGGCCACATAGCGTCCGCTCACGTGATCGCGCAGCAACGCCGACGTCTCGCCGAGTGCCTCCATCATGGCATCGGGCAGTTCGGCTGCCACAAAGAGCCTCATGTCCCACCTCCAGAGTGTCGGCTCACGGTCCCTTTAGCATAGCGAATCGCATGGGAGACAAGCCTCCCGACTCGCACGAACAGCCGCCTCCCACGGTCGCCCGACCGCGCATGCGCGTGAGATTCTCCTCAAAGCCGTTCGTCTACAATGGCTCATGCGGGACAGGAGGTCACATGAAGCGCGTATTGGTCATAGCAACCGGCGGCACCATCGCATCGATGCCGGAGGCGGATGGGCTGGCACCCGCGCTCACCGGCACAGAGCTCGTGACGCGCGTGCCACTCATCGACGGACTCTGTCACATGGACGTCATCCAGCCCATGAACATCGACAGCACCAACATGAGGCCACGGGACTGGATGCTCATTGCGCGTGAGATCGCCACCGCATATGACCGATATGACGCGTTCGTCATCCTGCACGGCACCGACACCATGGCATACACGGCCGCGGCACTCTCGTACCTCATCCAAGGCAGCCCCAAGCCGATCGTGCTCACCGGCTCCCAGCAGCCCATGGCCAACCCCTTCACCGACGCCAAGCTGAACCTGTACCACAGCCTGCTCTGGGCTACGGACGACCGGAGCAGCGACGTCTGCATCGTCTTTGACGGCAAGGTCATCGCAGGAACCCGCGCACGCAAGCAGCGTACGATGAGCTTCAATGCGTTCACCAGCGTCAACTATCCCCCACTCGCCTACCTTCGCGGCGACCGAGTCGCACGCGCAGCCGGCATGCCCATCGTCGACACGCGCGAGGCGCCGCGCGTCTATGGCGAGCTCGATGACCGTGTCATCGTCATAAAGCTCACGCCCGAGCTTCGTCCCAGTATCTTTGGGCTCCTGCGCGACGACTACCGCGCGATCGTCCTTGAGACCTTTGGCATCGGAGGCATACCAGAGTACGAGGGTGGATCCTTCCGAGAGGCCATCTTCTCATGGGTAGAGTCCGGTCGCACGCTGGTCCTGACGACGCAGGTACCTGAGGAGGGCCTTGACCTGGGCGTGTACGAGGTCGGTCGCGCCTATGCCAACCATCCCGGAATCCTGCGCGGAGACGACATGACGATCGAAGCCCTGGTCGCCAAGACCATGTGGGCACTCGGTGGCTCGCCTTCTGCCGACAAGGTCTCCGAGCGATTCTATCGTGTGATCAACCACGACCGCACAGCATAAAGGTACGTCCACAGCGTCCACAGTGGACAACTGTGGACGCTAGCAACGAAAACAGGGGCAAAATCGCGGCCGTTTCTCGTCATGAGGGCACACAGTGCGCGACTGTGTACCCTCATGACGAAAATCTGCGTCCGCAGCGTCCATAGCGGGTGACTATGGACGCTGCGGACGCAGTCTCACCTCGTTATTTGGATCGCACGTTTACGCAGTCTTGCCAAAGTAGGCCAGCAGGAAGCCGCCGGGACCCGTGTGCGTACCGATCGTGGCACCAATCGACGAAACAGGTACCTCGCCCTTTCCTTCCCACAGGTCGGGACAACTGTCGAGGAACTGCCGGACGGGCTTGTCGGAATTGCCGGTATAGCCAATGCAGAGCGGCTTGTCAAAGTCAAAGCCACCGTCCTTGCGAATGAGGTCCGCAATGATGTTACGGCCGTTCTTGAGGCCGCGAGGCTTGTCCATGACGACGATCTTACCGTCCGTGCAGGTCACGACCGGCTTGATTGCCAGAATCGTGCCCAGCGCGGCACTTACGTTGGAGATGCGGCCACCACGGCGGAGGTACTCCAGCGTGTCAAGAAGCGCCAGGAAGTGAATCTTGGCCTTGCTCTGCTCGAGCACCTCGACGATCTGATCTGCCGTGGCGCCGTCCGCAGCCATCTGCAGACCCATCTCGACCAGCAGGCGAATGCCAACGCTCACGTGCAGACTGTCCACGACGTGAATCTTGTCGGGATACTCCGTCGCGGCCGAGCAGGCGCTCTCCCATGTGCCAGAGACCCCTGACGAGATGGTGATGACGACAGCCTCGTCACCCTGTGCGACAACCTCGTCAAATGCCTGCTTGTAGCGGAACGGGGGGACCTGGCCGGTAGTGGGGTTCTCGCTACTCTCCGCCAGAAGGTTGAAGAACTGCTCGTGAGAAAGGTCGACTCCGTCATGGTAGACGTCATTGCCAAAAGCGATGGTCAACGGAAGAACGATGAGACCCTCCATCTCACCAGGCAGAATGTCCGAGCCAGAGTCGGTGATGATGCGAACTGCCATGTGACACCTCTCATGGTATGAATCGGGAACGCCACGAAGCGCTGGCGCAACGACTAGCCACGTTCCAACAATCATGTATTCCGTTAGCGATTCTACGACAAAGAGCCCGATATGTTGCGAACGAACACCCTCTCAGCAGAATCATCAGCCGCAACGGCACATTGCCTGGGACGCATCCCGTCACCCCAGAGACCTCCGCGCACGTTACGTACGCATCGCCTGTGCCAACTGCAAGACGACAAAACGGTACTCGGCACGCTCACGATGAGCCATCACGACGTTCTCGTTTCGCTCCAGTCCGTTTATGGCTCGACGATGCTCCTCAGCCATCGCGCGGCGCCGGAGTCCGTCCCTTGCCCCATAGAGGATCGCCAGGATTGCCAACGCACCCATAACACCACCCACGGCCAGGCCAGCCGTGGGGCCGACATGGCGATAGACACCATACAAAAGCAACGTGACCAGCGCCGGCAAACCAAGGAGGAGGACGCACACGGGCGCCAACGCCAACCGTACCACCTGCGGAAGCGCAGCATATCGGGCAAAGAGCGACGTCAGGGCATTGGGACCTTCGAGCAGGCCCTCCAGCAGCGCCGGTCCACACAGGATGGTGTGCAGCGCCAGCAATCCCGCCGGGAGCAACGAATAGGAGATGAGAAGGGGCTTCCAGGGGATGCGCATGCGGCAGGATTTGAGCGCCCGCCGCTCCTGCTCCAGCCGAACCTCCTCGGCAACCTGGGGAATCGCCTCTTCTGCCGAGGGAAACGCGAAGGTGAAATAGACCTCGTTTCTTAGGTAGTCATCGATCGCCGTGGCGACCTCATGCTCCGCATGATTCAGATGGCCCTGGCTTGCAAGGCCTCCCTCAATCGGAACGTGGACCCTCGCCTCTGGCCAGCTGTCGATGAATCCGTCGTGACGCTTGAGGTATTCGACTATCTGCAGGGCACAGGCGGTCTGAATTGACCTCGTTGAACGGTCGACGTCCTCACTCACGGCGCGTACCGCACGCTTCCGTTCGGCATCGAGCTCGGCGCCTCCGACCGCAACACCCGGCAGCAGCTTTTTCCAACCGTCGGCATGTTCGGCCTGAACCCGGCTCGACAGATCCCGGACACCCTGCTCAAGGCATCCATAGCAGAAGGAGGCAAACAGGTGCTGCCCGCGATCCTCGCGCGAGGCATGCCGATAGCGCTCGTAGGAGTACACGTTTCCCGTACGTGGGACGGCTTGTAGCGTAAACGGCATTTGCACCCCTCATTGAGGCCGCCGGGAGAGCTTGCGGCCTTGCGGAGAACCGGGTATGCGCAGCTGCGCTACTCGTCGTCCTTCTCTTGCAGAACCTTGACCGTAAGACGCGCAAAGGCGATGGAGGCCCACAGGCAGACAAGCAGTCGCACGATCGTCATGACCATAAAGCCCGTCTGTCCCATGGCCTCGACCAGCATCTGCGATTGCTCATTGGGAGAGACGATGTCAAACACGGCACTGACGGCATAGTATCCGCAGATGACAGCACAGAACCCATTGAGGGCCAGCCGTACGGCCTTGCTCTGCATGAACGAGTTCCAGTCGTTACCCATGACGACACATCCTTTGTTAGTAGTCGCAACACGCAAGAGTGTACCCGTTCGGCGCCCCGGCAATACGACATGTGACGCCTATGGCCACATGTCGCAACGCACACGCAACGAACCGCTCGTTCGCGATTGGCAGTCGAAATCGACCGTACTCCTACAGGCTCGCCAGGAACCTGTCGAGTGCCGCGCGACCAGCCTCGTCCCACTTGAACACGCCGGCGTCCTCGAGCACCATCCCAAAGACGCGACCAATCTCGTCACGCGTGAGCGCACCCGACTCAAGCTCGGCCTCAAGCCGCGGAGGAAGGATGGCCAGGCCCATCACCTCGATGAGACCGATGTTCTCCTTCTTGACATGCCATTTGTCCTCGTGTGGGTGGAACACGCCAAGAGGATGCTCGTCGCTGGTTATGTTGCAGCGCAGGGCAAGATCCAGCTCGTACATCCCATCGCGCATGCGGCATATGGGCGTCACGGTGTTATGCGGTGTGCCGTCCGAACTCGCGGCCAGCACACCGACCTCGGGGTCACTCCAGCCACGCCAGGCGTCGAGTACGTACACGGCCGCCTCGAGCAGCACATCGCGGTCATCGCAAGACAGGCGCAGCACCGTGAGCGGCCACTCCAGCACACCGGCTTCGACACCGAGAAACGATGATAGGGTGACACTCTCCACGACCTTCGCCCGCATCATGGGGAACTCGTGCAGGCCTCCCTGAAAGTGGTCGTGCGAGAGGATCGAGCCGCCCACGATGGGCAGGTCGGCATTGGATCCCACGAAGTAGTGCGGGAACTGGTCGACAAAGTCGAGCAGGCACGAGATCGAGGCGCGGTCCACGTGCATGGGTCTGTGCTCCGCGCTCATCGCTATGCAATGCTCCTCGAAGTAGGCGTAGGGACTGTATTGGAAGCCCCAGCGCTCACCGCCCAGCTCGATGGGCACGATGCGCAGGTTCTGCCTGGCGGGGTGGGTGCCATGGGCGTCAGCCGCCGGGCGACCCGAGTAGCCCTCGTTCTGCACGCATAGCTGACATGCCGGATAGGCCTCCCCGACAGGCGCCGCACCAGCCGCAGCGATGTCGCGAGGGTCCTTCTCGGGCTTCGACTTGTTGATGGTGATCTCGAGGTCGCCCCAGCGGGTGGGCGTGGTCCACGCCACATTGCGGGCGATGGCGGACCGTCGTACGTAGTCGACATCGCAGCACAGTCTATAGAACCAGTCCGTCGCCGCCTTTGGCCCCCTTGCCCCAACCAGCATGTCAAAGTGCTGCGCCACCTCGGATGGCCGCGGCATGATTGCACCTATGACGCGCATCATGATGCGGTCGCGACCGGTAGCAGAGTCCTCCGCCTGCCCGGCCGCCACTGCGGCATCGGCAAGCACCGACAGGTCTCCTTCGAAGTCGTACGCCTCGTCCAGCTCATCAAAGGGAGCCTGCGGTCCAAAGAGCCCGCAGCACTCGAGCACGCGGTTGTATGCCCATATGCGATCCTGTGGACCAACAATGCCCCTCACGGACGCATACTGCGCCAACCGCGCTGCGGCGCGTACGACCTCGCTTGCCTCGTTCATGCCCAAACTCCGTTCACTAGGCCACCGTGCCGACAGTTTTTCGCCAGCAAAGCTCTGCAGCTGTCCCACATCAATATCCATAGAATTCTACTATGTGCCGCGCATCGTTTGCCACGGAATTGCAGTCTGAGGTCCATGCGGGTTCGCTGTGCAGGCACGCCTGCATCACAAGTGAGAGGGGTAAGCTAGGCTATGATGGCTGTTCACCATCTGATGGAGCATCTGCAACGTACGGAGTAGGTATTGGAATCGCAACACGCATATCCTCAGTGGCTGTCCACAAGGAATCTATCCGGGCCATTGGCGCTCACGGCGAGCGTTCTCTATCTCGAGCTCGTATTCAAGGCGTCAACGACAGGCCACTTCTTCCCACAAGTGCTTCCCATCGTCGCGTTCTCGATCTCGATCGGACAGGCGCTGCAGCTTCTCTGCTCCCTCTCACGCCATCCTCGCGCCAATCGCGTGCTCAAACTGACCACCCTTGTCACGCTCGGCGTGCTCTTTTGCGCCGAGTACTTTGTGTACAGGCAGTTCAAGCTTTGCTATGACCCCATAACCGTGCTCGCGGGAGCGGGGGATGTCGCCGGGCAGTTCGGTGGCACCGTTCGCAATCTGGTCCTCTCGCCCGACGGCATTCTCCACATCGCCCTCTTCCTCGCACCCGCACTCGCCTATGCGCTGATCGGCTGCGGGCGCAAGCTTGACCCGGCGGAGCGGTATGACTCCACCAGTAGAATCCTTGGGGGATGCACCGTCGCAGGGACATACCTCCTTGCGATCTTCCTTTTGGCCTGCCTCCCTCCCCTCGGGAGCCTCTACACCACGCACTACAGCTTTCAGAACGGCGTGCAGAGCTTTGGCCTGCTCACGAGCCTACGCAAGGAGGCACAGCTGGCGGCCTTCGGCAAAGGTCGGACGTTCGAGCCTGAAGTGGAAGAGCCGCCAACGCAAGCTGCCGAGCGGGATGAACATGAGACAGACGACGCCAAGACCGAACGGAAGGCCAAGACGGAGAAGCCAAGGGAATACCCGCCCGCGGTACTCGACATAGACTTCGACGCCCTCGCCGAGAGCACCGATGGCACCTGGGCAGACCTGGACCGATACGTCGCATCCGTCACCCCCAGCAGGCAGAACGAGTACACCGGGATCTTCGAGGGATACAACCTGATATTCATATCAGCCGAGGCCTTCAGCGCCGAGGCCATTCGTCCTGACACCACCCCGACCCTCTACAAGATGTGGAAGCACGGCATACAGCTCACTGATTACTACCAATTTGACACCGCAGGCACCACCGGCGGGGAGTGCGCAAACCTGTTTGGCCTGCTGGCAACCGAAGGCGGCAGCTCCGTCAAGATGACCGCCGACCACAACAACTACCTCACGATGGGCAACCTTCTCAACCGCAGGGGCTATAACGGCTGGGCGTTCCACAACAACACCTACACCTACTACGGTCGCGACACCACCCACTTCAACCTCGGCTACAACAACGGCTACGTGGGATACGGCAACGGCATGGAGCAATGGGTCACCTGGCAGTGGCCGCAAAGCGATCTCGAGATGGTGCAAGGGACCTTTGACAACCTTTACGGAAAGGCTTCGCCCTTCAACGTCTACTACATGTCCGTCAGCGGTCATAGCGACTATGACCTCGGCGAGAACATGATGGCCGTGAAGAACTGGGACGTCGTCGAGGGACTCCCCTACTCCGACCGCGTCAAGGGATATCTGGGCGCCAACGTCGAGCTAGACCGGGCGATGGAATACCTGCTCGCCCGCCTCAAGGAGGAGGGCATCTACCGCAAGACGGTCATCGTCATCAGTGCCGACCACTTCCCCTATGGCCTCGATGACGACGCGCCTCTGGGACAGCTTCCCTATCTCTCCGAACTGTACGGATACGAGGTGCAGAACATCTTCCAGCGCGACCACAACTTGCCCATCATCTGGTGTGGGCAGCTTGCCAAGCGCCCCGAGCCCATAGTGATCGACACCCCCACGATGTCCATCGACCTTCTGCCCACGCTATGCAACCTCTTTGGGGTTGAATGGGACTCTCGCCTGCTGCCCGGACGCGATGTGCTCGATCCGGGCACGGAGGGCATCGCGTTCAATCTCGACTATGACTGGCGCACGAGCCTGGGAACGTATTGGGCCTCCAGCGGCTCCTTTGAGCCGAATGACGGCGTCGAGGTGCCCGATGGCTACGTCGACCAGCACAATGCGATGGTGGCCAACAAGATCGGCTACTGCCGCGGCGTGTTGACCACCGACTACTATCGCCACGTCTTTGGCGAACCCGAAGACGTGGTTGCCGTCCACGATGCCGCAGTCACAGGCTCGTGAGCCCGCCGCGGCACACCTCTTCCCCGGGAACCCCTGTGCCACTCGGTGGCACGGAAGTTCCCGGGGAAGAGGTGTGCCGCGGACCCACTTGTGCTAGGCTTTTCACCTGCTGACACCAATCCCAAGAAGGTTCCCATGGTCCTTGCAGAGGCAATAGAGCTAGCGAATGCGTTCTCGCTTCCGGGGTTCTTCTCGGACGATGCGACGCTCACGGAGGAGCGCCGCCGCAACGAGGAAGCCATAGGGCTGCTCATGGCGGCCTGGTTCGAGGCTCCGGCGGGGCAGGAGACGTTTTCGTTCGATCTGGTGCGAGCCCTTGCGGACCGCAATCGCAATACGTGCGACTCCTATGGCGCCGAGAGGCTGCGCGATGCCAACGGCTCAAACCTCCAGCGAAAGCTGCCAGACAAGGATCTGATTCATGCCGTGGCAAAGCTCCAGCGCAGACGTGACTCCCAAGTGGCTCGCACGGCGGGGCCCGGCGCCCAGGACCTGGGAATCGCCATGGCAGAGGCGCCCCTGAAGGGTGCCGTGATGGGCTTTGACATCGAGACCACCGACCGCTACCCCGACCGCGGCTACATCGTCAAC
The DNA here is from genome assembly GCA_017941705.1 of Atopobiaceae bacterium. Taxonomy (GTDB): domain Bacteria; phylum Actinomycetota; class Coriobacteriia; order Coriobacteriales; family Atopobiaceae; genus UBA1367. The sequence continues at coordinate 27,804 of JAGAVX010000138.1, forward strand.
CTCGGCCTGGCGTTCATGGAACTCACCCCTGATGCCATCCCCCGCGAGGGGCACACCGCATACTTCGGCATCCCCGAAATCTACCGTGACAAGGGCGTGCCGTTGTCTGACATCCATCGCATAACGTGGAATGACGTCGAGGGCAAGACACCGTTCAGGGAGGACAAGCAGGTACAGAAAGCCTTGCTCAAGGCGTTCTGCAAGATTCCCTACATGGCGCACAACGCGGCGTTCGAGGATTCGTGGCTCATGTTGCACCTCGACGGATATGCCGAGGCGCGCAAGGCTGGCAAGGTCACGATCGTCGACTCGCGAGACATATGCCGGCGCATCGACGTGGACGGACGCTCGCTCCCTCGCGAACAGATGCCTAACACCCTCGAGAACTGGGCGCGTCGCCGTGGCACGCTCAAGCCTGACGAGAAGGAACGTCACCTCGGTCTGGACGACGTCTTCCTCATGCTTCGCACCGCGCAGGCGGAGCTTGTGCTTCGAAACATGCTATAGCCGACCCGGATTGGACCTCGCTGGCGAGCTTGGTGTCAAACACGGTCATCAAACGTCATAGCTGCTGGGTGAAAGCGCCTATCATCATTCACGTTTCTTCACCCAGACGCTACTCACCGAATCACGCCACGAAAATTGCTAGTTCTACCACACAGAATGCGTTTTCAGTGGCAAAGTGGTCGGTATAGGCAAGAGGCATACGCCTCTCCACAAGATACGATAGGAGTCACCATGCGCGTACTGCTCATCTACAACGACGGTCTCGTCGACTCGTTCGATACGATCTATGATCCCAGCCAGGAATACGCACACGCACAGCTCATGACCTTCGTCGAGGAGGACGATGAGAAGGAGGGCGTCTTCACCGCAGGCATCGACCTTGTTCCCATCATCCACACTGGTGCACATGAGCAGCCCACCATCCGCCGCATCTGCTCGGTCACCTTCTCTTCCGACTATCCGCACGGCTCACGCCCCTCGATTCCTGTCGTCTGCGGCATGATCGACGGACTCGAGAAGCTCATCGTGGACGGTTCGGTCATTTGGGAGGGAGAGCCCGCACCCTACATCTCCGACGATAACTATGCCAACGTGTTCGTCGAGCGCAGCGAGCGCGTCTAGCGACACGCGCGACAAGCGTCCCAGCTACGGGCCATCGCATCATTGCGGTGGCCCGTTCTTTGTGTGTGTCACACGGCTTACAGATGTGTAGCGCAAAGCATAGGACACACATACGAAACAGCGCTCGGTTACCATGGCGTGCGTTTGATTGACACGTAAGGCATTGATTGGAGCAGTCTCATGAAGATCGGTTGCGTCAAAGAGATCAAGAACAACGAGTTCCGCGTCGGCCTCACGCCCGATAACGTCAAGAGCTATGTTGCCGCCGGGCACCACGTATACGTCGAGATGGGTGCAGGAGAGGGGTCGGGCTTCACCGACGAGGAGTATGTCGCCGCAGGTGCAAGCCTCCTCGAGGATCCCAAGGAGATCTGGCAGCTCGTTGACATGATGGTCAAGGTCAAGGAGCCCCTGCCCGAGGAGTATCCGCTCTTCCGCGAGGGCCTGATCCTCTACACCTACCTGCATCTGGCTGCAGACAAGCAGCAGATGGACGCCCTGCTTGACGGCAAGGTCAAGGCAGTCGCATACGAGACGCTCCAGGAGACTGACGGCAGCCTGCCCCTGCTCGCCCCCATGAGCCAGATCGCCGGCCGCCTTGCCGTTCAGGAGGGCGCCAAGTATCTCGAGAAGACCTATGGCGGCCGCGGCGTGCTGCTTGCCGGCGTCCCCGGCACACCCAAGGCAAACGTCGTAATCCTGGGAGGCGGGACGGTCGGTGCCAACGCCTGCAAGATCGCCGTGGGCATGGGCGCCAACGTCACCGTGCTCGACATCAACCTCCGCCGCCTCGAGCAGCTCGATGCCTTATTTGGCTCTCGTCTGCAGACCCTGGTGTCGAACGACGCGAACATCGAGCGCGCAGTCAAGGACGCCGACCTTGTCATTGGCGCCGTCCTGATTCCTGGCGGCTCTACGCCCAAGCTGTTCAAGAAGGCCTACCTGCCCGAGATGAAGCCTGGTGCGGTGTTTGTGGACGTCGCCATCGACCAGGGCGGCTGCGGCGAGAGCTCCCATGTCACCAACCATGATGACCCCGTCTATATCGAAGATGGTGTGGTGCACTACGCCGTTGGCAACATGCCTGGCGCCGTTGCGCGAACCTCGACCATCGCACTGACCAACGCCACGCTGCGCTATGGCCTCGAGATTGCCAGCAAGGGCCTCGAGAAGGCCGTGGCTGACAGCGATGTCATCGCATCGGGCGTCAACTGCTACGACGGCAAGATCTGCTGCAAGAACCTCGCAGACAGCTACGAGGGCTACGACTACGAGGACATCAAGACCCTCGTGTAGTCAGTCAGGCGAATCTGATTGGGTGGGCGGCATGAATCACATGCCGCCCATTTTTTTGGCGATGGGCTACGCAGGGACAGCGTTAGGAAGTCGGTTTGACCCACTTTGCGACTCTCAACGGTAGGCATTGTGCCTTAAGCGGTAATTTTGCTTAAATGACCACTAATCACTGTACATTTGAGCAAAGTCGGTTATAGTGAAGTCAGTAAAAAGAGCTGCCAGAGAGGTAGCCGACCGAGGGGGTGATGCCGATGTACAGTGAAGAGAATCATATGGATCCCGCGGCTGACATTGCGCGCCCCATCTTCGAGTAGACCCGCTTAAAAGGGGTTTCGTAAGCGATACGAGCATCGCACAGTCAGACAGAGATCGACAGACGGCAGGTCCGATGTCACCGCGCAGGATCAACATCACGTAGGCAGGCATAGTAGTGGGTGCCTAGCAGTGCGTACCAGGTTTTGTGACACAGCCCACGAGTCGCACTTCCCGAGAAGGCGGCTGACCTCAAGGGGATGATTCCAAAGGGCTAAGTACGAATCCGCGGGATGCGGAAGAAGGAATTCCAGGAGGGTGGCTGACGAGCCACCCTCCTTCTTTTGCCCTACGACCTTGATTGATGGCAACCGAAAGCAGGGTGAATCTCCCCCACCTCGTCAGTTACGAGACTCTCCAGTAAGCTCGTCTCGCACGACCCTGCGAAGCTCCTCCTCAGCTGCCACCACATCGGCCTCGCTTCCTGATGCGCGAGCAGCCCTAAATGCGTTGATAGCCTTGAAGAAGTCGGATTCCAGGGGATCGTCATCGTCCTGCGCCGCGTCATCGAATGCCGTGTTCAGGCCCGTCTGCCCCAGCAACCCCTTCAGCTCCGCCGCAAGCTCGTCGTTGCTCTTGCTCATTGCCACTCCCTAGCATCCCATAATGCACGTACCGCCCGTGCTCGGACGATTGCGGTCGCTCAGCACGTAGCTATGGGCGGCGCTGCGCATATTGCACTCCGCAAGCTCAAGCTCTCCGTCGATATAGGGTTGATACATGTCGTCGACACCCTTAGAAAAGCCCGAAACGCCGTCGCAGTCGTCACCCCACGACAGTGCCGCCTGAACGATGGCGATCCTCTCCTCGCGTGTCGTGTCCTTGATCAGCTTGCTCTTTGGCATACTCGGCCCCCTCCGTCTTTAACTCGAACCTGTTAAGGATACGCCAAGGGCGGGCCTGACGCCGCCCGGAATGGATTCTTATCGTCCAGAGTCTGCGAGGTCCCAACGCTGACGGCCTTTCTTCCGAAGGGGAATTCTCGCTTGACCATGACGCTACGTCATGGTTCATACTCATCGTGAGGTGATACCAATGGACGCAACGACCTACAGCATCAGCGAGCTTGCAAGCCTGAGCGGCACCAGCGTGCGAACGTTGCACCACTACGACCATATTGGGCTTCTGGTGCCACGGCGCATGGAGAACGGCTACCGCGCGTACGGTGAGCAGGAGGTCAGACGGTTGCAACAGATTCTGCTCTGGCGGACGTGCGGAATCGAGCTCAAGCGCATCAAGTCGCTGTTGGATGACCCAGGTTACGACGAGTCAGTCGCACTGCGCAGCCAGCTCGACGTGCTGGTGCATAGGCGCGAGCAGATAGACAGAACCATAGAGAACGTGAGGGACACACTTAGGAGTTTGGAGAAGGGAAACAGCATGACCGATAGTCAGCGTTTTGAGGGGCTCAAGCGCAAGGCAATCGAAGACAACGAGCGAGCCTATGGAGGGGAGGTGCGCGCCCGTTTTGGCAACCACGCCGCAGACGAAGCAAACGCCGCCCTGCTCGCCATGGACGAAGGGACCTGGAACGACATGAGCGCATTGGAAGAGCGCATCAAGGAGCTGCTTACGGCCGCCATGGCCACAGGAGACGCCAAGGGGCAGGAAGCGCAGGATCTCGTCCGTGCCCACGCCCGCTGGCTCTCCCTCCACTGGGGAGATGGCGCATACAACGTCGAGGCTCATCGCGGCCTCGCAGACGGCTATCTGGCTGACCAGCGCTTTGTCACCTATTACGACACAGCGTGCGGCAATGGCGCGACGCAGTTCCTGCACGATGCCATACTGGCCAATACGACAGCCGACTAGGCGGACCGGACGAAACGCCCGCGGGATGTCCGCATCTAAGCGTGCGGCCCTACCATCAAGGCAGGGCCGCACGTCGCACACACAATCAGGCGCACCTGTCTGGGCGCGCTGACCACAACCTAGGGTCAGCCGCCAAGATACGCCTTGCGCACGTCATCATCGACCAGCAGCTCGGAGCCGGTGCCCGTCTTGACCACACGGCCGGTCTCGAGCACATAGCCACGGTCCGCGACCGAAAGCGCCATGCTCGCGTTCTGCTCGACCAGAAGCACGGTCGTTCCCATCTCGTTGAAGACCTTGATGATGTCAAAGATCTCCTGCACCAAAATGGGCGCAAGTCCCATGGAGGGCTCGTCGAGCATCATGAGCTTTGGCTTGGACATGAGAGCACGACCCATGGCGAGCATCTGCTGCTCACCGCCAGAGAGGGTGCCCGCGCGCTGGTTGCGGCGCTCCTTGAGTCGAGGGAAGCGGTCGTAGACCACGGTACGCATCTCGGTCGCCTCTGCATCCGTGCGGATGAAGGCACCCATCTCGAGGTTCTCGCGCACCGTGAGGTCCTGGAACACGCGTCGCCCCTCGGGGCACAGCGCGATGCCCTTGGAGACCATCTTGTGTGCAGGGATGCCCACGAGGCTCTCACCCTCGAACTCGACACTGCCCGAGCGAGCCTTGAGCAGGCCCGCAACCGTATTGAGGGTCGTCGACTTGCCGGCGCCGTTCGCACCGATCAGCGTGACGATCTCTCCCTCCTGGACCTCGAACGAGACGCCCTTCACCGCGTGGATCGAGCCGTAGTACACGTTGAGGTCTGTGACCTTAAGCATTGCCATCGCTGCCCCCTAGTCCTGCTTGCCGAGATAGGCCTCGACCACTTGCGGGTTGGCCTGGATCTCCTCGGGCGTTCCCTTGGCAATGACCTTGCCAAAGTTGAGCACCACGATGCCCTCGCAAATTCCCATGACCAGGTCCATGTCGTGCTCGATGAGCAGCACGGCGATCTGGAAGTCGTCACGGATCTTGACGATGTTGTCCATGAGCTCTTCGGTCTCGACCGGGTTCATGCCCGCAGCCGGCTCGTCGAGCAGCAGCAGCTTGGGACCAGTCGCAAGCGCACGTACGATCTCGAGCCTGCGCTGGGCTCCGTAAGGCAGCGAGCCCGCGATGTCATTGGCGTTGTCAGCCATGTTGAATACGTCGAGCAGCTCGAGCGCACGGTCGTGGAACTCCTTCTCGGAGAGCCAGTAGCGGGGCATGCGGAAGATACCGCTCCACATGCCGCAGTCGACCTGGTTGTGCAGGCCAATCTTTACGTTGTCCTCGACAGTGAGGCTGTCAAACAGTCGGATGTTCTGGAAGGTTCGCGCGATGCCCTCTCGCGAGACGCGCGCGGTATCCATGCCCGCCGTGTCCACACCATCGAGCAGAATCGTGCCACGCGTGGGCTGGTACACCTTGGTCAATAGGTTGAAGACCGTGGTCTTGCCTGCGCCGTTGGGGCCGATGAGACCGGCGATCTCGGTCTTTCCCACCATGAGGTTGAGGTCCTCGACAGCCTTGAGGCCACCGAAGTCGATGCCCAGATGACGGCACTCGAGCACAGGAGTCTTGAGTGCGTCGCGCTCCGGCACTAGATAGTTGTTGGGCGGTGCGACCATCTTGGTGCGCTGTCGCTTTGGATGGGTCTCCCGTCCTTGCTCGACCCCTGCCGCAGCGGCACGTTCGCTCTGTGCCTTGTAGGTCCCCTCGGTACGCCCCCCAACGGGAGCGCTGCCGCTTTGCACCTTGTAGGTCTTCTCGTCGCGCGTCACTGGGCGTCACCTCCCTCGATGGCATCGCCAAGCGCCTCGTCGTCGTCCTTGCGCGAAAGGCGTCCGCGCAGGCCGTCGATCGCCATGCGCACCTGGGCGTTGTTGGAGAACAGCATGACGGCGATCAGCACGATGGCGTAGATGAGCATGCGGAAGTCACCGATGAAGCGCAGCTTCTCGGGAAGGATCGTGAGCAGCGCCGCCGAGATGATGCCCCCGCGGATGTTGCCCATGCCGCCCAGAACCACGAATACCAGAATCAGGATCGAGGTGTTGAAGTCAAACTTCTTGGGAACGATGGACGAGAAGTTCATCGCGTAGAGCGCACCCGCCATGCCAGCCAGCGCGGCTGCCACGACAAACGCCATCAGGCGGTACTTCGTGGTGTCGATGCCCACGCTCTCGGCTGCGATGCGGTTGTCACGGACGGCCATGATGGCACGACCGGAGCGGCTGTTGACGAGATTGGTCACCACGAAGAGCGTGAACAGTACGAGCAGGAAGCCCGCAATGAACGACGAGAGCTTCTCGATGCCCACGGCCCCCTGGGGACCGTTGATGAGCACCTTGCCTCCGTTCATGCCGAGCGACGCGGTATCCTTCATCGAGAAGTGAAGGCTGCCGTCATAGCCGACATAGAGGTTGTTGAGCAGGTTCTTGATGATCTCGCCAAAGGCGAGCGTGACGATGGCGAGGTAGTCACCCTGCAGACGCATGACCGGAATGCCCACCAGCACTCCCGCGAGGGCAGCGAAGCACCCGGCGATCAGCATTGCCACCAAAAGCCTCACGGGGCCGCTGGTGATTGCGGGAGCAAGTACCTGGGCGGCAACCAGTCCCGTGAACGCACCGACGCTCATGAAGCCCGCGTGACCGAGCGACAGCTCGCCCGATATGCCTACCACGAGGTTGAGCGAAATCGACAGGCAGATGTAGGCGGTAATGGGAACGAGCAGGCCGATCATCGAGCTCGAGATGGCATGCATCGAGGCGAGCGCCTGCATGATGACGAAGGCGACGATGACGATGGCATAGGTGATGAGCGTATCGCGCGAAGCCTTGCTGAGGTTCTTGAGTCTATCCATGGCTGCCTACACCTTCTCGTGGATCTCTTTGCCGAGCAGGCCGGCAGGACGGATGAGGAGCACCACGATGAGCACGGCAAACACGATCGCATCGGCAAGCTGCGTCCCAATGTAGGCTTTGGCGAAGATCTCGATGATGCCCAGGAGCACTCCACCGAGTGCTGCGCCTGGAATCGAGCCGATGCCACCGATGACGGCAGCCGTGAACGCCTTGATGCCGGGAAGCGAGCCCGTCGTGGGCATGAGCGTGGGATAGGTGGAGCACAGCAGCACGCCGGCAATGGCCGCAAGACCAGAGCCGATGGCAAAGACCATCGAGATGGTCGTGTTGACGTTGATGCCCATGAGCTGCGCGGCGCCCTTGTCCTCGCTGCATGCGCGCATGGCCTTGCCCATCTTGGTGCGCGTGGTGAACAGCGTGAGACCCACCATGATCGCCACACAGGCCGCAACCGTTACGAGCGAGATCGGGCTCACCGTGAGCTGCCCATTGAAGAGCTTGATCGAGGGCAGGTCGAGGATGGAGCGGAACGCCTTGGGATCGGCGCCCCACACCAGAAGCGCCGTGTTCTGGAGGAAGTAGCTCACACCAATGGCGGTGATCAGCACGGCAAGCGACGGAGCCTCACGCAGGGGCTTGTATGCAAGCCGTTCGACGACGATGCCCAGGCACGTGCAGCCGACAATCGACAGCAACACGGCAACCACCGGCGGCAGCCCTAGGTTGTTCATGGCTATGAAGCAGATGTAGCCTCCCACCATGATGACGTCTCCATGGGCAAAGTTGAGCATCTTGGCTATGCCATAGACCATCGTGTAGCCCAACGCGATGATGGCGTACACGCTTCCCAGGCTGATGCCGTTGATCATGTTGGTGATGAAGCCCACGGTTCCTCCTCTCTTTCTTGGGGCCGAGCTGACCCTACGACCTTCGCAAGCCGCAGCGTGCTCGCGACACCTCACGCATTATGAGCCTGCCGCATCGCACCCACAGGCGCCATATCAAAATGTTTTGCAACAGACCAACTTATTCTAACAGCATGCGGAGACCACCGTACGGTGGTCTCCGCTGCAGGCATGCTATGCGGGGACGTGCCTACTCTTCGTCCAGCGGCATGTAGATGCCATTCTCGATGACCATGCCCTTGGGGGTCTTGGTGACCTCACCGGTCGTCGACCAGCTGGACTCGCCCGTCAGGCCGCTGTAGGTGAAGCTGGAATCGGTGAACTGCGCGATCAGCGCGTCACAGATATCGCTGGCGGTCATGTCGGGCGTGATGCCGGCGGCCTCGATCGCCTGTGCGATCGCCTTGACGCAGTCGTAGGCGTCGGCGGCAAACTGGTTGGGGTTCTCACTCGTGCCAGCGGCCTTCTTGTAGGCCTCGACGAAGGCCTTGGTGGCGTCGTCCTCCGCCGTCGCGACGAAGGGGGTCAGCAGCATGACGCCCTCGGCCAGCGCGGTGTCGAAGCCCTCGAGCGTGAGGATGCCGTCCATGCCGTCAACGCCAAAGAACTTGGGAGCATAGTCCTGCTTCTTGGCCTCGGCCAGAATGAGCGATGCGGGCGTGTAGTAGATCGGGAGGAACAGGAGGTCGGCGCCCTTGCTCTTGGCGTCACCAACCTGAACCGAGAAGTCGGTCTGGTCGTCCGTGAAGGTCTGCGTCGACACGATATCGAGGTTGAGAGCCTTGGACTCGTCGATGAACTTCTGGTAGATGCCCGTAGAGTAGGCGTCCGCATTGTTGTAGATGATGGCGATCTTGGTGCCGAGCTTCTTGTCTGCGATGTACTGGGCCGACGCGGTTCCCTGGTTGGGGTCGGTGAAGCACATCTGGAAGACGTTGTCCTTGCGCGGGTTGTCAGCACCGATCTCCTCGCCGCCGATGACGTTGACGGAGGAGGCGGACGGGGTCAGCTCGAAGATGCGGTCGGCATTGGTCTCGGTGGAGACGGCCACGCAGGGAGTGGTGGTCGTGGTGCCCACGAGAATCTGCATGCCCCAGTCCTTGAGCGTGTTGTAGGCGTTGACCGACTTCTCGGGGTCGTGCTCGTCGTCCTGCCAGTTGAGGTCCATCTTGATGGTACCGGCGGCATTGACCTCGTCGATGGCGACCTGTGCACCGTACTTGGTGGCGTTGCCGTAAATGGCTGCGGCACCCGTCACGGGGCCGATACCGCCGATCTTGAAGGTCGTGCCGTCATTGGAGGCGCTACCGCCATCAGAAGAGCCGCCGCCGCAACCAGCGAGGACGGCAGAGGCAGCAACGGCACCAGACAGCTGAACAAAGGAACGCCTGGACAGATTCAGGGTATTCATAGCAATCCTTTCTCTCCCAACTCATGCCATGAAAGGCTTGTACCAGTACTGTAAGCTGTTTTTCCCCGATTCGAACCCGAATGGACAATAGTTTTCTGCTCTGAAATATGCGATTACGATAAACAAGGTAATCATTTTGTCGTGGGGCAAAGCGCGCCGCACGCGTGCCGCAACAGGTACGTTGTCGCATGTGACTGACCAGAAAGCAAGCGGGCAGCCCGTCGAGCCGCCCGCTTCATGGCATGTTTTGACGAGTCTATGCTTCGGCCGCATATCGGGGCGTCGCAAAGTGACGCCCGCGCTTCGAGGGCTTGGGCGCCGAACCCTCTGCCTCGCGCTTGTGAATCCTGAGGGGGCTCGTGCCACCCTCTATCACGCGCAGATGGGCATGGGTCGAGCTGCGCAGCACTTCCGAGCCATTGTGCGAGAGCTCGTCGCGCAGCAGGTAGTCAACGTAGGTCTCCGTGTCCACGACCTCGGGATGTGCCGCGGGAACCCTGAACGGAATGAATCCGGTCGACGGCTCAAGCCCATCGGGGTCGTCGATCGTCGCCGGGCCACCAACCACGTCCTGGAAGACGGCAGGGGTGTCGCGTGCGATGGTCTCCCCCATAGCCTCGAGCGCCTGCTCCCAAACGTCCTCGTGCTTGAGGTCTTCGACGCTGCGACGCTCGGGGAACATGCCCTCGTCGACCTCGGCGACATGACGAGAGATGTATGAGGCTCGTGACGAGCCCCCCTGGGCATCGACTTGCTGCACGCTCACAACCTCACGCTGTGCGGTATCCTCGAGCTTGGAGTTGACTCCCGTAAGGCTCGCCAGGGCAGGAACGAGCTTCTGGTCGAACCATGTCGGCTGGACCTCTTCGACCGTACCGTCCGCACGCGGTATGAGGGGAACCCCATCGAGCGGATTGCCCCCCAGTCGGTCCTGCAGAACCTCACGCACGCTCCTGCGATGCTCAGAGATGCGCTGACGGAGCTTGCCGGTGATGCCTGCGGGTTCGACCTCTCGCTGCGTCGTTGCACGCGGCTTGGCAGGCTTCTCGGGCCTGGCATTGTCGAGGAACGAGAAGGTGTCGCTTGGAGACACTGCACGTGAGGTCACATAGGATCCGGGGACAGGCTTGGCATAGCGTGACTCGATGACGGGTAGTTGTGCAAGGCGCTCGTGAACCGGCCTTGTCTGGCTGTTCGGTACGCTCGCCACAACAGGCACAACCGGTACGGCAACGGGAACCCGAGCGGAATCGCTCTTAGTCTGGGCGGAGACAGTGGCATGCGTGGACTTTTGGCCCGATGCGACATGCCTGGCAGCACCCTTAAAGTGACGCCCGCGAGGAGCGGACACGCCGTTCTCGGGCTTTTGGTCCTGAGGCTGTTCGGACATCTTGCCAGCAGACGCAAAGTGACGGCCCTTACGCTTTGCCGGCGATTGTGCCACGACGTGTGCCGACGCCATGGAGGCGCTGTGGCGCGGACGGCGCTTCTCAGAGGCTTTCTTGCCCGCATTGACCACCGGAATGTCAATCGTTATCTGTCCCGTGCGGAAGCGTCCCAGGTCACCCGTGGGATCGTCGTCCTCATCCACTTGCGAACGCACGAGATTGAGCGATGACGAGCTCCAGAAGTCATCCACATCCTGGCTGGCATCCTCACTCTCAGTCCGCCGACGTGAGATGTGGTCTGCCACGAAGGCGATACCACCCGCGATGGCGGCACCCGCAAGGCATCCGACAACAAACTGCAAGAGCAGCGAGCCGGCAACCGCATCGCCAATCCCCTCGAGCAGCGAAAGCTGCACGATCTTGGACTGGCCTACCTGGGTGCCTCCCAAGAGCCCTGCGAACACCGCTGGATGACTACCTAGTTCCGTCATGCACCGCACCTCCAACTAACCCTTGCGCGGTATTACGAAAGCACGTCACGATGAGACCTCGAGCGGAACATGTTGGTGATCAGGCGGCGTGCTTCGTTTTATGTGTGTGTACCGTCACGATCGAGCGTCGGGGCATATTGCCCGGACAAGTTTAAACTTTACCCAACTTCTCACAAAATGCAAGGAACACGGCATCCTTTAGGACAAATTGCCCGATCTCCACTGTAAGAGGCTCACTCCACTTTGGCGCCCCACCCCCCAGACGCCACACAAGCGTCCAGACAAAGCGAGGTGCGCCCAAGGAAGGTTCCTTGGACGCACCTCGAACTTGATTGACACATGCCGTGACATACCACGGCGCCAGACGCGGGATGCCCTTACATGACGATATCGCTCTGTTGCGCCTTGCGTGCCGAGCGAATGAGGAACTCCTGGTTGTCCTTGGTGCTCTTGAGCCCCTTGACCAGTGCGTTTGCGGCGCGTTCGGTATTGTTCATGTTGGCGAGGATCCGCCTGATGCCCCACACGAATGGCTGCAGCTCGGCCTCGATGAGCAAGTCCTCGTTGCGCGTGCCCGAGGCAACCGGGTCGATGGCCGGGAAAATGCGCTTGTCGGCGAGGTCGCGGTCGAGCTTGAGCTCCATGTTGCCAGTACCCTTGAACTCCTCGAAGATGACCTCGTCCATCTTCGATCCCGTGTCGACCAGTGCCGACGCAAGAATGGTGAGCGAGCCACCGTTCTCGATGTTTCGGGCAGCACCGAGGAACTTCTTGGGTGGGTAGAGGGCTGCCGAATCGACGCCGCCCGACAGGATGCGACCGGACGCGGGCTGCGCCAGGTTGTAGGCACGAGCGAGGCGCGTGATGGAGTCGAGCACGACGACGACGTCCTCACCAAGCTCGACCAATCGCTTGGCATGCTCGATGACCAGTTCGGACACCTTGGTATGGTTGTCCGCCGGCATGTCGAAGGTCGATGCGACGACCTCGCCGCGGATCGACCGCTCCATGTCGGTCACCTCTTCGGGGCGCTCGTCCACCAGCAGGCAGAACAGGTGCACCTCGGGATTGTTGACTGCAATGGACTGGCAGATGCGCTTGAGCACGGTGGTCTTGCCGGCCTTGGGCGGCGACACGATCAGGCCGCGCTGACCCTTGCCGATGGGCGCCACCAGGTCAATCGCACGACCGGTGATGGAATCCTGCCCATGCTCCATGACCAGGCGCTCGTTAGGATAGATGGGTGTCAGGTCACGGAAGCGGGGGCGCTTGCGCATCTCCTCGGGACTCTTTCCGTTGACCGTATCGATCTGGTGCAGGGGAGGATACTTGTTGCCCGAGCGGGAGGGAGCCAGCGAGCCCACGATCTTGTCGCCATAGCGCAGGCCATACTGGCGGATAATCTGCTGGTGCACGAACGCATCGCTATCGCCAGCCATGTAGTTTCCGGTGCGCAGGAAGCCGTAGCCCTCGCTCTGGATCTCGAGGACACCCGAGACTGGGCGGAAGCCCTCCGCCAGAGCGGCGGCCTCGTAGATTGCCTCGGCGAGGTCCTTCTTGCGAACACCCGCATACTCGACCCCAAGCTCTGCGGCCTTGATTCGCAGGTCCGCGACCTTCATCTCGGCAAGCTCCTCGCGCGTAAGAGAGGGCTCGAGGGCCTGTTCCTGCTGGTTGCGCCTGTTGCGACGACGGTTCTGGTTGTTACGCCGCCCGTTCTGCTGGCCGCCGTTTCCATTGCCGCCATTGTTGTTCTGCTGCGCGTTCGACGAATCGCCAGAGCCATTGCGGCGACGACGGCGTGATTGGCCATTGGATTGACCGTTGAGGGCGTCTGCCTCCGCCAGCGTCGTCGCGGGAGCCCCCATCGGGATGGAGCTCGCCTGAGTCGCCTCCTGAGTGGCGCGCGTCATCTCCTCGATGCGCATCTGGGCATCCATCTGCGCCTGTGCGCTGGCGTCCGCCACCATCTGGCCGGAAACGTCGGATGTGTCGGAGCTCATCCCTTCGCCCTCGACAGTCTCCGCGGCCTTTTTGGATGAACGGCGCTTGGGAGCCGGTTCAGCAGCCTCTGCCTCGGGAGACGTGGACTCCTCGGCTGTCTGGCTGTCCTGCTCGGCCTCAGCCTTGCGGGGACGACCACGGCGGCGCTTGGGTGCAGGAGCCTCCTCGCCATCCTCAGCAGCGACGGCAGTATCTGCAGCCTCAACGTCCGCCTTGCGTGGACGGCCACGACGCCGCTTTGGTGCAGGAGCCTCCTCGCCATCCTCGGCAGCGACGGCAGTATCTGCAGCCTCAGCATCCGCCTTGCGTGGACGGCCTCGACGCCGCTTGGGTGCGGAGGCCTCCTCTATCGCAGGCTCTATCGTGACATCAGGTTCCTGACTTACCGTGGTCTCTTCGGCCATGGACCATACCTTTCTACAGCAATGTGGCATTCATCGCCAATTGGTATCGGCGAACTTGTCTGAGTTTTGATCAGAGATTTAAAGCGCAGAACAACACCGCGCATGCTATGGATGCGGTTACTATAGCAGAACTCCAAGCGACACATAATCGTCGTCTTGCATAATGCGACAAATAACTTCTGGCTGAATGCCGTAAAGAGAGGCGGCCATGCACATTACGTCATGGCCGCCGAGGATTTCTTGATGCAGGAGCCTATTTGCGCCTTATGACCAGGGCGCGAATGCTCTCCTCCATCTTCGTCGCATGCGAGATGCCAAGATCGGTCAGCGCAAGGTCAAATGAGCGTCCCACCGCATCGTCCTGCTTGATACGTTTGATGCGCCCCTCCCCCTCGAGCGACGCAACAGACATCGAGACAGTCGGTTGGAGCAATCCCAGCGCAACCACCAAATCACTCACGGTACAGCGGCCATCGGGCGCTTGAAGCACTCCCAGCAGGACCAGGTCGCCCGACATGCACGTCAACGACCCCATCGCATCAATATAGTTGCACATACGACGAGACGTGGTGCGGGACAGCACAGATCCAGACCGCAGGATGTCACAAATGAGACCGCATGCCTCGTCGACAAAGGCCTTGCCCTCATCGGTAATCTCACATACGACATTTCGGCGGTCCGCACTCCCCTTGCTCCGCACCATGAAGCCAAGCTCAGACAGATGCTTGGTACGATGCGTCATCGTGGGCCTGAGGGCACCTTGATATTCAGCTATCTCGGATGTGTTCATGGCACGACCCAGTACGCTCATGCGACAGAGTATTGCCAGCTCGACAAACGTAAGCCTGCAATCCGCAGACATATCCTGCCTGACGAGATTGTACGCCCTCCGAATAGCCAGGTATTCGCGCAGTTCCATGGCACTCCTGGATTCGTTGAGGAACAACTGCACCTCGCACAAACGCGAAGCACAGGCATCCCTTTCCTACCCTCAGTTAAAGTTAATGCCAAAGCACCGTCGCGAACAGTATCAATCTGTACAAATTCATGTAAATGAAACTAGTGGGCCCGTAGCTGGTATGCTACGGGCCCACCACAGGCTACATTACATCGGGTGCCGAAACGCCAATGAGCCTCAATGCCACCTCGAGGTTCACGCGGACAGCGTCGCAGGCAGCGAGGCGTGCGCGCGAGAGCGCCGAATCCATCGGCCTGCCCTCGCTCGGCAGCACCTGGCAATCATGGTAGAAACCATGGTAGGCGCTGGCAAGCTCCTCGCAGAAATGAGTAATACGGAATGGGGCGCGGTCACGTGCGCAGCTGGCGATGAGGTCGGGGAACTCGCTGATCTTGCGCGACAGGGCGAGCTCGGTCGGATCGGTGAGCAGCGACAGGTCGTAACCCTCGGCAAGCGCCTTGGCAGCCACGGCATCCATGCCCATCTCCTCAGCCTCCTCGAGCGTGACGCCCGCGGCGCGACGCAGGATGGAGCAGATGCGGGCGTGCGCGTACTGTACATAGTAGACCGGGTTGCTGTTGTCCTGCTTCTTGACGGCCTCGATGTCAAAGTCGATGGTCTGGTTGGACGAGCGGCTGATGAGCGTGTAGCGAGTTGCGTCCACTCCGGCCTCGTCGATGAGCTCCTGGAAGCTGATCATGGTTCCGCGACGCTTTGACATGCGCACCGGCTCGCCGTTGCGCAGGAGGTTGACGAACTGGCCAAGCAGGATCTCGTACTTGCCGGGATAGCCCATGGCGTCCGCGACGGACTGGACGCGCTTGATGTAGCCATGGTGGTCGGCTCCCCAGATGTTGATCTCGTAGTCGACAATCTCGAACTTCTTCCAGCAATAGGCCACATCGGAGGCGAAGTAGGTGTACTCGCCATTGGACTTGATGAGAACACGGTCCTTGTCGTCGCCGAAGTCGGTCGACTTAAACCACAGGGCGTTGTCATCCGTGCGGTACAGCAGCCCCTTGTCCTCGAGCATCTTGAAGGTCTTGTCGATGTACGAGACGCCAGTCTCGTCGGGAATGTAGAAGCTGCGCTCGCTACGCCACTCGTCAAAGTCGCAGCGCACCTGATGGCAGGTGTCCTTGATCTGCTGCAGCATGTCCTGGTAGGAACGCTCGCGGAACTCGGGGTCGCGCACCTCGGCGGACTCGTTTACCCACTTGTCGCCATCGGTCTCGTAGAAGCGCTTGGCGATGCCGATGATGTAGTCTCCGCCGTAGGAGTTGCCACCGAGTGCCTCGTTGAAGGCGTCCATGAACGGATGGGTCTCGGGCTTCTCGTCGAGCTCGTCCTCGACGTATGCCTCGCGGTCTGCGAGCAGCTTGGCAGCAGCCGCCTCGGCGTCGACGCCGTCCTTCTTGATGATCTCGGCGATCTGCAGATAGCGCATGGCGACGGACTGGCCAAAGACGTCCATCTGCGAACCGTGATCGTTGATGTAGTACTCACGCTGCACGTCAAAGTTGGCATGCTCGAGCACGTTGCAGAGCGAGTCGCCGATAGCCGCCCAGCGACCGTGACCAACATGGAGCGGGCCAGTGGGGTTGGCCGAGATGAACTCGACCTGAGTGCGCAGGCCATTGCCCACGTTCACCTTGCCCCAGTCGTTGCCAGACTCGATGACGGTGCGGAAGACCTCGTTGTTGGCAGCGGAGTTGAGGTAGAAGTTGATGAAGCCGGGGCCAGCGACCTCGACCTTGGAAACCGAAGCGTTCTCAGGCATGTGCTGGACGATGGCCGCCGCGATCTTGGCGGGAGCCATGTGCGCGAGACGTGCAGAACGCATTGCCACGGTGGAAGTCCAATCACCGTTCCCAGAGTCAGCCGGTCGCTCGATGCCGCAGTCCTTGACCTCGAACTCCGGTAGATCTCCCGCTGCCTGAGCAGCCGCAATGGCCTGCTTTACAAGCTCCTCGATAGTCTCGGGCATTCTTGTGACTCCTTCTTCTCGAAATGCTTAACACTCTCTTTGACACAGCCAGACAGGCTGGCACGCTTATGCAACATTGTCGAGTGTAGCAAAGTTGACAACCGTTGACAGCAGCCCTCAGCTTATTCACCGATTTCTGTATATGCCACATAGCCACATAGCCCAAGCAGGTGCACCCAGGGGACAGTCCCCTGGGTGCACCTGTGGCACCTCTTGTTGCTTTAGTGCTTCCTGCGACCCGACCCCTTTGCCTCCTCGAGCGCAAGCTCGTTGCGCAGTCGGGCCAAGCCGCGCTCGAGGCCCACGGGATAGGTCTGTGGGTTGAGGAAGCGCTTCGTGGCCGGATCGAGATGCATGAACGCCTCGCGGCAGCGCTCTTTGGCTGCCTCGAGGGTCTCTGCCGCCCCCACCCTGTGGCCGTCCTCGACCAGCTGCACCATGACCTCAGACGGAGTCGCCTCGGAAAGGTCATAGGTCGTCAGCTCGTCAAGCACGTCCACCATCGAGTTCGTGTCACCGCTGTCAACCGAGTCGTCCACGATCATGTCGCCCACAGGAACACCAGCCGCGTCGTAGTAGCGGCGGATGTGCTGCACGCCAGGGATGGTGCGCTTGTATGCTTGCTCTGAGAGCTTGATGACGGGATCCCAAGGATCCTCGGGGGTCTCGCGTGTCGCCGAGAGCTTGTACACGCCGCCCAATGAGGGCTGTGGATCGCAGGTGGCGAGCTTGGTGCCAACGCCAAACGAGTCGATTGGTGCACCCTGCGCAAAAAGCGACTGGATCGTGTACTCGTCAAGGTCGTTCGAGACGGAGATCTTCACGTACGGAAGACCTGCCTCGTCGAACGCCTTGCGTGCCTCCTTCGCCAGACGGGCCAGGTCTCCCGAGTCCAGACGCACCGCAGCCAGACGCTCGCCGCGCTCCTCCATCTCCTTGGCGACCGTGATGGCGTTCTTGATGCCCTGACGGACGTCGTAGGTATCGAGCAGCAGGACGCAGTTCTTGGGACTCGACGCGGCAAACGCACGGAAGGCGTCGAGCTCTGTGGGGAACGACATCACCCACGAGTGGGCGTGAGTGCCAAAGACCGGGATTCCGTAGATCTTCCCGGCAAGCACATTGGACGTCGACGAGGCCCCGCCCACGTACGAGGCGCGCGCAACCGCCAGGCCGCCATCAGGACCCTGTGCGCGCCTCAGGCCAAAGTCCGACACCGGGTGTCCCTCGGCCGCATACACCACGCGCGCGGTCTTGGTCGCAACCAGCGTCTGGAAGTTGACGAGATTGAGCAGCGCGGTCTCGATGAGCTGGCAGTCGATGAGCGGACCTTGGACGCGCACCATCGGCTCGCGGGCAAAGACCAGCTCTCCTTCGGGAATTCCCCATACCGAGACGCGCATGCGGAAGTCGCGGAGATAGTCGAGGAAGCCCTTCTTGAACATCGCCCCGCCACCCGGGGCCTGAATGCCAGCAAGGTACGAGATGGCCTCGTCATCATAGACGAAGCTCTCCACAAGGTCGGCGATCTGCCCCGCTCCGCACGCAATGCCATAGCCGCCCTTGAAGGGCGCGTCGCGGAAGAACACGTTGAAGCACCCCTCGCCTCCCATCATGCCCGACTCCCAGTAGCCCTGAGCCATGGTCAGCTCGTAGAGGTCGGTGTTAAGTGCGACGTCGGTAGGTCGCGTGATGTCCGTCAGTGCCATGTGCGGCTCCTTAATCGTGTGCCGGCTCGTACCTGATTAATGCCAAGAGCCGGCTGCCGCGCCATCACAGAGCACGGCATGCTTCATATCCCCTGCCCGCGGCAGGCCTATCCAACCAAGAACGTCATGATGACAACGATGATGACAAGCAGCGCCAGAACGCCCAGCACGACCTTTTGTCCCAGGGGCATGCGAAGGTCGTCGTCAGGCTCCATCAGCTTGGCCCCACGCTCGCGTGCCTCCCTGACGCGCAGGTCCTCCGCATTGGACTGTCGTCGAGGCTGCCGGCCTGCGGTCGGCCTAGTACGCTGGGATGCCACCGCATCCGCCCGCTCTGTGCTCTCGGCGCGCAGCGCCTCGAGCTCCGCGCGCTCGCGTGCGGCGCGCTCGCGCTCCTCGCGTGCAGCCTTCTCGGCACGAAGCGCTTCGAGCTCCGCGCGTTCCTCGCTGCTCAGGGGTAGAACATCGTCAGCCATGCCGGCTTCCCTTCGTCTGGCGCCTCCCACGGCGCAATATACCCACTACGTCCGCTGCCGCAAGGCGCTTCCCACAAGCTCAGGTCCTCGGACACCCGTTGCGTCGAATGCGGGAACGAAGCTCTCGGATACAGTGCCACCCTGCTGCCACCACATGCGCTCGAAGCCGAGGGCGTCGGCGTAGTCGAGCACGGTCTCGTATTCGTCGTCATCCAGGGCGCGCGAAAGCTCCCCGCCCGCCTTGCGACAGAGCTCATTTGGCGTGTATTGGTTCATGACCGAAAGGTCGACCTCGTTGCCGCACAGCTCCCATACGCGTGCCAGCACCGACAGCGAATCTTCAACATGTCCAGGGAGCACCAGATGGCGCACGATGATGCCCCTCTGCATGGACCCATCCTCGGCCAATGCCATGCCACCTGCGCGCCTTACGTTCTCGAGCATGGCCTCAAGCGCCTCTGTGGCAACCCGCGGATAGTCCGAGACCGCGGAAAGCTCCCCCGCCAACTGCTCGGAGGAATACTTGAAGTCCGTAAGCCACACATCGACCACGTCGGCAAGGCTCCGAACTAGCTCGGCACGCTCGTAGCCCGATGTGTTGCAAACGATGGGCAAGCCAAGGCCGGCATCGCGAGCCATCGTCACCGCCTCGCACACATGAGGGGCAAAGTGAAGCGGGGTCACCAGGTTTATGTTGAGAGCCCCCTGATCACGAAGCTCGAGCATCATCTGTGCCAGGCGCGCCGCCGTCACCTCGAGGCCAAAGCCATCTTGCGATATGTCATGGTTCTGGCAGAAGACACAGCGCAGCGAGCAGCCCGAAAAGAAGATGGCGCCAGACCCCCGCTCGCCCGAGATGGGAGGCTCCTCCCAAAAGTGCAGGGCGCTACGCGCGACTCGCAGGGTGGCCGTGGCACCACAGAGACCCTGCCTGCCCGATTCCCGTTTGGCGCCACACATGCGCGGGCACAGATGGCATGACTCGTATGCCGAATAGTCAACTCTCATAGGATCGCTACTTGAGAAAGGGCACGTGAGGAGAGTGCTCCTGCTCGAAACGAGCTTCCTCCTTCTCGAAGGCCGGGTCTTGGGGCGAGATGAGCTCATCGTCACCCGTACGCGGATTGTAGTGATGCAGCAACACGGGACTGAAGAGCCTGAGCTTTGCGGCAAACATGCCCGAGGCAACCACCAGCACCAAGAGAATCAGGATTCGCGCCGTTGCCGACACCTGGGTGAGCACAACCGCGCCGACGCTCAGCAGGATGGTCCAGACGTAGATGACCAGCACTGTCTGACGCTGGTCAAATCCCTCGTCAAGCAAGCGATGGTGAATGTGACCACGGTCTGCCTGGCCAACGCTCACATGTGCGCGGCTCCGACGGATGATGGCGGAGAGTGTGTCGATGATGGGAATGCCGGCGACTACGAGCGGGACCAGGATGGTCGTCAGGCTCGAGATGCGCGTTACCGACAGGAGCGAGGCTGTCGCCAACGAGAATCCGAGTAGCAGCGAGCCCGAATCCCCCAAGAAGATCGTTGCGGGATGAAAGTTGTAGCGCAAGAAGCCCAATGTGGAACCAGCGAGCGCCATTGTGAGCGACGCCGCGTCACTTTGTCCGCGGAGGATCGAGAGCTCGAACAACGTCACGCTGGCAATGAAGGCGATACCCGACGCCAGCCCATCGAGGCCGTCTATCAGGTTGAAGATGTTGACGTAGGCGACCAGATAGACAATTGTCACGGGGTAGGTGAGCCAACCGATGTGAAAGAGGCTGGTGCTTTCAAGCGGGTTGACGACGTCTCCAATCACAAGACCGCTTGCGACTGCGATGCTCGCGGCCAGCAGCTGGCCGAGAAGCTTTTGCTTGGGAGAGAGGGAAATGCGGTCATCGATGAGTCCGGTGACGAAGATGACCACGAAGGCAACGGCCAACAGGGGGTAGTTAACCTTGCCCAGATGCGGCGAGGGCGTAAACACAAGCGGCCAGCCAAGGAACTGCGATCCGAGCAACTGGAGAATCACCATCGACACGATGCCCGCGAAGACGGCGATACCACCCATGCGCGGGATCGGTTGCCGGTTGATGCGCCGCTTGTCAGGATAGTCGACCGCATCAAGCTTCCAAGCAATCGCCGACGCCACGGGAGTCATGAGGAGCGAGACGACGAGTGACAGCAGGAAGATGCATAAATATGCTATCCACTGTTGTTCCATGTGTCCCTCCTCTCGCCTTTTGGGTCGTATGCGTTACAAAGACACATCATATGATTGTTTTCGGTTCTGCGTCACAAGTCAAGACTGGTATCCGCAAGGGACACACGTATAGTGGAGTTGTCATCCCCCTGCGACTCTAACTGGGTGAACCGACAAGCGTTTCGAGGGAGTCCAGATATCGTGTCCAGTACAGGTATCCTCCGTTGTTGAGGAAGCTGGAAGAAGCGATGCGGACACCCACCTTATGGAGGTGGGTTCATAATCGAAGCTGCGGGGGGATGGCTTTTTTCGCCTTCCGCGCACTCGACACCACCATCCACGCCCGCAAGCCTACAGGCTGACCTCGTCCCAATGGGGGCTGGCTGGAATGGCCCTGATCAACGGGTTGGCTGCGGCAAGCACGACCGAAACCGCAATAAGCCCCATCATAAGTAGGACAACACCGTGAAACCCGAGTCTGGGAAGCAGCTCGCCGGCAACGGCCCCGGACATGCTTCCAAAAAGCATGATGGTGGTCATTACGGCTGCACGCGTACGGCCCTGCCTGTCGACAGGCGTCTTGGAAAAGACAAAGCCGTTGACCAGAGCTGCAAACAGCGGCATGGGGAGGCTCGCCATGATCGAGCTCGCGATAATGGCAGCATAGGAGCCAGAGAACACCAGTGGCAGATAGCCCAACCCGATCAAGGCAAGTATCACTACTATTCCCTTTCCCACGGGAATCCTGTCGCAGACACGTGCGGAGATAAGCGAGCCGATCAGCGTGGCCATGCCACTGACCACATTGACGAGGCTGATGAGAAGCGCGTCGGTATCGCTCGATACGAGCTGAAGATTGATTGCCTGATGCATGGCAAAGGCACCAAACTCGCTGAGGCCGATAATCAGGACCGAACTCATGATGAGGCGGCTGGCAAAGACCCACTGCCACCCCTCGATGAGATCCCCAAAGAACGATGCGGCATTGGGGGTAGTCCTACGCTGCCCCTGCTCCTCGGGGAAGCGCAAGAAGAGTGCTGAGACAAACGCCGCCGCGTCGCAGATCGCACTCGCAAAGAACGGAAGTGACTCGGCAATGCCAAACAGTGCCGCGCCAATGGGCGAGCCGGCCGTGCGTACAGCCGCGTCGCGACCCTGGTTGATGCTCTCGGCCTGCGCATAGCGCGACGGACCAACGACGCGGATGAGCGCGGCGTTGGACGTCCCGTCCAAGAAACCAAAGATTGCCGAGGATGCGAGGCACAGGCCCGCAAACAGGAAGAACGTGAGCCGTCCCGTGACGAAGAGCAATCCCATGACAAACCATAGAATGCCGCAGGAGCCAGACTGCACAAGTATGAGCGTGCGATGGTCATGGCGATCGATAAACGTGCCCCCGAGCACCTGCGTGACCACGCTCACGATACCGCGAGCCGTGGCAAACCAACCCGCCAACGTGACTGAGCCCGAAAGCCGGTACGCCATAAGCGAGACGACGATCCAGTGCACGGCAGAGCTGCACAACAGAAACGTGTCGGCACCAAACCATGCGGGATAGCCCGGCACGGAAAAGAGCGAGCCGGGACGGCCGGTCGAAGCGTCTGTCATAGGATTCCCTCCAAGAATGTGCCCGCTCTACCCTATCACAGATACAACGTAATACAGGTTGTCGATCCATCGTCTCTGTAGCGCGACCATCGGCCGGCTTGGCACCACTGCACCCCTGAGCCGCCCACGCAGTGTTGCCTTGGGTACCCAACACGGATGTCCACGACCATCACGGGGACATCGCCTAAAAAGGGACCCGAGCACATGCTCGGGTCCCAGTCTCAAGCGTTATGCGCGAGAGCTTACGCCATGGCGGAGTGCACCATATCGGCAAAGCCGTCGGCCTTGAGCGAAGCGCCACCGACGAGAGCGCCGTCGACGTCTTCCTTCTCCAGGAAGCCAGCGATGTTGCTCGGGTTGGCGGAGCCGCCGTACAGGATGCGGATGCCGGCAGCGGTCTCCTCGCCGAAGATCTCAACGAGGGTCTTGCGGATGGCGCCGCAGACTTCCTGCGCGTCGTCAGCGGTAGCGGTCTTGCCGGTGCCGATGGCCCAGATGGGCTCGTAGGCGATGACATACTTGGAAGGATCGGTGATCTCGAGACCAGCGGTGTCCTTCTTGATCTGATCGACGACGAACTCTACGTGCGTGCCGGCCTCGCGGATCTCGAGGGACTCGCCGCAGCAGCTGATGGGGACGATGCCGTGAGCCATGAGGGCCTTGGCCTTCTTGTTGATGTCCTCGTCGGTCTCGCCAAAGTAGTCGCGACGCTCGGAGTGACCGATGATGCAGTAGGTGGCACCAACAGCCTCGAGCATGTTGGGAGCGGTCTCGCCAGTGTAGGCGCCGGCCTCTTCCCAGTAGACGTTCTGGGCGGAAAGGGCAAACGGGGCCTCTTCCTTCTCGATGACCTCAGCGACGCCCTTGAGGTTGACCGCGGGAGGAGCGACGACGACGTCGACGTCGCCCGTGCCGCCCTCAAGCTCCTTGGCCAGACCCTGGGCCAGCACGATGGCCTCAGAGAAGGTCTTGTTCATCTTCCAGTTACCAGCAATCATCCTCTTACGCATCGAGAAGCGCCTCCACTCCAGGAAGAGCCTTGCCCTCGACGAGCTCCATGGAAGCGCCACCACCGGTGGAGATCCAGCTCATCTGGTCAGCCAGGCCAAACTTGTTGATAGCCGCGACGGAGTCGCCGCCGCCGATGATGGACGTGCAGTCCGAAGCGCCGATGGCACGGGCCACGGCCTCGGTGCCCTTGGCAAACTGATCGAACTCGAAGACGCCCATGGGGCCATTCCAGAACACGGTGGCCGCGTCCTTGACGGCATCGCAATACAGCTCGATGGTCTTGGGACCGATGTCCATGCCCATCATGTCGTCAGGAATCTTGTCGGAGTCGAAGATAACGCCCTCAGCGTCCTCGCCAAAGTGGTCGGCGCAGACGTTGTCGACGGGCAGCAGGATCTTGCAGCCCTTGGCCTCGGCCTTCTTGAGCATCTCGCCAGCGCGCTCGATCCAGTCCTCCTCCTTGAGGGAGGTACCCACGGTGTAGCCCTTGGCCAGGAAGAAGGTGTAGGCCATGCCGCCACCGATGATCAGGGTGTCAGCGGACTCGATGAGGTTCTCAAGGACGCCAATCTTGCTGGAGACCTTGGAGCCACCAACGACGGCGACGAACGGACGCGCGGGATCGGCGAAGATGCCGGTAAGGGTGTCGACTTCCTTCTCCAGAAGGAAACCGGCGACTGCCGGGATGTACTCGGCGGGGCCTACGACCGAGCCCTGGGCACGGTGAGCGGTGCCGAAGGCGTCGAGGACGAAGATGTCGGCGTAGGAGGCGAGCTTCTTGGCGACCTCGGGGTCGTTCTTCTTCTCGGCCTTGAGGAAGCGGACGTTCTCGAGCACGAGGATGTCGCCAGGCTTGACGGCTGCGCAGGCGGCAGCGGCCTCGTCACCATAGGTGTCGGCGACGAACTTGACGTCATAGCCCGTGAGCTCGGCGAGCTTGTCGGCAGCCGGCTTGAGGGAGAGAGCGGGCTCGGGGCCGTCGCCCTTGGGGCGACCGAGGTGCGACATCAGGATGATGCCAGCGCCCTGCTCCTTGAGGTACTTGATGGTGGGGATGGCAGCGCGCACGCGCGTGTCATCGGTCACCACGCCGTCCTTCAGGGGGACATTGAAGTCGACGCGCATGATGATCTTCTTGCCCTTGACGTCGATGTCCCGGACGGTCTTCTTGGTAAAGGCCATGGGAATCACTCCTTACGAAAATCGATGCGAACAGAAAGGAAGGGGCGCGGCGCGGGCCTTGCGAGCCGGCGACCGCGCCCCGTCTACACCAGAGGTTCTGCCACGAATTTAGGCAACGAACTTCTCGAAGTACTTGATGGTGCGGACCATCTGAGAGGTGTAGGAGTTCTCGTTGTCGTACCAAGAGACGACCTGGACCAGATACTCGTCGTCGGAGACCTTGGAGACCATGGTCTGGGTGGCGTCGAAGAGCGAGCCGTACGTCATGCCGACGATGTCGGAGGAGACGATCTCGTCCTCGTTGTAGCCGAAGGACTCGTTGGACTGAGCCTTCATAGCGGCGTTGATGGCGTCAACGGTGACTTCCTTGTCCGTCTTGATGACGGCGAACAGGAGGGTGGTGGAGCCAGTGGGGGTCGGGACGCGCTGAGCGGCGCCGATGAGCTTGCCGTTGAGCTCGGGGATGACCAGGCCGATGGCCTTGGCAGCACCGGTGCTGTTCGGGACGATGTTGACAGCGCCAGCGCGGGCACGACGGAGGTCGCCCTTGCGCTGCGGGCCGTCGAGGATCATCTGGTCGCCAGTGTAGGCGTGGATGGTGGCCATGATGCCGCTCTGGATGGGAGCGAAGTCGTTCAGGGCCTTGGCCATCGGAGCCAGGCAGTTGGTGGTGCAGGAGGCGGCGGAGATGATGTCGTCGTCAGCGGTCAGCGTCTCATGGTTGACGTTGAAGACGATGGTGGGCAGATCGTTGCCAGCAGGAGCGGAGATGACGACCTTCTTGGCACCGGCGTCAATGTGAGCCTGGGCCTTGGCCTTAGCGGTGTAGAAACCGGTGCACTCGAGGACGACGTCGACGCCCAGCTCGCCCCAAGGCAGCTCGGCAGCGTTGGCCTTTGCGTAGATGGTGATCTTCTTGCCGTCAACCTGGATGAAGTCCTCGCCAGCCACGACTTCGTGGTCGCGAGCATAGTTGCCCTGGGAGGAGTCGTACTTCAGGAGGTGAGCAAGCATCTTCGGGGAGGTGAGGTCGTTGATAGCGACGATCTCGGAGCCCTCGTGACCGAACATCTGACGGAAAGCCAGGCGGCCGATACGACCAAAGCCATTGATAGCAACCTTAACTGCCATACTTTCTCCTTTCGCGAGGCCCCCCGAGGCCGTTCCCCGAGACAGGCCTTAACCAACATACTGTGGGTAGTCTAACCCCAAACCAGTCACACTCAAGCCATGACTTCCCTGACATATTCAAATTAATCCGTGTTTGGTATCCCAGCGCATTAAACGGCAAATTGTGCTATGGGCTGTCCTTGTCCTCCTGGGCGGCCTCCACCATCGTGCGCAAGCGAAGAATCCTATGGTACATGCCAGATTTTTTGGTCGGGGGCTTGGCGAGGGCGCCGAGGTCGGCAAGCGAGAGCTCGGGGTACGTTCGCCGCAGCTCGCAGAACTCGCGAACGGCAGGCGGTAGGTTTCGCAGGCCAAACAACCGCTCGGCAGCTTCGATCAGCTCGAGCTGGGCGCCCGCCGCATTGGTCGTGCGCGTCAGATTGGCCGTCTCGGCGTTCACGCGACGGTTGACCTCGTTCTTGAGAGACTTGACCTGTCGAACGTTCTCGACGGCACGCGCAGAACGCATTCCCCCTATCACCCGAAGAAGCCTCACGACGTCGTCAAAGCTCTTGAGATAGATGGCGTATGCCCCGCGCCTGCGGTTGAGGCGAGCGTTGATGCCATGCTCCCCTATCAGCAGGCTGATGTCGTTGGCAAACTGCTCGCCCGTCACCGCAATCTCAAGGTGGAAGTCCCCGCGCGGGTCGGCGACGAAGCCGCCCGCCATAAACGCGCCGCGCACGAAGGCGGCCCGACAACAGCGTCTGCGCAGCAGCTGGACCGGCGCGCCGCTCGAGAGCCCACGACCCGGCACCAGGATTCCCAGTTTGATGAGGTCCTGCTCGAGCTCATCCTGCTCAGGTATCTCGATAAGGTAGTTGCGCGTGCGGTGCAGGTTGGAGTGGCGCACCGTAAGCCTGGTCTCAAGGTCAAAGAGCTCGTGCGTGAGCTTGATCATCGTGCGAGCCACCGCGCCGGTCTCGGTCGACACCTTGATCGAGTAGCGTCCTGGTCCCCTGAACGAGAGCGTGCCGCAAATGCGGATGATTGCCGAGAGCTGCGCGTATGCGCATGCGGGGCAAGCCCCTTCCACACGCGAGAGCTCGTCTTTTACCTGCGCCGTGAACGACATGCCGGCTCGCTATGCGGTGTGACGCTCTGCGCGCGCGAGGTCGCGGTGACTCGAGAGCACGTGGTAGCCGGCTTTGGTGAGGTGGATGGCCGTCTCCTCGGCGATGGCCACCGAACGGTGTTGGCCGCCAGAGCATCCCACGCCCACCGACAGGCGGCTCTTCCCCTCGCCAACGTATCCCGGCATCACCGTGTCGAGCAGCGCATTCCAACGCTCGAGAAAGACCTGCGTCTGGGGATGGTTGATGACGAAGTCGCGAACCAGCGGGTCTCGCCCGGTAAGGGGGCGCATCTCGGGATTCCAGTAGGGGTTGGAGAGAAAGCGCACGTCGATGATGATGTCAGCCTCCCCTGGCATCCCGTACTTGAAGCCAAAGGAGAACACGTGAACCTCCATGAGCTGCTGCTCGGTGAGGTGCGTGAACTCGGAGAGCAGCCGTGAGCGCAGCTGCTTTGGCTTGAGGCTGGTCGTGTCGATGATGAGCGTCGCGCGCTCGAGCATGGCAGCCAGGTTCTGTCGCTCGCGACGTATGGCATCGATGGTCGACTCGCCCTCGACCGCAATGGGATGGGGCCTTCGGTTGAGAGCGTACCTGCGCAGCAGGGTGTCGTCACTTGCATCCAAGAAGAGGACGCCATAGGTGAACTCATGCGCCGACAGGTCGTCGAGAGCACCGTCAAGCTCGGCAAAGAGGCCCTGGCTTCGCAGGTCACACACCACTGCGAGATGGCGCCCGACTCCCGAGGAAAGGCCACCCATCTGGGCGACGGACAGGATGAGGCTGGGCGGCAGGTTGTCGATCACGTAGTAGCCCAAGTCCTCGAAGGTGTGCATCGCCTCGGTGCGACCCGCACCGCTCATGCCCGTGATGATGATGACGTCAGGGCTGTTGAGGGCGGATTCGCGCACGTGTTGTCCATCTGACATGCAGGCCTCCTTAGGCAAGAGTGACATCCTCAAGGATAGCGCAGCAGCATATGATTATGGTGCGGAGCTGGCATCCTGCGCGCATTCGAGGGCATACCCCAATGCGCAAGCGTGGGCTACTCCAGGTACAGGTCGCGCAGGGCTTCGACAGCGGGACGCCCGAGACCGTGCTCGCGTGCGAAGTAGGATTCGACCGAGCCGTCCCGCTCCTCGATCTCGTCCATGACCGCCACGAGGTCGCTTTCCTGCACGCCATTCGCGCGTTGCCAGCGCTCGATGATCTCAGGTGGCGTCCCCGCGGGAAGACGGTCCGCGACCCCCTCGATGATCGAGCGTCGATACTCGTTGGTCAGCAAAAAGTCCCCTAAGATGGCCTCGCGCGTCACGCCGAGCAGAAGGCAGATCAAGAGCGCCGAGACGCCGGTTCGATCCTTGCCCGCCGTGCAGTGAAAGTAGACGGGCACGACTCCCCCGGCGACCTTGTTCACGAGTGCATGCATCGCGGCATTGCCAAAGGCCATGTTCACGTAGAGATCGCGCATGAAGCTTCCCGATTCGAAGATGTTTGGGTTCTCCCGCTCGAAGCGCTCGATCATCTTGGGAGAAAAGTCCACCTCAGAGCCATCGGCAAACCGCATGCCGCCAATGCGCTCGTAGGCGCAACCGTCGGGGACATAATCCCGACCGCCCTCTGCCTCCCCCGCGGCGCGCAGGTCGAGTATGAAGCGCAGGCCCATGCCATCGACGAGGGCCCGTTCGTCGTCCGATAGTCCCGACAGTGCGCTGCCCCTGAAGAAGAGCCCGCGGCGCACGTGGCGCCCGTCCGCGGTGGGCAATCCGCCCAACTCGCGCAAGTTGAGCTCGGTCGTGAATCCGGGCACGAATCCCGTCGTCGTGGCTAGGTTCATGGCTCCCCTATCCGATCTCCCGCTGCTGTTCCGCCTCCCAGGCGCGCAGCGTCTTCCACACGTCCTCCGCAACCTGCTGCGGGACGCCCTTGACCTGGGCGATATCATCCACGCTCGCGGCACGCAGGCGCTTCATCGACCCAAAGTGGCGCATGATGGCCTTCCGCCGTTTGGGGCCGACCCCCTCGACCTCATCGAGCACCGACACTCCCTGCGCCTTGGTGCGCAGCTCTCGGTGGAAGGTGATGGCAAAGCGGTGGCTCTCGTCGCGCACTTGCTTGATGAGGTAGAGCGAGGGCGAACCACTCGGCAGCACCACCGGAGTCTCGTCCCATGGGACGAAGACCTCCTCGTCCGACTTGGCCAGGCCACACACCGGGATGTCCAACCCCAGCTCGTCAAGCTGCTCGAGCGCCGCCGTGAGCTGTGGCTTGCCACCATCGACCACCAGCAGGTCGGGCGCGCGGCTCGCAAAGCGCTCGTCCGACATGTTCTTGGGCCCATAACGGCGGCCCAGCACCTCCTGCATGCTCACGAAGTCGTTGGCCTCGTCAAGCTCGGTGCGGATCTTGAACTTGCGGTACTGGCCCTTGTCGGGACGCCCGTCGGTGAAGACCACCATCGAGGCGACCGTGAAGGCTCCGTGCAGCGTCGAGATGTCAAAGCACTCGATGCGCAGTGGCGGGGCATCGAGGGCAAGCGCGCTCTCGAGCTGAAGAAGCGCCTGGTTGGTGCGGTCATCCGCATATCCGGTGCGCACCATGTAGCGGTTGAGCGCATGATGGGCGTTGTCGGCCGCCATGCCAAGAAGATGTCGCTTCTCTCCACGCTTGGGCACATGCACGCGACAGGCGCGCTGGCGCTTCTCCGCGAGCCACTCCCCGAGCAGCTGCGCATCGGGTAGCTCGCAGGGTACGCACACCTCGGCCGGAATGTCCGCCGTCTCCCCGTAATAGCGCTTGACAAAGCCCTCCACCAGCTCCGTCTCGGTCACGTCGGCGCCTTTGTTGAGGATGAACTCCGACGAGCGGATGACGCGGCCCTCACGCACCACAAAGACGCAGGCAGCCGAGATGGTCTCCTCGCGATAGAATCCGAGCAGGTCAAGGTTGACGTCGGACGAGAACACGACCTGCTGCCGGTCATCGAGGCCCTCGAGTACCTCTATGCGATGCTTGATGCGCCCCGCCCGCTCGAACTCGAGCTCGGCCGCCGCCTCGGCCATCTGCTCGCGCAGGTCTCCGATGATCTGGGACCGGCGCCCCTCAAGGAACTGCTCGACCTGACGCACGTGACGCCCGTAGTCGGCGGTGGTGATAGCGCCACAGCACACGCCCGGGCCTCTCCCGACGTGGCTGTCAAAGCACGGCCTGCCCCGCTCGGCCAGCACCAGGTTTGCCACAGCCACGTCATCGGGATGGCTGTCGAGGTAGCGTTTGGAGCGCTTCCACTCGGCACAGGTCCCGATGCAGATGGGTACCGCCTTGCGCAGCATCGCGATCGTCTCGCGCGCCGCCTTCGCATCGGTGTAGGGGCCAAAGTATCGGGTCCCCTTTCGATGCTTCTCGCGCGTGTACTTGATGGCGGGATAGACGTCGCCCTCGGTAATCGCGATGAACGGGTAGCTCTTGTCGTCCTTGTAGTCGACGTTGAAGTATGGGTGGTACTGCTCGATGAGGTTTCGCTCGAGCACCAGAGCCTCGTGCTCGCTGCCCACGACCACATAGTCAAAGCTGCGAACGACCTGCATCATAAGCGGAATCTTGTCGCGATCGTCCTGCAGAGTCACGTACTGCCGCATGCGAGCGCGAAGGTTCTTGGCCTTGCCCACATAGATGACCTCGCCCGCAGCATCCTTCCACAGGTAGCAGCCAGGTTCGGTTGGAACACGGGAGACCTGCTCGGCAATGCTCGCCAGGCCCTTGTCCTCAGGACGGGGCGCCTCGAGGTCGAAGTCGGTGACGTGCGAGGATTCGTTGACGCTCATCGTGAGACCACGGCACCGCGCAGTGCCTTGGCAACGTCGTGCACCCGAGCCGGGCTCAAGTCGCAGGGCAGCGCCACTGTGCCACGAGTGAGGGCTGCCGTGTTCGGAAGAGTGCCGAGCGATCCATCGTAGCCGTATATGCGCGGATCGCTCACACCGGGGTACAGAAGCGGCCTATACCACGGAACGGCATAGAGGCCTGCAGCGGCGATGCCGGCAATCGCATCGTCGGCCTCCTTGTTGGTCGGAAGATTGACCGCAAGGCGAAGCAGCGGCTGGCCTGAGCCCACCAACGTGCGGGAGACCTTGACCCCATGCACGTCCGCAAGCTCGCGAGCATAGGTGTCGAGGGCCGCGACACGGAGGTCGAGGCTGGTCGGTAGTGCCTCGAGCGGACCGATGACCTGCTCGCACGACCAGGCATCCATGCGCATGGGCTCATGGGCGACCTCGCCCGCCATCTCGCCCTGGGCGATGGCCGGCTCAAAGCTCCCGTGTGCCACCATGCGCTCGCGCAGGCCATGTGCCAGCTTTGCCGGCATGTGGTTGAGGGCGCGAATCTGCGTGCGGTAGCTGCGCATGGCCTTGGCCAGCTTTCCCGCGGGCTCTGGCAGCGAGGAGAGCGCGGCCGCCACGGCATCGTGAAGCTGCGTATCCTTCATGCGCGGATTGACCCATACCGCGCCGCCAAAGTAAGTCGGCAGCATCTTCTCGACACCAAAGGAATGGAACGAGAAGTCGGCGTAGGGCATGTCGTCATCGTCGGTTGCCAAACGCCCCACGCAATGCGCGCAGTCCTCGAGCAGCACCGCACCGCGTTCGTCGGCGGCCTTGCGCAATGCCCTCGATGAGGCCACGTCGATATAGCCAAACGTGTGCTGGTCGACGATGCCCATGACGGAGGGGTCGGTGGGAAGCGTGCCCGCGTCGAGCGACAGCGTCTTTGCCGACACGTCACCATAGAGCGGGTGCAACCCGGCTGCGATGATGGGATCTACGGCGGTGCAGCAGGTCAGGAGCTGCGTGACGATGGAACCCTCGCCATGCAGGCGGGCAAGCTCGCGCAGAACCACCAGCATGCCATGGCGCGCCCTGAAGACCAGAAACCAGTCGCCCGCATCGGTTCCCGTACGGGTAGCAAGCGTCTCCCGCAGTTCCGTCTGCACGTCAGCCATCGTTGCCTACTCCTCCAGGTCGCGCTTGCCGAAGTACTTCTTGAAGTCGACGATATAGTGCACCCACAGCTTGGACATGTTCCAGAGGCGACGCGGGTCATTGTCGTGCGCGCCAAACAGCGTCGTGCCCACGCGCCCCTCGCGCATCAGGCGCATGGCCCAGTCCTTGTCGGGTCCCTCGGCCGCATAGCGACGGACGATGGTCTTGGGGACGCCGACCCACAGAACCTCCTCACTGGCATGGACGGGCGCCTCGCGGCGACCCTCGATGACGTCTTCGACCGCACAGCGTGCGAGGTTGTGGCCCGAGAGGGTCGTGAAGAAGCTGCTCCGCCCCTGGCGCGGGTTGAAGTCGAGCAGCTTGAAGATCCCATCGCGCTCGTCGTACTTCATGTCGATGTTGAAGTAGCCAAAGTAGCTCACGTGCTCGAGCAGGCGCTCGACCGTCTCGTAGACCTGCTCGTCGCCGTAGCTCACGATGGCCGCATAGTTGCCGATGCGCATGGGGGCGCAGTCCTCGAGGATCGGGTGGCCCAACGACAGCAGGGACACCGTGCCGTCGGAGCGCACGTAGCCATTGAGCACGCGCATGTTCTCGTCCCCACCGGGAATGAAGTCCTGGATGACCAGCCCCTCGTCATAGCCGGAGGCATAGATGCGGCGGAGGGTCTCTGCCAACATGTCGCGGTCCTCGAGGATGAAGGCCTTCTTCTGGCCCTCGAAGGGATGCTCGCGATACAGTGCGGCATTGGTTGGCTTCACCGCGACGGGGAACGGGAAGGGCAAGTCGGGCACGTCGGCGCTGTCAACACGCACCGTCTTGGGATACGGAACCCCCTCTCGCTCGCAGAGCGCATAGAAGGAGGCCTTGTTCTCGAGCTCGGTGAGGACGCCCGGGCCCGAGCAGATGGGCATGTAGCGCTCATCGAGCTCGCTCTTGTGCTCGGACAGAAGCACCGAGTAGTCGTCGCCACAGGGAATGATCAGCGGCACGGCGTCCCCAAAGGTCGCAGCGTCACGATTGAGCACCGCCACGAAGGTCTCTGCGTTGGCAAACCCGGGGTCGCAGCGCTGCTCGATGAACTTGGAATGCGCCGTCGGCGTGAGGGGGAAGGTGCCGTACGCGACGCTCTTGACCTTGTAGGCCTCCCAAAACGCACGCGCCATGCCGTAGGCGCCGATCTCGGTCCCCAGAAGCACAGGGACAAACTTCCTTGCCATGTGTCTCTCCTCGCCTACTCTTGCGTGCCGCGATTGCGGACCGCGCTCAGTACTTGCTTCCCCATGCAGAGCGTCTTGTAGAAGGCGCCCTTCACCGGGACATCGCGGTCGGGCGCAACGTGCGTCACCTCGGCGGCGAACTTGGTCTTGAAGGTGTTGAGGCTGTTGAGCGCGGGAGAGAAGTCCGAGCCGATGCCCATGAGGTCGAACACCTCACAGCCCAGGCGACCAAGCTCGCAGCACGCAAAGTAGAAGAGCTTGTCGGTCACGTTGCCACGGCGCGCCTCGGCGCTCGACGCGGCATAGTAGTAGGTCCCCAGAGTGCCCGACTTGGTGCAGATCGACCACGTCGCAAGCCGTCCGTCCTCCAGGCGCCCCGCAAACACGCGACAGTGCTCGGGACCAAGGATGCGCACCATGTCCTCGTAGTCGCTCTTGGGCGCGGGAGTGAAGCCGTCGCGCTCGGCGGTCTCGCGCATGATGGCGTAGTACTCGTCAAATGACGAGAGTGCCCGCTCGGTCTCATCCGCGCAGGTGATAGGAGCCTCGCGCAGTGCCTTGCGCACATCTCGACGACCACGGGCCTTCATGTTTGCCAGAATCGCCTCGTCCCCACCGGTGACATCGACGTGCACCGTCGTGTCATAGGGAATGGACGAGAGCGTGGGATGGGTCAGCTCCAGCTCGTGATCGACGGCGAGACGCATGAACGCGACCTTGCGGTCGTGTGCGCGCACGTAGGCGACAAGCGCCTTCATGGCCTCGAGCTCCTCTTCGGCCGATGGGGCCTCGAGCCACATCGGACCGTGATGCGCACGCAGGTAGTGGTATCCATGGGTCTCGTAGTCGACAAGGCTCACATACGCCACGTCAACGCCTGCCCGCGCAAAGGCGAGGCATCCCCAGAAGGTGCGGCCTTCGACGGTCTGTTGGTAGTCAGCCCATGCCATCGTCTGCTCGATGGGAACGAGGATGTCAGCCTCCTCGACAAGACGGGAAAACTCGTCCTTGCTCAGTTCTCTGATTTCGGTCACGCGATACTCCTCACAGACGCCCATTGGGCGGTCACGTCATATCTGAACCATTGTAGATACGCCTTCGCCAACGCGGTCCCATTTGCATGGTAGAAACAGAACTCATGTCCTCCACATGGTGCGGTTAGAATAGCCTATGCGACATTTACGGCTCTACGGACGGAATTGGACGATGAACAAACCCATTCTTGGCATCATAGGCGGGGTTGGCCCCCTGGCAACTGCCTGCTTCATGGAGGCGCTCATACGCAAGACCCCTGCCAGGCGCGACCAGGAGCATATGCCCATGATCGTCTTCAACGATCCGCAGATCCCGGACCGTACGGCTCACATCCTCGACCACAGCAAGCCAAACCCCCAGCCCGAGATGGAAAACGTCGCACGCTGGCTCGAGCGCGCCGGAGCCGACTACATCGCCATCGCCTGCAACACCGCCCACTACTATTACGAGGGCATCGTCAACGCAGTGGATATCCCCGTCGTCAACATCATGGAGGAGACCGCCAAGCGTATCGCCGGCGAGGCCGGCGAGGGGAGCACCGTGGGTCTGCTCGCAACCGAGGGAACGGTGTCGTCCGGCGTCTTCCAGGACTACCTTGGTCGCTACGGACTCAAGACCGTCGAGCCGCTCGCGGAGCAGCAGCGTGAGGTCACGTCGCTCATCTACGACGGTGTGAAGGCGGGGGCCACCTATGACCCCCGTCAGCTCCTCGATCTTGGTGAGCAGCTGCGTGCGCGCGGATGCGACACCGTCATCGTTGGATGCACGGAGCTCTCCGTCATCTATCAGGCCCTTGCAGAGAAGCCCGCGTGGTTCTACGACTCGCTCGACGTCCTCGCCGACCGCTGCGTGCAGATCTATCTCGCATCCCGCCAGGCGGGATCGCTTGTGGTATAGCAAGTCGAGCATAAGCCCGAGCCCATCGTCACGACGCACAGTGGCACGCATGCTCCCCGGGAGCTGCTGTGCCATCGTGGGATTGAGACGTGCGCTCGACCATATTGCAGCGATGGCACAGTAGCTCCCGGGGAGCATGTGTGCCATCCATGGGCGACTCTCGCCCAAAACGCAAGCGCGGCGCCCCTAGGAACGCCGCGCTCTCTCTTACCTTTGCGCGCCTATCGTTAGACGACGGGGCCACCACCGACGAACGAGCCCGCGTTGTAGTACACGCTGGTGATCTCGACGCCGTTCCAGTTGGAGTGAATCATCTGGCCATTGCCGATGCACAGGCCCACGTGACCCGTCGACTCGACGCTTGAACCCCAGAACATGAGGTCGCCGGCCTGCAGGTTGGCCTGGCTGGTGGTCCAGCCTCCGTTGCTCAGGCACCAACCGATCATCGAGCTGCTATAGCCGTTGCTCAGGCGCTGGCCACGCGGAATCGAGATGCCGGCCTGCTGGAACGACCACCACACGAGGCCCGAGCAGTCAAACTCGGTATAGGCGATGGCGTTGCCGCCCCACGAGTAGCTCACGCCCAGCTGGGACTTGGCATACTCGATTGCGGCACCCACGCCCGAACCCAGATTGGACACCGGGCGCGTGTAGGTCTGAGTCGGTGCCGGAGTGGGAACATAGGTCGAACCGCCGCCAGAATTGCCCGTCCCCTCGTCATCGGAGGTCTGCTCCTGCGTGGTCTGGGACTGGGTCTGACCCTGCTGGGCAGCCTCGGCCTGCCGCTGAGCCTCCTCCTGGCGGGCACGCTCCTCGGCCTCCTTGCGAGCCTGCTCCTCGGCCGCCTTGCGCTCGGCCTCCTGCTGAGCTGCAATCTCCGCCTGGAGCTGCGCGTCAAGGCCGTTGACGTAAGTCTGCTGCTCGGTGACGACCTGCTGCAGTTCGCTTGCGGTCTCGCGCGTCTTGGCGACGAGCTCCTCCTGCTTCTCCTGCGAGCTGACCAGCGTGGCCTTCTGCGCGTCAAGCTCTTCTTGGATGGTCAGGACCGTCGAGATCGCCTCGTTCTGATGTGCCGCGACCTTATCGGCGTAGTACACGCGCGACACGAGGTCGTCAAACGAGTCGGAGCCCAGAAGGAACGACAGGAAGTTGATGCCGGTCTTGTAGTTCTCTGAGATGTTCTGCGAAAGAACCGCGCGAGCGTCGGTGAGCTCCTGCTCCTTGACCTCGATCTGGCCCTCGGTGTCGGTAATCTGCTGGCGAGTGCTCTCGAGCTCCGCCTGCTGGTCCTCCAGCTCGGCAAACTTCGTCTCGCACTGGCTCGCAAGATCGTTAAGATGGGCGCGAGCCGCCTCGAGCTCGGCACTCGTGCTCTCTATCGCAGAGTTGGTCGCCGCAAAGGCAACACTCGGGGACACGGGAGCCAAGGCAAGCATCAGCGAGATGCCCGCACTTACGGCAGCCCTGCCCGTTCGCTTTAAGTTCACGTCGGCCTCCCTAAATGGCGAGTTCCGTCAGATAGTTGTTCACGTTAGCACTTCGGACGAACCCAAGCGACCGCCTGCCGCGACTCACCGCATCAGATACACAACTCCAAAGGCCAACGGAAGGCCGCAACACGCTGCCATCGAAAAGCCGTACTTGGCATTACGTCGTCCGTTATAAGCTACCGTGCATCGACCAAAGCGAAGCTTGACTCCACCTTTAAGCTTGAGTTGGGATCTCCCGGAAGAAGCAGCTGCGGTGCCCTGTGTGACAGGCGGGACCCGGCGAGTCGACCACCGCAACAAGCGTGTCGGCATCGCAGTCTACCAGCAGTTTCTTTACCTTTTGCATGTTTCCGCTGGCTGCCCCCTTGTTCCAAAGCTCCTGGCGCGAGCGTGACCAGAACCACGTGGTGCCCGTCTCGAGCGTGAGGCGCAGGGACTCCTCGTTCATCCAAGCGACCATCAGTACCTCGCCCGTGTCCTCCTGCTGCACGACACAAGGGATGAGGCCCAAGCCATCGAGTTTGAGGGCGATATCGTCAAGACGCACCGCCTCGAGCCGCTCGCCCGCATAGGAGGACTTGACGGAATCGTCATGTGTGGATGCCATGCCTTACTCCCCCACCATCGCTTCGCTGCCATCACCACGCAACCGCTTGACGTCCCTAAAAGTCCAGGCGTACGGGGATGCCCTGAGAGGCCATGTACTCCTTGACCTGGCGGACGCTGAAGGTGCCAAAGTGGAAGACGCTGGCGGCAAGCACCGCGTCGGCCTCGCCTTCGATTATGCCCTCGGCAAAGTGCTCGAGCGAGCCCACGCCTCCTGAGGCAATGACGGGAATCGGCACCGCACGTGCCACCGCACGCGTGAGGGCAAGGTCGAAGCCCTCCTTCGTCCCGTCTCGGTCCATGCTCGTCAGCAAGATCTCGCCCGCACCGCGCCGAGCCGCCTCCTGCGCCCACTCGACGGCGTCGATGCCCGTGGCCTTGCGTCCACCGGCCACATACACCTCCCACTTGTCGGACTTGCCCACGCGCTTCGCGTCGATGGCGCAGATGACCGCCTGGCTGCCAAAAGCCGCAGCGGCAAGGGAGATAAGCTCGGGGTTCTTGATGGCGGCCGAGTTGACCGACACCTTGTCGGCACCAGCCGCAACCATCTTGGTCATGCCCTCGATGTCACGAAACCCTCCACCGACCGTATAGGGAATACGCAGCTCTTCCGCAGCGCGCGAGGCGAGGTCAATAGTCGTGGAGCGGTCATCGGATGTGGCGGTGATGTCGAGGAAGATGACCTCGTCGGCACCTTCGCGGTCATAGGCGCTTGCCAGCTCGACAGGGTCGCCCGCATCGACGAGGTTGACGAAGTTGACACCCTTGACGACGCGTCCATCCTTGACGTCCAGGCATGGAATGACTCGCTTTGTGAGCATCTGGCTCTCCTTCGTTCGTATGTCGCAAGATCTGGCTCTTTTGGCACCATCGCGTGCCAGGATTTCGCCCTCGCAACCCGTCAGCTTGCTGCGGCAAGGGCCTCCTCGAGCGTGAAGTTCCCCTCGTAAAGTGCGCGCCCCGTGATGGCACCCTCGATCGTCTCTGGTCCCAGCGAGACGAGAGACCGGAGGTCATCGAGCGTTGCGATCCCGCCGGAGGCAACCACGGGAAAGCCCGCGACCTTCGCGATATGACGATAGGCCCCCACATCGATGCCCGTCTGCATCCCGTCACGTGCCACGTCGGTAAAGACGAGGTGCTGGTACCCCAACGAAACGAGTTCACCGATCAGCTCGTCTGCCTGCAGGTCGACGCCTTCGCGCCAGCCATTCACCCGCACCTTGCCATCGCGTGCCGCTATGTCCGCGACCAGCAGTTCACCATACTCGCGCGCCGCCTCGCGTGCGAAGGCCCTGTCGCGAACGAGCGCGGTCCCCACCGCGATGCGTCGCGCGCCAGCCTGCGCGAGGCGCTCGACTGCAGCCATGTTCCGCACGCCGCCACCCGTGTCGACGGATATGCCCGGAACAGCGCATATCGCCCTGATCGCCGCCTGGTTGCGCGCCAAGGCGTCGTCATCCTCCTCGAATGTGGCGGACAGGTCAACCACATGAATCCACGACGCCCCGCGCCGCGCAAAGTCCTCCGCAACCGCCACGGGGTCATCAGAGTACACGTCCATCTTCGAGCGATCGCCGCGAGAGAGGCGCACGACCTTCCCGGCGATAAGGTCGATGGCGGGAAACACGATCATGGGCTATCCCCTCACGTAGCGCAGGAAGTTCGACAGGATGCGCATGCCCGTGGCCGAGGACTTCTCTGGATGGTACTGCACGCCAAAGACGTTGTCGGCCCAGATGCTCGAGCCAAACGACCGCGCATAGTGGGTGCGCGTGGTCACGATTCCGGGATCCACGTCGTCATCCAGTGCATATGAGTGCGTGAAGTAGACGTTCGACCCTTCGGGCACATCGACGAAGAGGGGACACTGCCTACCATGCTCGGTGAGATGGAGCTGGTTCCAGCCCACATGGGGCACCTTCAGCCTGTCGGACTCAAGCCGCGTTACCGATCCCTTCAGTATGCCAAGGCCAGGGACCCAGCCGTTGCCCCAAGCGTCGCTCGTATGCTCGGAACCACGGTCAAAGAGCAGGTGAAGCCCGAGGCAGATGCCCAAGAACGGTACGCCCCGCCTGATCGAGTTGACCATCGCATCACCCTGGCCTGACGGGCGTATGTAGCGCATGGCATCCTCAAAGCTCCCTACGCCGGGAAGGATGATGCCATGGGCTTCGGCAATGGTCTGCGGGTCGTCACTGATCACGACCTCGGCGCCAACAGACGACATACTGCGAGCAACCGACAACAGGTTGCCCTTGTGGTAGTCGACGACCACGATCTCGTGAGCCATCACAGCACCCCCTTAGTCGAAGGAACGCCAGAGACACGCGGATCGGGCTCGACCGCAGCACGCAACGCCCTGGCGCATGACTTGAAAGTCGCCTCGAGGATGTGGTGGGCGTTCTCGCCGCAGAGCTCCCTTAGGTGCAGCGTTATGCCAGCGTCACGCGCAAAGCCGCAGAAGAACTCGTGCCCCAGCTCGGTGTCGAACGTACCGACCTTCTGGGCCGTGATGGGAACGTCCCAGTAGAGCTCGCCGCGACCAGAAATGTCGACGGATGCCAGTATGAGCGCCTCGTCGAGCGGGACGCACACATCGCCAAAGCGACGGATGCCCACCTTGTCACCCAACGCGATGCGCAGGGCCTGTCCCATGGCGATGCCCACGTCCTCGACGGTGTGGTGATCATCGACCCAGGTGTCGCCCTTACAGCGAACGGTCATGTCGATGAGTGAATGGCGAGAGAGAGCCGTCAG
Organism: Atopobiaceae bacterium; assembly: GCA_017941705.1. GTDB lineage: Bacteria > Actinomycetota > Coriobacteriia > Coriobacteriales > Atopobiaceae > UBA1367. The sequence continues at coordinate 68,234 of JAGAVX010000138.1, forward strand.
CATGTGATCGAAGAAGCCCACACCCGTCGAGATGTCGCTCGCCCCCGTTCCATCGAGGTCAAGCTCTATCCTGATGTCGGTTTCACCGGTGGTTCTTGTCACCGTGGCAGTACGACTCATGCTACCTCCTTCAGGATGGATGCGACCGCCTGTACGAGCCGATCGTTCTCGGCAGGCGTTCCGACCGTGACGCGCAGGCAATCGTCCAGTCCAGGCGCCTGCGAGAAGTCTCTCACCAGTATGGAGTATTGGTCACGCAGGCGGGCGCGTACGATACCAGCTTGTTGCATACGGACGAGGATGAAGTTGCCCTGGCTGGGCCAGACCCGCACTCCGCCAATTGCGGCCAGGTCTCGAGAGAGCCGTTCGCGCTCCGAGCGAATCGTCTTGATGGTGGGCACAAATCGTTCGCGCATCGACACGACCGTCTGCGCCGTGGCCTGCGCGAACACGTCGGCGGTGTATGGCTGCCTGACGGCGCCCAGCGCCTCGATCACATCGGGTGCCGCAAGGACGTAGCCCACACGCACACCCGCCAGGCAGAACGCCTTCGAGAAGGTGTGGAGAATGATCAGGTTGTCGCAGGATGCAAGCAACGGCTCGCACGATACGCCCTCTTCGCAGAACTCGATGTAGGCCTCGTCGATCATCACGATTCCCGGACAGGCCTCGCAGAGCCTCTCGGCATCATCACGCGAGATTACGTTGCCTGTTGGGTTGTTGGGAGAGGTAACCATGACCATGTCTGCCGTGCGAGCGGCCTCGAGAAGTCGCGGCATGTCGAGCTCGAAGGTCTCGTCGTCCCTCCAGCAACGAACCACCTGGGTTCCCAGCATCCCAGAGTAGATGTCATAGACCGTGAAGGTCGGAGGGCAGTCCACAAGCGTCTTGCCCGGTCCTCCAAAGGCGAGGAAGAAGTTGAAGAGCAGCTCATCGCCACCGTTGCCCACACAGACGTTCTCGCGGGCGACGCCACGCCATGCGGCAATCAGGTCCCGGAGCTCGTTTGACATGGGGTCGGGATAGCGATTGGTCTGCGAGCGGGCGATCGCCTCATCTATTGCTCGACGTACCTCCTCAGGCATGCCATAGGTATTCTCATTGGCAGAGAGGTTGATGTCGCAAGGTGTGAAGTTGGGGTCATAGGGACTGAGGGCCGCAATCTCGGGACGCACCAGCGCGCGCACGCGATCGGACAGGCCCGCCATTACAGCATCACCTTACCGGGGGCGTCAAGCTTGCGGGGCCATGCGGTATGAAGGGCGTCCTCGCACGCGGCTATGGGATCGTCAAACGTCTCGATGCCCTGCTCAACCAGCTTGCGCCTCATGCCCACCGACAGTGCGTGCGCCCAAAGGCCCTCTGCCTGTGCAAGGGCCTGCACCGCAGGCGCATCGGCGGCAAGTCCCTCGGGCGTGTACGCGATGACGCTCGAGCGCTTCTGGAAGTCGTAGACGCCAAGGGGGTTCGAGAAGAGAGCCGTCCCTCCGGTGGGAAGCGTATGGTTGGGACCGGCGACGTAGTCGCCCAGGGGCTCGGAACTCCATGGACCCACGAATATGGCACCGGCGTTCTTGATGCGGCCGAGCAGAGACATGGCCTCGGGGGCATGCAACTCGAGATGCTCGGGAGCGATGAGATTGATGGCGTCGATGGCGGCGTCAAGAGAGTCGCAGGTCACGATGATGCCCTGGTCATCCAGCGAGGCGCGCGTGATCTCCTCGCGGGGGCTTTGCGACACCAGGCGTTCGATGGCGCCTGTCACGCGACCTGCCAGCGCGGCATCCGTGGTCACAAGGTAACACGCGGCAAGGGGGTCATGCTCCGCCTGAGCCATGAGGTCGGCAGCCACGACCACCGGATCAGCCGTAGCATCGGCAAAGACACAGACCTCGGACGGCCCCGCAATCATGTCGATGCCCACCTCGCCCGAGACATAGCGCTTTGCCGCAGCGACGTACGCGTTACCGGGACCTACGATCTTGGATACCTTGGGGATAGTATCGGTGCCATAGGCAACTGCGCCAATGGCCTGGGCACCTCCCACGGCATATACCTCGTCGACGCCGGCAAGCGCGGCGGCGGCCAACGTGTAGGCTGACAGGGACCCGTCGCGCTGTGGTGGCGTCACCATAACGACGCGCTCTACGCCAGCGACCTTTGCGGGAATCACATCCATCAGGACGGTGGAGGGGTACTGTGCGCGACCACCCGGTACGTATACCGCAGCCGAGGGAACGGGCGTGACCTTCACCCCGAGGATGGTGCCGTCGGCGCGCGTCGTGAACCATGACTGCTCGCGCTCGCGCTCATGGAAGTCCCGAATCTGACGGTGCGCACGCTCAAGCGCCTCGACAAACTCTGCATCAACCATATCGAGCGCGCTCTTCACCAGTGCGTCTGGGACGAGAAAACTCTCCGGGCATGCCCCGTCAAAGCGCATGCAGTACTCGCGCACCGCAGCGTCGCCCCGCTCGCGCACATCATCGACGATTGCCTGTGCGCTCTCCTCGATCTCGCGCGGCAGAGCCCCGCTTCGCCGCAGGTCATTTACGGTGAGTCGCTGCTTGCCGGTCAGGGTTATCTCACGCATGCGCTACTCCTTGCTCTCAGAAACGATGGCGGCCAGGCGCTCCGACAGCTCGCGGATGCGCGGATTGCTGCGATACGCAGCCGGCCCCGAGAAGAAACGTGCGGTGCACTCGAGCACCTCGTCGACCACCACGAGATCGTTCTCGGCAAGCGTGGTGCCCGTAGCCGTGATGTCGACGATGCGGTCAGTCATCCCCACGATAGGTCCAAGCTCAATGTTTCCATGCAGCTGAACGATGTCGACCTGCTGTCCGATGCGCTCGTAATAGGCGCGCGTTATGCGGGGATACTTGGTTGCGACCCGAACCGTTCCACGCCACGCATACGCACGCTCGGCGGCTCCCATGAGCGCCGCAGGCTCGGCAACCACAAAGCGACACCCACCAAAGCCGAGGTCGACGAGCTGGACCAGATCGACACCAGCCTCGATGATAGAGTCGCTGCCGCAGATGCCGCAATCAGCCCCACCGTGCGCGACGAGCACCGGTGCGTCCTGCGCACGGACGATGACGTAGTCCACGTCGCCGGCGGGAATAATGAGCCTTCGCCCCGGGTTTCGCAGTTCCTCAGTCGGCAATCCGGCAGCCTCGAGCAACCTTACCGCATCACGGAACAGGCCACCCTTGGGCACGGCAATGCGCAGCGGGCGCTCGGCCACCCTGACGCCAGGGGCCACGACTCCCGACTCACCCTGCTCGCCGAGGATCTCCTGAAGGCGCTCGAGGGATAGCATGAAGCCGCAGGCCGCAACGCCCGACAGGCCGTAGCTCTCAAGGACGGCATCATAGCGCCCACCCGAGGCGATGGCGGCCGTGATTCCCTCTGCATAGCCCTTGAAGATGACGCCGGTGTAGTAGTCAAACGAGTTCATGACCGAGAAGTCAAAGCCGAGGACGCCCTCTGCCGAAAGGTCCCCCAGTTCGGCCACGAGGGCTCTCAGTTCTGTGGTGCCGCTGCGATCGGGATCTACCCCGGCCTCGTCGAGCAGGTCGTCGAGCTCATCGATGACGCTCTCGTCTCCAGCAAGGCGCGGAAGGCGCATGAGCGCATGAGCGGCGGCGGCATCAATGTCCGACGACGAGACATACTCGTCCAGTCCCACCAGGTCGGACTCGTGCACCAGGGTGAGAACTCGAGCACGGAACTCCTCGCTCGGGGAGCAGGCATCAAGTAGGGCAGTCAGCGGCGTTACCGAACCACACACGATGCGCCAGGCAGGAACCTCAAGGACCCTGAGGACTTCGCCCAAAAGAGCAATGACCTCGGCCTCGGCCTCAACGCCCTCTCCCCCGACCAGCTCGATCCCAAGCTGGGTGAACTGGCGAGGCTGACCTGAGAGACTCGACTCCTCGCGCACGACTGGCGCGTTATAGCGCAGGCGAAGCGGGAGCTTTGCGTCAAGGAGGCGACCCGACACCATGCGCGCAATGGCAAGCGTTATGTCTGGCCGCATGACGAGCAGGCTGCCATCGGAGTCAAAGAGCTGGAATGGCGATTCGGGCACACGGCCACCATGCTCGAGCGAGGATTTGACCTCAAGCATGGGCGTCTCGACAGGCTGGTAGCCGTGTGACGAGAAGCATTCGCGCACCTTGTCGGAAATTCGTTCGCGAGCAACTGCCTCGATCGGCAGGATGTCTCGAAAGCCGCTGGGAGTTCTTGTTTGCACGCAACTATCCTTTCGTCGGGCCCATGCCCGCTTGCTTGCACTTCAAGCCGAGAGCACGTTACCTTGGCGCGTTAGAAGACGCTGCACGCCATGGTGATAAGCACTCAGTCGGCGCGAATACTTTAGCATGCTAAAGTGACACGAAAGGCACCCGGGCGTTACTTTAACGTGGACGAAACGCAGCCGACTAGCGCCCTCCGCGCTTGAGCAGACGCCCGGCAAGGTTGCCGATGACCGAAACCTCCGGCGCATGGAACGCGAACGCAAGTCCGAAGGTCACCAGCAACGCCGGCACACCACCCGCAACGATGCAGATGAGCGCCACGAGCGTCTGAGAGCCGATGAAATCGAGGCATCCGGGAAGAATGTGCAGGATTGCCGCACCAACGGCCGAGCCTGCCAATCCAAAGGCGGTCGCCCTCACAAAGGCCCAGAGAACGCTGCCGAGCCCCATCGAACCGACCGTGCGACGCAAGCTTACGAACGAGACGATGTCGACCGCCAGCATGTAGATGGTGGTGCTGAACGCCACGATCCATAGGCCAAGGCGACTTGCCAGCGTCATGCAGACGACTGTCTGGATTGCGGCTGCGACCACATGCGCCGTGGCATAGAGCCCCATGCGCCTGATTGACGAGCAGACCTTCTGCAGGTATGTGCAGATGCCATAGGCTGGCAGCGAGACGGAGAGGGCCGCCAGATAGGTCGCCGTCATCTCTATCTCGTCAGTCGCAAAGCGGCCGGCGGCCAGAAGCTGAATGAGGGGTGTCGCGAACACCACCAGATACATGGCAAAGGGCACCATGAAGAAGACGATCTTCGATGATCCCGACGAGACGCCCCTGCGATACGAATCCATGTCCCCCTGCGAGACACTGTCCGACAGCTCGGTGAACATGGCAGTGGTGATGGGTACCGCAAGGATCGAATAGGGCAACGTGTACCACAGACGCGCATAGTACGAGACCGAGGCCCCGACTGCCGTGACCGACAGCGTCGCACTCGTCATGATCGAGGCGGTCTCAAACGAGCAGAGCATCACGACCAGCGAGGCCACACCTATCGAGAGCGTGTCCTTGAGGGCTGGGTCACGAAGGTTGATATAGGGCGTGAGCCTGATGCCGTGCTTGCGCAGGCTTGGCATCTGCACGATAACCTGAACCGCCACGCCCAGGGGGTTGCCCAACGCGAGAAGCACCAGGGCCAGCTTGGGATTGGTGGGGACAAGCACCGCGTAGGCGATGAACGACGCGGTGGTCACAAAGTTGTTGAAGATCGGCGCGGCACTGCTCCAGAAGTAGTCGCGCTCGGCATTGAGGACACCCGAGAAGATGGAGGACAGCGCATAGAGCACGACCTCTATCACGAAGAAGCGGAAGAAGTAAACCGCCAGGGCACTGTCAAAATCCTCGCGTGCCGTGAACGATTGTGTCCACACCACCTGCTCGGCAAAGACGAATCCGAGCAGGGTGACGGCACCCATAAGCACCAGCACGATCGAGACGAGGTTGGAGGTGTACTCGCTTGCGCCCTTGGTCCCCGCACGTTGCTTGACCGACAGGTACACGGGCAAAAACGCTGTCACCAGCATGCCGCCGATAACGATCTCGTAGAGGGAGTTGGGCAGGTTGTTGGCAACCGAGTAGCAGCTTGCCGTCACTGTGACACCAAGGGCGTACGCCTGTCCCCACGTGCGCAGGAAGCCCGTTAGGCGGCTCACGATGACGAGCGCGCTCATAAGTGCGGTCGAGCGCCCCACCTGGGCATCCTTTGCCTCCTCGGAACTCCGGGAGGGCCTGGTCGCTTCCCGGTTTGGGCTTTCGTCCGCCGCATCTTCCTGGCGGGACATCACCCGACCCTGCGCATCACTCTTCCCATCCGAAGTGACAAAGTGCTTGGAAGCATCAGCCATGAACCCTTAAGCCTCCCTTGTGATGTCGGCAAAGGACGCCCCGAGGAACTCCGCAAGCGCCACGGGGTCGACGCGGAGGCTCAGACCGCGCCTGCCACCCGAAATGCCGATTTGATCGAACAATTGGGCCGTCTCGTCTATGAGCGTGGGAAAGGACTTCTTCATGCCCACCGGCGAGCAGCCCCCACGAATATAGCCCGTTGTCGCCTCGAGGTCACGCATCGGCAGCATCGAGAGGGACTTCTCCCCTGCCGCCGCCGCGGCCTTCTTAAGATCAACCTCGAAGGCGACCGGTATGCAGCAAACCACATGGTTGCCCGATGGCGCCACAGTTACGAGCGTTTTGTATGCGGTGTCAGAATCCTCCCCCAAGGCCTCGGCAACGTGTACGCCGTAGCCGGACGCATTGCTCCCATCGTCCTCGTAGGTCTGCATCTCGTAAGCCACCCCGCCACGCTCCAGCTCGCGCATGGCGTTGGTCTTCGCCTGTCTCTCTTTGCGGGCCATCCCTAACGGCCCTCCCCACGGGCGCGGTCACGCTCCAAGACCCTCGAGAGATAGCGACCCGTATAGCTCTCGGGCACCTGCGCGACCTGCTCGGGCGTTCCGTAGGCGACGATGGTACCGCCGCCCTCACCGCCCTCGGGACCAAGGTCGATGATGCGGTCGGCCATCTTGATGACGTCAAGATTGTGCTCGATGACCAGAACCGTGTTGCCGGCATCAACTAGACGCTCGAGAACCTCGACGAGCTGGCGCACGTCGTCAAAGTGCAGGCCGGTCGTCGGCTCGTCGAGAATGTAGAAGGTCTTGCCCGTCTGCTGACGATGCAATTCCTTGGCAAGCTTGACGCGTTGGGCCTCCCCGCCCGAGAGGGTGGTTGCCGGCTGGCCGAGGTGCACGTAGCCGAGACCCACGTCGTGCAGCGTCTCGAGCTTGCGCTTGATGCGCGGAATGTTGGCAAAGAACGCGAGGGCTTCGGTGACCGTCATGTCGAGCACGTCGGCAATGGTCTTGCCGTGATAGGTGACCTCAAGCGTCTCGCGGTTGTAGCGCTTTCCGTGGCAGACCTCGCACGGCACGTAGATGTCGGGGAGGAAGTTCATCTCGATCTTGATCTGGCCGTCACCCTTGCAGGCCTCGCAGCGGCCTCCGGGGACATTGAACGAGAAGCGACCTGGGCTATAGCCCCGTGCGCGACTCTCTGGCGTGCTGGAGAAGAGAGCGCGGAGGTCGTCCCACAGACCGATGTAGGTGGCAGGATTGGAGCGCGGCGTACGGCCGATAGGGCTCTGATCGATGTCAATGACCTTGTCGATCTTGTCGATTCCCTCGATCTTGCGATAGGGACCCACCATGCGCTTCGAGCGATGTACGGCGTTGGTGAGCGCGGGGGCGATGGTGTCGGTCACCAGCGAGCTCTTGCCTGAGCCCGAGACGCCCGTGACGGCCGTGAAGGTGCCGAGCTCGATCTTGACGCTCACGTTCTTGAGGTTGTTTGCCGTGGCGCCTGTGACCTTCAGCTGGCCCTTGCGGGGGTTGCGCCGCTTGACGGGCAGCGTGATCATACGACGGCCGGTGAGGTATGCGCCCGTCAGCGAGTCGGGGTTTCGGGCGATGTCTGCAGGAGTCCCCGCGGCCACGATGTCGCCGCCAAGCTCACCTGCACCAGGCCCCATGTCAATCACGTAGTCGGCCGCACGTATGGTGTCTTCGTCGTGTTCCACCACAATTACGGTGTTCCCCTGATCTCGCAGACGGCGGAGGGTGTCGATGAGGCGGTCGTTGTCACGCTGGTGCAGGCCGATGGACGGCTCGTCGAGGATGTAGAGCACGCCCATAAGCCCGGCGCCAATCTGCGTGGCAAGGCGAATGCGCTGTGCCTCGCCACCGGAGAGCGTCGCTGCGGCCCGCGACAACGTGAGATAGTCGAGGCCGACGTTGACCATGAAGCGCAGGCGTGCCACGATCTCCTTCACGATGGCCGCACCGATGAGATGCTGGCGCTCGGTAAGCTGCAAACCCTCGAAGAATTCGAGGCAGGAACGGCAGGAGAGGTCACAGACCTCCTGGATGTTCTTGTCCCCCACCGTCACCGCCAGGTACTCCGGCTTGAGGCGCGCTCCGTGGCAGGTGGGGCAGGGCACCTCGCGAATGAAGCGCTCGAGATGGGTCCGCATGGTGTCGGACGAGGTCTCCTGGTACTTCTCGAAGAGGATCGAGCGAACGCCCGAGAACTTGGTGAACCAGTGGGTGTCGCGCCCGTCACGAGTGTGGTAGTCAACACGGATCTTGGTGTTACCGAGGCCGTCAAGCAATGCGTTCTGGGCTTTCTTGGGCAGATCCTGCCACGGCGTCTCGTCTGAGACGCCCAGGTGCTTGCAGACCGCCGAAAAGATCTGAGGATAGTAGTTGGAGCGGTCGAACAGGCCGCCAAAGACGCCCTCGGACACGGAGAGCGTGGGATCCTCGATGATGGCGCTGGCATCGACGATGCGGCGCGTGCCGATGCCGTCACAGTCCGGGCAGGCGCCATAGGGCGCATTGAACGAGAAGTCGCGGGGCTGGAGGTCGTCGATGGAATGGCCATGTTCGGGACAGGCTAGTGCCAGCGAATACTGCAACAGCTCCTCGGGCTCCCGCTCGGGATTGTCGCGTCCCTCAAGCAGGTAGAAGCCGACGCGGCCCGAAGCGATGCGCGTGGCCGTCTCGACGGCCTCGGCGATGCGGCCAAGCGAGTTCTCGCGCACGACCACGCGGTCCACGACCACCTCGATGGTGTGCTTGAACTTCTTGTCAAGCTTGATCTCGTCGCCGCCGAGGTCACGGACTTCACCGTCGATGCGCACGCGGGAGAAGCCCTCGTGGGAGAGGTCCTCAAAGAGCTTGGTGAACTCGCCCTTGCGACCGAGGACAACGGGAGCCAGGACCAAGGCACGGCGCCCCTGCGCATGGGCGAGGACCTTGTCGGCCACCTGGTCGGTCGTCTGACGCTCGATGACGCGTCCGCACTCGGGACAGTGCGGCGTGCCGATGCGTGCGTACAGAAGACGCAGGTAGTCGTATATCTCGGTCACGGTGCCGACCGTCGAGCGCGGGTTGCGGCTCGTGGTCTTCTGGTCGATCGAGACGGCTGGAGAGAGGCCGTCGATGCTGTCGAGGTCGGGCTTGTCCATCTGTCCCAGGAACATGCGGGCATAGGACGAGAGGCTCTCGACATAGCGGCGTTGCCCCTCGGCGTAGATGGTGTCAAAGGCAAGACTCGACTTGCCCGAGCCAGAGAGCCCCGTGATGACCACAAGCTTGTCACGCGGAATCTTAACGTCGATGTCGCGAAGGTTGTGCTCGCGCGCACCGCGGATGACGATGGAGTCAGATGCCATGGACAGTCCCCTCCCCTAGCTTATTCGAGCGAACTATCAGTTTAACCTCATTCATAGAAAAGAACAAATGTTCTTTTCTTCGCCATCACAGGGCTGGCACAACCTGTTCGATGCGCACCCAAGTGCAGGAAGGCGGAACCTGCCTACGACTTCAGTCGCGAGCGCCCGTGGTGGCAGCCGTCACGACAGCCACCCGTCACGACAGCCACCCGTCACCGTCCTGTCAGACGGTCGATCTTGCTCAGGCGGTCATTCACGCGAGCGGTGGCGTCTTCGACCTTTCGCGCCGCATAGCCCGCATGTGCCTGCGGAGTATCGTCCCTTGGCCTCAACTCCTGACGCGAACCCAGCAGCACGGTAGCAACCAGGTCATCCATCGCGCGTGCAAAGAGGTCCTGGTCGGCCTGCGGCGCATTTGACAGCGCAGCGCGCATACCCTGCGAGTTGGACGACCATCGCCTCAGCAGATCCGAGAACGAGGTCTCGCCCGTCGCATCCATCAGCCAGCATAGGAGCTCGGCGAATTCCGCTCGCTGCTGAGGCCCCATCTCCTCAAGCCAGTCGTTGAGACGCTGCGAGAGACGCCAGGCATCATAGTCGACCCCGTGCTCGAGCACGAAGTCGTTGCCAAGGACCTCCCAGGTGAGCGGATGATGCTGGTGCACGTCATCCGCGGAGCTGCGGACCACCACCATGGCATCCTGGCTGCGCTCAAAGAGCATGCCCACCAGCGACCCGCGGGGAACCAGCTTGCAAAAGGGAGCATCGCCGTGCCACGATGGCGTCGACATGAGCTCTGGTGCCAGGCCAGGGCCATCAAACGACCAGCACACGCCAACCTGCGTTCGCACATCATCAGGCGCCATGCCGCAGGCGTAGGTTGCCAACGCACCGCCCTTGGAATGCCCGCAGACCCAGAAACGCCCACCCAACTCGCCGGCCGAGTCCTCCAGATAGGTGGCTGCACGTCTCTGCGCAGGAATGGCCTCGTCGCAGGCCAGGCGAACGTTTTCCTTCCAGCCCAGAACCGTATCGTCAGTGCCACGATAGGCAACCACCGAGCCCGCATTATCAGGCAGGACATACGTTGTCGCACTAAACTGCATACCCGCGGATTCATCGGACTCACTCACATACAGACAGGCGCGCACGTTCCTAAAGCGAGGAGACTCGGACATGGCCTCGAGCAGCTCCCAGGAGCGACCTGCATTGCGAAGGCTGGCAAGGAGCGACGCACGCAGCCAATCCTCAGACAAGTCCGCCAGACGGACGCCAGCGCGGTTTGTGACCCCAAGCTCCACAGGGAGCCGAAGATAGGCAAGCCACGCCAGGCAGAGAGCGTCCACGCGCGTCAACGGTCGATCGGTAAAAGTGTCACGTGCCGTGCGAGCATAGTCGACGATGCTTGCCATGAGCCCTCCCTCCTAAGGATGGTCCCATGGTAGCGCATGAGGCATGCTTTCGCGGCAGGATGCCCACTGCCGGAAGGTGAGAACACCCATCTGACTACCGTGCACAATAGAAACGTGCGGCACCGTTTTCCGAGAAGGTATCTACTAGTAGATAAAACCTCTATATACAATGATTTTATCGCATGCATCATTAAAAAGTTACATGACGTTATCTCTTGGTTATCTGGTACGAGCACCGGATGCCCTGACGGGCGATTGGCTATCACCAAATCGTAAAGCGATTTGCCTTAAGACAATTCAAGCATCTTTAACAGCTCACTTTCACGTTTATTCAGATTTGTGCCATCCCGATCAAATGCATACGCTTGCCTAACGGTCACGCTATTACAAGTCACTTTGTATTCTCTGTTCCCACAATCCTCTAGTATTCCGTCATGCGAAATTGTCAATAATTGCACTTTGTTTTTGCAAAGAGGGTTATCTTGACCGACTATGAGATCATAGGAAGCCGCATCGCTCGAGTCCGCAGCCTTGCCAAGCTGAAGCAGGTGGATCTAGGGGCAGCCATTGGTGTCTCCGACCAGACTATCAGCAATTGGGAAGTCGGTCTCCGGACACCGCGTGCAGACTTGCTCAAGAAGCAATGCATCACCCTTGACTGTTCCGCCGACTACCTTTTGGGCTTATCGGACGAATGCAGATCTGGTCTCGAAGCCTAGCCGAATGCGGATTAGGGGACACGCCCCTCGGCCACATTTCTGTTGTTTTGGGGACACGCCCCTCAACAGCATTCCCATCTCATCTGTATACCAACTCTCGCGCATTTGGGTAGAATTGGCTCTGTTGCATACCGCACAAAAGCAGACAGGCTACAACCCAGGAGAGGGGTTTGCATGACACCCGAGGAAGAAGAGGCCATCCGCCGCGAATTCGAGGCCTCACGCAAGCAGGGGCACACATCACAGAGCCATCAGGGCCCCGCGAAGTTCCAGACCAACGATCACGCCAACATCAAGCACGTCATCGGCGTGATCTCAGGCAAGGGCGGTGTGGGCAAGTCGCTCGTCACGGGCATCCTCGCCATCGAGCTGCAGCGCGCCGGCCACAAGGTCGCCATCCTTGACGGCGACATCACCGGCCCGTCCATCCCCAAGATGTTCGGCCTCTCCGACGTGCGGGCCACGGGCACGAACAACATGATCATCCCCGCAGAGAGCGCCAGCGGCATCAGGATGATGAGCACCAACCTCGTGCTCGAAAACGAGACCGACCCCGTCATCTGGCGTGGGCCCGTGCTGGGCAACGCCTTGCAGCAGTTCTATGAGGAGACCATGTGGGGTGACATCGACTACCTGCTCGTCGACATGCCTCCCGGAACAGGTGACGTAGCACTCACCGTGTTCCAGTCCCTGCCCATCGAGGGGGTCGTCATCGTCTCCACTCCACAGGATCTCGTACAGATGGTCGTGGGCAAGGCCGTCAACATGGCCGCGATGATGGACATCCCCGTCATCGGCCTCGTGGAGAACATGGCGTACTTCCAGTGCCCTGACTGCGGTAAGCGCCACGAGCTCTTTGGCCCCAGCCGTGCAGCCCTGACCTGTGCGCAGTACGGCATCGACATGCTCGGCCAGCTGCCCATTGACCCCAAGATCGCAGAAGCCTGCGACCTCGGCTCCATCGAGCTGGCATTGCCCCAGGGCGTGCTGGCAGACGCCGTCGCGATCATCGAGGGCCACGACAAGCAGGCGTAGCCCGACCAATCCAAGCGTTCCGCCCGTAAGAGCTCCCCGTTCCGGATTCTCCGAGCGGGGAGCTCTCTTATGGCACGATTGCTCTCCGGTAACTCCTGTGCCACCCTCGATGGTCCGCACCGCTCCTGCCAATCCCGCGAAGCTTACCGTTACGCGTACAATAGGGGTCTCGCAGACCAAAGGAGGACGTGTGGCAAAGAGGAAATCGCGGACGGCACTGCGCGAGCGGCTCATGCGTGAGGCAAGTAAAGTCGAGACGCCCCTGTACAGCGACGTGATCGTCGTGGGAGGAGGGGCATCGGGCCTCGTAGCAGCCATTACGGCAGCTGAGGAAGGGGCCTCGGTCGTGGTCCTCGAACGCGACCTCGAGTGCGGCCGGCCGATCCTCGCAACGGGCAACGGGCGATGCAACTTTGCCAATGTGCGCCTTGACACCAGGCGATACAACGACCCGGAGTTCGTGCAGGGCGTATGTGGCACCCGTTGGCTCGACGACGTGCTCTCGTTCTTCCGCGAATGCGGGCTGAGGTGGGGCCTCGAGGACGACCGCCTCTATCCCACCAGCCGGCAGGCAGCAAGCGTGCGCAACGTATTGCTCGCCCGGGCGCTCAAGGCGGGTGTCATACTTGCGCCCGGTCGCGAGGTTTGCGACCTCTCCTTCGTCCCAGATGACAAACGGAGCCCCTACTTCGCAAAGTGGATGGAGGACGAGGGAAACGCCTGTCACTACGACCCACGGACGTGCGGCACCGAGCCTCTCGGACTCGCCGAGGTCGCCCACACGCAAGCCTTCGACGATTCCGGCCTCTTCCACCTCCCCGGCGCACGGACCGTGATCCTTGCCACCGGAGGAGAGGCATTCCCCTTCATCGGCAATCTCGGCCTTCGCACCAGCAGGCGCACGCCCGTGCTCTGTCCGCTCGCCTGCGCGGACTCTCCCCTCTCGGCCCTCGACGGCCGACGGGCACACGCAAAGGCGAGCCTCACCAAGGCAGACAGCTTCTTCCCAAGCTGGCAGGAACGCGGTGAGGTGCTTTTCCGCGACTACGGACTATCGGGCATCCTAACCTTCGACATCTCGAGGAGGGCCGAGCCGGGTGACCTCATCGAGCTCGACCTCGTGCCAGACGTCTCGCGCTCCGATCTCCAGCAGCTCGTGGACCCCTTTGCCAAGGGAGACTTTGAGAACGGTTGCGTCGACGGAATCGTCGACCCCGTCATCGCCAGGGTGCTGGAGCGGCTCGCACGCGAGCGCTGGCACATCAAATGGGACGAGCGCAACGAGCCCTCGTCCGACTCGGACGCCCTCATCATGCTGCTCAAGGCGCTTCCCCTGCTGGTCGAGGGTCCCGCCGAGACCGAGCATGCGCAGGTCACACGCGGCGGACTCGCTACCGACCAGTTTGAACCCGCGACGCTTGCATCACATGAGCACCCTTGGCTCTTTGCCTGTGGCGAGGCACTGGACATTGATGCCGACTGCGGGGGCTTCAATCTCGCATGGGCCTGGAAGAGCGGCATGGTCGCAGGCGAAGCGGCGGCAAGGTGGGCACTCTCATGATCGAAGTCTCTGGCATCAGCATCCCCCTCGACCACCTGGACGGCACCGATGGCGCCGAGCTCAAGGCCGTGCGGCAGGCAGTGCTCCGCATGTTGCGCCTCGCCCCTGACGACCTCGTCTCAGTCGAACTCAGGAAGCGCTCGGTCGACGCTCGCAAAAAGCAGGACGTGCACTTGACCTGTACCGCACGCATCCTGCTGCGCGGTGGCGCCAACGCAGAGCGCGCGCTCATGCAAAAGGCGCGCAAGTGGCGCGTGGGCAGGCAGGTGCAGCAGGTCAGCCAAGCACCAGTCAGGTGGCAGCGTTCGACAAGTCTGCCTGGTGACAGCCGCCCCATCGTCATCGGTGCGGGCTGCGCCGGCCTGTTCTGCGCATTGGCGCTCGTCGAGGCGGGCCTCGAGCCCCTGCTCGTTGAGCGCGGAGATGGCTCCCGCAAGCGCACCGAGGCGATCAATGCCTTCAACAGGACTGGACGGCTCGATCCCGAGTGCAACATACAGTTTGGGCTCGGAGGTGCAGGCACTTTCTCGGACGGCAAGCTATCGACGGGTACCAAGAGCCCCTACCATCGCCTGGTCCTGCAGACGCTCGTCGAGGCGGGAGCGCCCGAGCGTATCCTGTGGGACGCGAAGCCGCATGTGGGAAGTGACATACTCCCCACGGTCGTCGAGAACGTGCTGACCCGCATCACCGAGCTTGGAGGAGAGGTACGCCTTCGTACGCGCATGACCGACATCGACGTCAGCGGTGGTCACGTGCATTCCGTCACGCTCGTCTCGCGTGACCCCGTCACAAGAATCCTGCGCGAGGAGTGCCTGACGGCATCCTCGGTCATCCTTGCCTGCGGTCACTCTGCGCGTGACGTCTACCAGCTGCTCTATGAGCGCGGCGTCTTTCTCGAGCGTAAGACCTTTGCCATGGGCGTGCGCATCGAGCACTTGCAGCGCGACATAGATCGAGCGCAGTACGGTCCCTTTGCCGGCCATCCGGCACTCGGCGCAGCCCCCTACAAGCTCGCCGTTCACCTCCCTTCCGGTCGTGGGGCCTTCAGCTTCTGCATGTGTCCGGGAGGCTATGTCGTCGCGGCGGCAAGCGAGGAGGACGGCGTGGTCACGAACGGCATGAGCCTCTCGAATCGCGCCGGGTCGAACGCGAACTCCGGGCTACTCGCAAACGTGTTCCCTGAGGACCTGCCCGGAAATGACGTCCTCGCCGGCCTCGAGCTGCAACGCGCCTGCGAACGCAAGGCGTTCGAGCAAGGCGGAGGAGGCTTTGTTGCTCCTGCGCAGCTGGTTGGCGACTTCCTGCAAGCGGTCCCATCGACATCTGCGGGTAGCGTCACCCCCACGTATCCCCGAGGTGTCTCTTGGGGCTCGATCGACGAGTGCCTGCCGCCCTACATCACCGATACCCTCCGCGAGGCGATTCCCCTCATGGCTCGCAAGCTCCGCGGCTTTGACGCGGCGGATGCCGTGCTCACGGGAGTCGAGACTAGGTCGAGCTCACCCGTACGCGTGACACGCGGCAAGGATGGCCAGTCTGTTGGCGTGGCTGGACTCTATCCCTGCGGCGAGGGCGGTGGCTATGCCGGCGGCATCATGAGCGCCGCCGCCGACGGCATACGCTGCGCGAACTGGGTCATCGAGGCACAGGCATAATCGTCTGATTTGGTTCCGGGGACCGCATTAAGAGCCGCCGGGAGCAAGCTCCTTGACGAGCTCCAGTACCTCGCGGACAAGCAGGTCACGGTCATCTGCCGGCAGATCAAGCACGGCGCGTGCCATGCGTGGCGCTGTCGTGCGCCAATTGGTGCGCAGGTCGTGCGTGTAGGTCTCGTCGCCTGCGTCCATGACCGAGAAGACCGTGTCAACAAAGCGCTGCCGCTCCGCAGGAGTCGCCTGCTCGATCCAGGCGTTGAGGGAATTGTCGACGTAGGTTGCCGTGCGGCCCAGACGCTCCTCGAAGACGAAGTCGCACCCATCGACCTCCCAGCTCAACGGGTCATGCTGCGCAAAGCCACTGCTCGCACTGCGGACCACCTGCGCATCCTGCTGGTCGGTCTCGAACAGCATGCCAAATACCGATGACTTGGGTATCGTCTTGTCAACAGGGGGAACGGCGTCATCCCCCTGAAGCTCGGCGAGCATGACCGTGGTGAACCCCGGCCCGTCATGCGAGAAGCATGTCTCTACGCGCCGACGGACGCTCGCATCGCACGTCATGCATGCGTATACCGCGAGCGTGCCTCCCTTGGAATGTCCGCCACACCACAGTTTTCCCGGCACGCGCGAAGCCGTGCGCTCGAGGTAGTGCATAGCCTGCACCTGCGCAGGCATCTGCACCTGAAACGCCATATTGAAGTTCTCCTTCCATCCGAGGATCGTGTTGTCGGTACCTCGGTAGGCAACGTAGGTCTCATCGGGCAGGATCCTAAAGGACATGGCCGAGAACTGCATCTCGGTCATGCGATCGATTTGCGTGACATGGCCGCAAATGGTCACATCCCTGAACCGCGGACTGGCCGAGAGGGCTGCAATAAGGCGCTTGGCACCTGCGGGATCGTACATGCGTCCCGTCATCGAATCGAGCCAGTCCGAACGCCACAGCTCCTTGATGGGAAGACCCGTCCAGCCCCATGCGGGAACCGCCTCAGACGGCAGCACAAAGTAGGAGAGCTGGGAGAAAACGAGACTGTCCACGCGGCACAGCGGGCGCTCAGAGAACGGCTCCCCATGCTCCCAGACGTAGTTGATGATGTTCTTGAAGGACTCCGGCACGCCCATGCTCCCTCTGCAAAAGAATGTCGGTATTCACAGAATTGTACACAGCCATCTACTTCTTGTGCTTGCGGTACCTCCGGCGAGTGGCATGTGCGCTACCCTTGCGGTCGGTCTTCTTGAGCCGTGCGATGACGTCATCGGCGCTCTCCCCCTCGAGGGCCCCGCGCAATGCCACCACCTGGTCGCGCAGATGGGCGGCGCGCTCGAAGTCCATGCTGGCCGCTGCCTCGGCCATCTCCTCCTCGAGCGCGGCAAGGACCTGCGACACCTCCTCGGGAGGAAGCTGCGAGAGCTCGTCGGCAACGTGTTCGATCGTGTCTGCGCGGTCTTCGGGGGCGCCATCGGAGCCACTATAGAATGCACCGTGTCCAAGCGAGTCGCCGCGACCACGCTCCTTGCCCTCAAGCGTCGCATCGGCCTCGGCAATGAAGCTGGCAACGTCGGTGATGGACTTCTTGATGGTTCGCGGCACGATTCCGTGCTCCTCGTTGAAGGCCTCCTGGATGCGCCGGCGGCGGGCGGTCTCGTCTATGGCCTCGCGCATGCTGTCAGTTATCGTATCGGCGTACATGATGACCTCGCCACCGGAGTTTCGGGCGGCACGTCCCATCGTCTGGATGAGCGAACGGCGGTTGCGGAGGAACCCCTCCTTGTCGGCATCAAGTATCGCCACCAGGCTCACCTCGGGGATGTCGAGGCCCTCACGCAGCAGGTTGATGCCCACCAGCACACTGATCTTGCCCACGCGCAGATCGCGGATGATCTCGACGCGATCGAGCGTTGCGGTGTCAGAGTGCATGTAGTTAACCTTGACCCCCTCGTCGAGCAGGTGGTCAGTCAGGTCCTCGGCCATGCGCTTGGTGAGCGTGGTCACCAGCACGCGCTCGCCCCTGTCGGTGCGCATCTTGATCTCGTCCATGAGGTCGTCGATCTGACCACGCACGGGACGGACGTCGACCTTGGGGTCAAGCAGACCCGTGGGACGGATGACCTGCTCGACCGACTGCTGGCTCACGCGCTCCTCATAGTCGCCCGGAGTGGCTGACACGTAGATGTACTGGGGAACACGCTGCTCGAACTCGTCAAAGCGCAGCGGACGGTTGTCGAGTGCGGAAGGCAGGCGAAAGCCATGTTCCACCAACGTCACCTTACGTGAGCGGTCGCCCTCGTACATGCCGCGAATCTGTGGCACCGTCACATGGCTCTCGTCGATGATGCACAGCATGTCCGACGGGAAGTAGTCGATGAGCGTGTAGGGCGCCTCTCCCGGTGCACGACCGTCCAGGTGGCGCGAGTAGTTCTCGATGCCCGAGCAGAAGCCCATGGTCTCGAGCATCTCGAGGTCGTAGGCCGTTCGCTGAGACAGGCGCTGGGCCTCGAGCAGGCGGTCTGCCGCCTTGAGCTCCGCAACGCGAGCCTCGAGCTCCTCCGAAATGGTCTTGAGCGCATGGGTGACCTTGGGCCGCTCGGTCACATAGTGAGACGCAGGCCAGATCGGGATGGCGTCAAACTCGCGCACGAGCTCACCGGTCACCGCGTCGACCTCGGCAATCAGCTCGACCTCGTCGCCAAAGAACGAGATGCGCAGTGGATTCTCGGCATAGGGTGGATACACGTCAACGGTGTCCCCGCGTACGCGAAAGTGGCCGCGCTGCAGGTCGTAGTCGTTGCGATCATACTGGATGTCGATCAGGTCGTGTATGAGGTCGTCACGCTCGAGTGGGACGTCCTTGCTCACCGTCGGCGCAAGCCCGGCATAGTCCTGCGGGCTTCCGATGCCATAGATGCACGAGACCGACGCAACCACGATGACGTCCCGTCGTGACAGCAGGCTCGATGTCGCCTGATGGCGCAGCTTCTCGACCTCCTCATTGATGGAGGCGTCCTTCTCGATGTAGGTGTCGGTCTGGGGAACGTAGGCCTCGGGTTGGTAGTAGTCGTAATAGCTGACGAAGTAAACGACGGCATTGTTGGGAAAGAGCTCCTTCATCTCGCTCGCCACCTGGGCGGCCAGAGTCTTGTTGGGCTCCATGATGAGCGTGGGGCGCTGCACCGCCTCGATGGTCTTGGCCATCGTGAAGGTCTTGCCCGAGCCCGTCACACCCAGCAGGGTCTGGTAGCGCAGGCCCTCCTCTACCCCGCGGGCAAGCTTTTCTATCGCCTGCGGTTGGTCGCCCGCGGGCTCGTACGGCGAGACCACCTCAAGACGAACGTTACCGGACTCGCGCCCAAACCTCTTGAGCTCGCCACCAAACCGCTCATGCCGGATTTCCTCTGTCATGCTCCCCCTCTCAAAGTGAGAACTAGTGTACTACCTTGTCTCGGCAATTGACAATCCCATAGACATCACGCCATGAGCGACCTCCGCTACTGCCGTGTGACATGAGCTGGCCAACACGCAGGGAACAAACCCTGACGGCGACAGCCTAATCTTGCATTCTTGACTCTGTTGCTGTCGCCTTCTCGCGATAGAATGTCTGGTACTGTCCACACGCTTGTCTGGAGTCTCCATGGCATCCGCCTCTAACAACAATAGCCCGGAGCGGTCGGGCTTCTCCACGTTTGTCGCCGTCCTGTTTGCCGTCATCGGCTGCATACTGACGATCGCCGGCCTCATACTGGGCATGGCCTCCATCGGCCTGTTCCTTGAGGGGGACTCCGAGCTGCTCGTGCTCCTCCCCCTCTCCGCTTGCATGATGGCGGGAGGCACGTACACCTTCATCGAGCAGTTCAGGCCAAAGTACAGGCCCGCGGCGCTCCCCGCCGCGTCACAGGCCCCCGCCGCGCAGCTCGAGGAGCCTCAGCGCACTGCGGCACTTCCGGCACCACAGGCCAAGGCCACCGAGAAGGCCCCGGCCGCCACGGACGCATCGGACGACATCTCGAGCCTCATACGTCGCTCGGATGACGTCTTCGCGACCCTCAAGGACCTCGTGCGCCACGACCAAGCCGGCAGCAAACCAAGCGACAAGCACCATCTCGTCAGCATGCTCGAAGCAACCGGCCTCATGGAGTGGGAGGACGCGCCCACCTGCGAGGCGGGCAAGCTCTCCAGAACCGATCAGTTCTGGATCAGGCAGAATGTCGACGGGCTCACCAGCCAGCAATACGACACGCTGGTCTCCGCCGAGGCCGCCCTTGGCGTGAACCAGGCGCTTCCCGAGGCGCGCAGCTTTGCCCTCGACGACGAAAGGGCCAAGGGCCCCGCGCTCAAGCTGCTGCGCGACATGTGCGAGCAGACCATCGAGCGCTCGCAGCTCACCGAAGAGGGTCTGCGCGTGTGCTACCACGACGCCAACCCCGCCGACACTCCCGAGGAGTGGGTCGTACGCTCCACCATCTGCAATGTCGCAGAGTGCCTGCGGACCCCCTTTAGGGTGGTGTATGACCTCAGGACAAACGTCGAGGAAGGCCTTGTGGTGCTTGGGCTTGAGCTCCCCCGTCCCGCCTGCATGGCAGTCTTCACCACCAGCCATCGCGAGCGTGCGGCGTTGGCAAGGGCATACGCGTTTCGCCTGGCAGCCCTCTTCGCACGCCATGCCTTCGACGCCTCAGGCAAGATCTCGCGCGTCGTCATCAATGGACATGAGCACGGCAGCGAGACCGTCATCTTCTCGTTGGATGCCCGACGCGCCATCCTCGCCTCGATCGTAAAGGTCGCTCGCAGCAGCAAGATCGAGTCCGCCTTCCCAACCGACGAGAGCATTCGCGTCTCCTTCGACGGCGCGTGGTTCGCAGCAGTCGAGCCCTTCGTGGCGTTGGACGACCCTCTGGCAACTCCCGCGCAAGCGACCGTACTGCCAGAGCTCGACACGCGAGAGGCGCCGCCGGCACTCGCGCAGGCCTGCCATGCAAAGCGCATCTGCGATCTTGGGATCAACGAGAACGCCATACGCATCGCCGCATGGAGCGACGTGCGCTCAAAGCTGGGCAGCACGACCGAGCAAGCGGTTTCGGCGCTGGTAGCCGCACGCAACGCCGCCCATGACATCACCGTGGCCGAAGCCTGCAACCGTGTGGTGCAGGCTCTGGTCGACGGAAAGGTCGATCTTGACAACCTGCACGACATGGCTTCCCTCTTCATCGATGGATCGTCGCTCGACCAAGCCGCAAAGCGTGCGTCCGAGCTCTTGGGTGGGCCTGACGGAACCGAGGAGCCCGAGAATGCCCTGAAGATCCTCGAGTCTGCCCTGGCGCCGTTCGAGGACATGGGCGTGTACCTTGACGACAACACCTGCGTGTACCGCTACTTTGGCTCCGTCTCGGAACGCATACATCACAACGCTGTCATCGACGAGGGCGGCCGGGAGATCAGGCTCGTCCCAGACTCGTACTTCAACGCGCACAGTGACGCCTCGATAGCGCTCGGCATGCTGGGTCGCTACGACGAGGCCGCAGCGCATGCTGACATCTGCATGAGGCTTGCCCCGACCTCGACCTACGCCACGATGCGAAAGGTGCGCATCCTCGAAGCCCAGTCTCGCATCTATGAGGCCGCCGACCTCATCATCGAATCGCTGCGGCATGCCGTGACCCCACGCGATGCGGCGATCTGCCTCTATCGCCTCGCCTATATGGAGTGGAAGCTCGGACGCGAGGACCTGGCGGCCGCCTGCTACCAGCGTTCCATGAACTGGGACACCGAGATGCAGTCCCAGGCCCGCGAGGAGCTCAATGACCTCCTAGAGTCGGCTAAGGATCTCGAGCGTCCCACCGACGAGCAGGCGGACGCACTGCTCGCACGCGAGGGCATCCCCCTGGGCTGCGTACGCACGGACGGGGAGCACACGCTGGCAGCCGCCGTGGCCTGCATGGACGCTCATGCATTCCTCCCGGCAAGCCCGCTCATGGCCGTGCTGTTTGGCATGAACGGCGATGACGTTGTTATGGGGATCTACCGCTCGCTTAAGGTGTCGGTGTAGTACCGCTGGTAGTACTTGTAGGTCTCTTTTACGCGCTTGAGATAGAAGGCGGTTTCGGGGAAGCTGATGACCTCGGCGATATCCCCTCCGCTTTGCAGCCACTCCTCCACCGATCCGGGTCCTGCATTGTATGCGGCTATCACCTCGTCTGTCGAGCCGAGCTGGCTCTGCAGCTGGCCGAGATACGCGCAGCCGTATTCGATGTTGGTGCCCGCGTCCGTGAGGTTGGTGGGGTCGTATGACCATCCGTCGACAAGCCCGTATTCGGCCAACTCCGCCGAGGTGGCAGGCATCAGCTGCATAAGCCCGACAGCGCCGGCATCCGAAGTGATGGACGTGTCCCAATTTGACTCGCACTTGATGATCGCGCACGTGAGCAAGGGATCCACCCCATGACGTGAGGAGGAGTCGAGTATGAGCGACTCGTAATGCACCGGGAACATGTAGCGACGGATGAGTGACCCGGGCATGCTGACGAGCCCAAAGCTCAAAGCAGCGGCCAAGGCCATGGCAAGAATGGGGATCGTCCGATACCAGCGCCAAAAGCGTACCGTATCACTCATGGCAGCCTCCCCCCTACGCGCTCATCATACCAATCGCGAACCTTCTGACGGAGCTCGGCATGTGTGCCATCGTTCTCGATGACATGGGTCGCATGCGCACGGAGCCACTTGTCCGAAGGCTGGTTGGCCACGCGGGCGTCAAAGTCCCTGCCTTCCATGCCACGTTGGATGGCGCGTTCGCGCCGCACCTCCATTGGACAGCAGACCACAAGCACCTCATCCGCCATAGAGAGGTCATCGGCCATCCTGTCGAGCAAGGGAATCTCGACCACGCACATGAGGGGGGGATCCTCTCGTGTTGCCAAATCGTCGAGCTTGCGCAGAAGCAGCGCCTTGATGGCCGGCAGCTCTATTGCCTCCAGCTGCGCCGCATGATCCGGTGTCGAGAAGGCCCTCGTGGCAAGGAGGCGGCGATTGAGCTCACCAGTTGCGGGATCCAAAAGGTCCTTGCCAAACGCCTCGGCAATCTCCTTCGTAACCGGGGAGCCGGCAGTAAGAACGTCACGGGAGAGCTGATCGAGGTCAATGCGCGAAACGCCAAGGAGCTCGAGCTCCTTGGCGACCGTTGACTTACCAGATCCTACGCCCCCAGCAAGAAAAACCGTATACACAGGCACTCCGCTACGAACGAGTCTCGAACTTCTCGTGGCATGCAGGACACGTCACGCGCATCCTGCCCTTACCGCGAGGCACACGCATCTTCTTTCCACATGCAGGACAAGTGAGGTGCTTATACTCCCGCTGCTCATGATATGCAGCCACAGGATTGCTGATCCAAGCGGCAGCTGGCCCGACAGCCTGTATGAAGGCCTCGTTCTCTGCACGGCGCTGCGCGACGTTCTTGGACGACATGCGCCAGCAGGCATAGAGGGCCAAGAGAAGCGCGATGAGGCTTATGACCCAGACGCGTGCGAACAGATTGATAAGGAGAAGAACGATGGAGAGTCCCACGGCCGCATTGCACAGCTCGTCGGTCCCGTTTCGCCCGTTCATCCAATGTGTCAAACGGTCGGTCCATGACTGGTTGGACATGAAATCACCTGCAAACTCGTGTGTCGTATCATGTGCGCGAAAACTGTAGTGTCTATCTTCCCCATTCTGGGATGCTTTGAACACAAGGATGCGACAATGTCACGGGATTGACGCAAAGCCGGCAATGAGGCCGGCGATGGCTATTCACGGCCGATGCCTTCCCGTCGGCACGCTACGACCGAGCGGCCTCCACCAGACTGTGGAACAGCCGGCGATCATGGGCTAGCGTCCGCCAAGTGTATTCGGGATGCCACTGCACGCCAAGGCAGTAACGCTTCGAGGGCACTTCGATGGCCTCGATGATGCCATCCGTGGCACGTCCCGTAACCTCCACGCCAAGCCCAAGCTTGCCCATGCATTGGCCGTGGCTCGAATTGACCTCGACCATCTGCTTGTTACCGACACAACGGTAGAGCAGAGAGTCGCGACTTACCTCCACGGGATGCGCAGGCTTGTCGAGGATGGTCGTATGCACCCAAAGCGACTCACGACCCTGCGGCTCGAGCTTCGTAAGGTCTTGTTCCAACGTACCGCCAAGCACGACATTGAGGACTTGCGCACCACGGCATATACCCAAGAATGGCTTGTCGGCTTCGAGAATCATCTGCATGAGCGGCATTTCGAGCGAGTCGCGCTCAGGGCAAAGCATGTCGTAGGAGATGGGATCCTCGCCCCAGATCCGCGCATCGACATTGTGCCCGCCGGGAAAGATGAACCCGTCGCACATGTCGACGTACGACCTGATAACGGCCTCGTCATCCGTAACGGGAATCATCACGGGCATGCCACCAGCGTCAAGCAGGGCATTCATGAAAACGTCGCCTATGGACTCTCCCGCACAGAAGATGTCATGAGGGGGAAACCATCGAGGCGTAACGCAAATGATGGGCCTGTGTCCATGCTGAGAAGCAAGTATATCCATGGATTCATCCTGTCCATGTCGCCTGACGGTATAAACACTTTAGCTTGTACTTGGCCCCCGGCACCATTCAACCACATCATTTCTTATGTTGTTTACCTAGCCGACTCAACACCCGTGCATTGGGGACAGGCACCGTTGCACGCGGCCGTGCATTGGGGACAGGTTCGGGACATACAAAGAGCGAGGCCGCCGACATTGGCGACCTCGCTCGCAGCTAGCCTTTTGGCTTGCGGCTACTCCTCGACGGGAGCCTCCTCGGCCTGCTCGACAGCCTCGGCCTCGGCCTCAGCCTCGTCCTCGGGCTTGTCCATCGGCTTGACCTCGACCTCGACGCCCAGCGTCTCGGCAGCGGCCTTCATGGACAGGGAGATACGACGACGGTCGAGGTCGATCTCCATGACCTTGACCTGGACGGTGTCGCCCACGGCGCAGACCTGCGCGGGAGCGTCAACGTGCTGCTTGGCCATCTCGGAGATGTGGACCAGGCCCTCAACACCGTCGCCGAGGTCAACGAAGGCACCAAAGGTGACGAGCTTGGTGACCTGACCCTCGACGATAGCGCCGACCGGGTACTTCTTGACGAGCGTGCGCCAAGGATCCTCGGTGGTCTGCTTGAGGCCAAGGGAGATGCGCTCGCGGTTGAGGTCGACGTCGAGAACCTGAACCTCGACCTCCTGACCGACCTTGACGACCTCGGAAGGATGGTTGACGTGGTTCCAGGAGAGCTCGGAGATGTGAATCAGGCCGTCGATGCCGCCAAGGTCGACAAAGGCGCCGAAGTCGACGATGGAGGAGACGGTGCCCTTGAGCCTCATGCCGCTCTGCAGCTTGGAGAGGATCTCGGAGCGCTCGGCCTTGCGGGCCTCCTCGAGCACGACGCGACGGGAGAGGACGACGTTGTTGCGGTTGCGGTCCATCTCGATGACGCGAGCCTCGATGCGGGTGCCCATGTAGGCGGAAAGGTCCTTGACGCGACGAAGGTCGACGAGGGAGGCGGGCAGGAAGCCGCGCAGGCC
>JAGAVX010000139.1 GCA_017941705.1 Atopobiaceae bacterium
CCGGTCCCACTGATGGGGCTCTAGCGTTTGCACGTAGGGGGATAGTCAGGGCGCCGACAGGTCGCGGAGGCTGGGAGTTGGCACCCGCTGGGATAGAGCTCGGATGGCTGGGAGCTGTGGCTGTTGAAGGTGGCAGACAGTGTTGGAGACGCTGTGATGGGGACAGAAAAAAGGAGTGGGTGTTGTGATTGGTGATTAATCGGTGATTAAAAGCAAAAGGTCAGAGGTTGTTTAAGCCTCTGACCTGCGCTTTCTCTGGCTGGGACACTAGGATTCGAACCTAGGTTGGCGGCACCAAAAACCGCAGTCCTAACCACTGGACGATGCCCCAGTGCAATCACTGCGCTGGGTTCCAGCAACAGAGCCTATTTAGTGTACACCACAAGCGGGAGTTCGTGTACCAACAGGGGCAACATAGCCACCCCATGCGCAAGCAAAATCGCCGTTCCTGTCAGACAAACAGCCGGCCACTTGTCAGTTGAATACCTGCCGCCCGCTCCCCAGAGCCTACCAGTAGTAACCGCATTTCCTGCAGATGTAAAGGTTGCCGCCCTCCTGGATAACGCATTCCTTTTTGCCGCATCCCGGACAATAGACGTCTGGACAATAAACAATGCCGGGACGGCCACCGCCACCGGAAACATCATCGATCCCACTACTCTCCTCAAGCTCAGCGCTCTCGGAATCGGCGAGGTTCGCGGGCTCTTCAGCGGGCTTTTCCTGCAACATTTCAGGTGAGAGGTCATCTCGGGCCATGGCTGGTATCTCCTTTCATGTTTGATTGACGCATTTGTCATTATAGGCATTGGTATACTGCCTAAAATGTGAAGCTGTCCATGTCGTCGTCTAAGGATGCGGCGTTACCTGCCGATAGGGGGCAAGCTGTGT
Source organism: Atopobiaceae bacterium (assembly GCA_017941705.1). GTDB lineage: Bacteria > Actinomycetota > Coriobacteriia > Coriobacteriales > Atopobiaceae > UBA1367. The sequence goes on from JAGAVX010000139.1 coordinate 889, forward strand.
TTAGATAAGCTATGGGCTTTGCCTGCACTTGCGAACGGTCTAGTATTCTCGCCCAACGGTGCGATATCATAAAGTCGTATGCCAATAGAGGCATTTCATTCGGGATTGCCGATACCGTCTGGAGGCTCAAATGCCAATGACCGCGATTGTCCTTGCCGCAGGCGAGGGAACGCGTATGAAGTCCCGTCACCCCAAAGTCACACATAAGCTACTCGACAAGCCACTCGTCTGGTGGCCGGTCAATGCTGCCCGCCAAGCCGGAGCAGATCGCATCGTCGTGGTAGTTGGGCATGGGGCAGACGAAGTGCGCGCCATTTTTGCCAATGATACCGACGTTGAATGCGTCGAACAGACCGAGCGCCTGGGCACCGGCCACGCTATGATGTGCGTGCGCGATGCGCTGGGAGACTTTCAGGGACCAACCGTCGTGCTGTATGGCGACACGCCGCTCATGCGCGCCGAAACAATATCCAACCTGGTCGAGCACACCAAGGCTGGCCACTATGCCTGCACCGTGCTCACCATGAGTCCGTCCGATCCCACCGGATACGGACGCATCAAGCGTGACGAGAACGGCGAGGTGCTTGCCATTGTCGAGCACAAGGATTGCACGCCCGAAGAGCAGGCGAGCCTCACCGAGTGCAACTCGGGCATCTACTGCTTCTGCGGTCGCCGCCTTTCCGCCAACATCGACAAGATCGGCAACGACAACGCGCAGGGCGAGTACTACCTCACCGACATGGTGGGCATCTACCGCGAGATCGGCGAGCCCGTCTCGGCTCTTCTTGCCGACGACGACTCGGAGCTGCTGGGCGTCAACTCGCGCGTCCAGCTCGCGCAAGTCACCAAGATCATGCAGCGGCGCATCAACGAGGGTCTCATGGCCAGCGGCGTCACCATGCTTGACCCTGACCAAGTTTGGGTCGGCGCCGAGGTAACCGTCGGCCAGGACACCGAGCTTCTCCCCCAGACGATGCTCTGGGGAGACACGCACATCGGCGAAGAGTGCGTCATCGGCCCCAACACCCGACTCACCGACACGACCGTCGCCAATGGTGCCAGCGTCGAGGAGACCGTGGGCATGCAGGTCACCATCGAGTCTGACGTCACCGTCGGCCCTCGTGCCTACCTGCGTCCGGGCGCCCACCTGCTCGAGGGCTCCCACGTGGGAACTCACGTCGAGATCAAGAACTCCACCATCGGGCGCGGGTCAAAGGTTCCCCACCTCTCCTACATCGGTGACACCACGATGGGTGAGGGCGTCAACATTGGCGCAGGGTCTATTACCTGCAACTACGACGGCGTCTTCAAACATCGCACGTCCATCGGCGACAACGTCTTCGTCGGCTCCGACACCATGATGGTTGCGCCTGTCAGCATCGGCGATGGTGCCCTGGTCGGAGCCTCCAGCTGCATAACGCGTGACGTGCCGGCCGGCGCATTGGCGGTCGAGCGCAGCGATCAAGTCATGATTGAGGGCTATGCCACCAAGCGCATGGCCATGCTTCGGGACAAGAAGGCGTCTGGCGAGAAGGAGTAGCAGTAGATGTACACGGATCTGAGCAAGCCACTTAACGTCGAGAAGAACATCAAACTCTATACCGGTACCGGCAACCACGCACTCGCGGCCAAAATCGCCAACAAGCTTGGCCTCGAGATCAGCGGCCTCGAGCTGTCCAAGTTCGCCAACGGCGAGGTATACGCACGGTTCGACGAGTCGGTTCGCGGCGACGAGGTGTTCATCATCCAGTCGATCGCTGGCGAGAACGTCAACGACCTGCTCATGGAGCTCCTCATCGCAACCGATGCCGCCAAGCGCGCGAGCGCGGCGAGCGTCACCGCAGTCATCCCCCACTACGCCTACGCCCGCCAGGATCGCAAGGCCGCTTCACGCGAGCCCATCACCGCTCGTCTGGTCGCCAACCTGCTCGAGACAGCCGGTGTCGACCGCGTCATCACGCTCGATCTGCACCAGAACCAGATCCAGGGCTTCTTTGACATCCCCGTGACCCATCTCACCGCCCTGTACCTGTTTGGCGACTACTTCAGGGCCAAGAACTTCGACTGGGAGAACACCGTCGTCGTGTCACCTGACGCAGGACGCGCCAAGCACGCCAAGAAGCTGTCCGACTACCTGGGATGCTCGCTGGCCATCGCGCACAAGGGCCGTCCCAAGCACAACGTGGCGGAGGTCATGTCGCTCATTGGCGACATCAAGGGCAAGACCTGCATCATCAACGATGACATGATCGACACTGCGGGAACCCTGTGCGGCTCTATCAACGAGCTCAAGCGCCAAGGCGCCGGTGACATCTACGTGTGCGCCACGCACGGCATCTTCTCGGGTCCCGCCGTCACGCGCCTGCAGGACGCTCCCATTGAGGAGTGCGTCGTGACCGACGCCATCCCCTGCTACATGGCAGATCGCCCGGGCTCGAAGATCAAGACGATCAGCGTTGCCGACGAGCTGGCCGAATGCATCCATCACGTGTACGTCAACGAGCCGACCACCGCTATCTTTGGCGGCGACCTCAACCTGTAAGGCCCCGCACCAGTGCACCCATCGCGCCCACAAGCCCAAAGTGGCCTGTGGGCGCTTTTTATCATCCGGCTTGTCCTGGCGTGCATCGGGGACAGGCACCAACGCACGCGGGCGTGCATTGGGGACAGGCACCAGTGCACGCGGGCGTGCGTCGGGGACAGGCGTGCATTGGCGTATGCTAGGGTAAAGCCAACACTCAAGGAGGAGACATGCCCCCCACACCAAAGGATGTGCGTCTGGTCTGCGGGCTAGGCAACCCCGGCGCCGAGTACCAACTCACCAGGCACAATGCCGGATTTGCGACAATAGATGCCTTAGCGGAGCGCTTTGGCGTGCACTATTGGAAGAGCGAGGGTGGCTGCGACATAGCCATCGTCAAGGCGCATTATGGGCTCGAGACGCATGAGGTCATCCTCGCCAAGCCCCAGAGCTACATGAACACCAGCGGAGGACCCCTGTCTAAGGTCATGCGCACGCACAGGGTAAATCCCGACGAGATACTGATCGTGCAAGACGAGGTCGATCTTCCGCAGGGACGCATCCAGGTCAAGTTTGGAGGGGGCCTCAACGCACACAATGGCCTCCGGTCGATAGCCGACAAGCTGGGAACCCGCGACTTCTCACGCGTACGCTGCGGCATCGGACGCCCGCCCGGAAAGATGAGCGTAGCCGACTACGCCCTGCGAAAGCTCAAGGGCAACTTTGCCGAGGAGTTCCTGGTCATGGCTCAGGAGGCTGCAGACGTGGTGGAGAGATGCCTCGAGGAGGGCGTCGCCAAGCAGCTGTAGCAAAGCAACTAGACCGGCCGCGCTTTACCTGTGTCGTTTGTGGCACGGCAGCCCCACTTTTGTATCATGGGGAACGAACGATATGGTCACATGGCGATAGCTACGCCATACGCATCCATCGAAGGGAGAGCCATGGAGGCTTACAAGAAGCAGTTCATCGAGTTCATGGTTGAGAGCAATGTGCTCAAGTTTGGCGATTTCACGCTCAAGAGCGGTCGCAAGTCGCCCTTCTTCATGAACGCTGGTGCCTACGTGACCGGTGGCCAGCTCAAGCGGCTTGGCGAGGCGTATGCCCAGGCAATCCACGAGCGCTTTGGAGACGACTTTGACGTCGTCTTTGGTCCTGCATACAAGGGAATCCCCCTGTCGGTCATCACTGCCATCGCCTACCACGAGCTCTACGGCAAGGAGATACGCTACTGCTCGGACCGCAAGGAAGCCAAGGACCATGGTGCCGACAAGGGCCAGCTGCTGGGAGCCGAGCTTCACGACGGAGACCGCGTGGTAATCGTCGAGGACGTGACCACCAGCGGCAAGTCGATCGACGAGACCTACCCCAAGCTCAAGGCTGCAGCCGATGTCGAGGTGGTCGGGCTCATGGTCTCGCTCAACCGCCAAGAGGTGGGCAAGAGCGGCACGATGGCAGCCATCGACGAGGTGTCCCAGAAGTACGGCTTCCCAACCGCCGCCATCGTGAGTATGAGCGAGGTAGTCGAGGCGCTCGCCGGCACCGTCATCACGCCTGAGCTCAAGACGGCCATCGACGCCTATTACGAGCAGTACGGCGTCAAGGAGTAGCGGCAGAGACCGCAGCCATGGTGCGCCTAGGGGACAGCCCCTTCGCTGCACCGCGGGAGAGCTCCCGCGGTGCAG
>JAGAVX010000140.1 GCA_017941705.1 Atopobiaceae bacterium
CATGGGTCAGTAGCGCGTCCGCTACGTTAGTTGTTTCTTAAGGAGTTGATTAGATATGGCACGTGTTAAGCGCGCAGTGGCGGGTCGCAAGAAGCGTCAGACCCTCGTCGAGCGTACCAAGGGCTACTATGGCGTTCGCTCCCGCACCTTCCGCGGGATGAAGGAGCAGGCTCAGCACTCCCTGCAGTACCAGTACCGCGATCGTCGCAACAAGAAGCGCGACATCCGCGCCCTGTGGATTCAGCGCATCAACGCAGCCGCTCGCATGAACGACCTCTCGTACAGCAAGTTCATGCACGGCCTCAAGCTCGCTGGTGTCGAGCTTGACCGCAAGGTTCTCGCCCAGATCGCCTATGATGACGAGGCTGCCTTTGCAGATCTCGCCGCCGTCGCCAAGAAGGCCCTCGACGCCGAGTAACCAGGCAGACATGGCATTGCCAGAAGCCCCCGGCAAAGAGCCGGGGGCTTCTTCTTTGCCAAAAGCGCATGTCCTGGCGCGACCTTGAATATGCAGGCCTAAGACGGAATCCGCGTGTAGTCGGGCCAAGTACGTGCTAGGCTATGTGGGCGTGCGCTATACTGAGCAACCGTATGTGAACTTGCCCAGAGTCTCTCTGGGATTGATCGAAAGGTTATTTCGCATGGCTTCTCTCGGAATCACCGATCTCAAGGTCGGCCTCGGCGTCAACATCAAGGGCAAGGACTGCGTCATCCTCGAGGCCCAGCACGTCAAGCCTGGCAAGGGCAACACCTACGTGCGCACCAAGTATCGCGACATCCGTACCGGCCGCGTGAACGAGGAGAACTTCCAGCAGTCCGCCAAGTTCGAGAGCGTCAACATGAAGACGCGCGAGATGCAGTACCTCTATAACGACGGCGACATTTACTACTTCATGGACAACGAGACCTATGAGCAGGTCGAGGTCCAGGCTGACATGATCGGCGACAGCGCCAAGTGGTTCAAGGAGAACGACACCTGCCTGCTGCAGTATGCCAACGACGTGCTCTACGCCGTGCAGCCGCCCATGTTCATCGAGGCCGAGATCACCGAGACCGAGCCTGGCTTCAAGGGCGACACCGTCCAGGGCGGCGGCAAGCCTGCCACCATCGAGACTGGTGCGGTCGTCCAGGTTCCCATGTACCTCAACGTTGGCGAGCGCATCAAGATCGATACCCGCGACGGCAAGTTCGTCGGTCGCGTCTAGCCTCTGACCTCGTCGTCAGTTCGTTCCGAAAGGACATCCCATGGCTGAGAATGAGCTCCAAATCTCTGGCATCAGCATCTCCAAGGGCATCGTTAAGGCCATCGTCGCCCGCGCCGCCGAAAAGGTCGAGGGCGTGGTGCGCGTAGGCGGAAACGACATCGCCTCATCGCTGGTCAGGGTATTTACCAGCCGTTCCATGACTCCCGATTCGAGTGTCGACGCCGATGTCGTCGATGGCAAGCTGCATGTCGACGTACATCTGGCAGTGTTCTACGGCTACCCCTTCACCAAGCTTGCCGCTGCGGTGCGCGAGGCAGTTGCCGTTGCCATCGCATCCCAGATCGGCGCTGAGGTTGGTTCGGTTGACGTGAGCATTGACAGCCTCGTCTTTCCCAAGGAGTAGGTGTTAGTGGCAGGAACTCGTTTTGGCGGCCGTACCCTGGCACGTAGCCAGGCCATGCAGCTGCTGTTTCAGGCCGAAGCTACCGGTCGTACGGTGAGCGACGTCCTCGAGGGTGAGTATGCCCTTGACGAGGGTCCCCTTGACCCGTATGCCATCGAGCTTGCGCAGGGCTGTGATGCCATGTTGCATGAGCTTGATGCCGTTATGAGCGTCACGTCCGCAAACTGGAGCGTCTCTCGCATGCCCTCGGTCGATCGTAATCTCGTGCGCCTCGCGCTCTACGAGATGCTCGAGGTCGACGAGGTCGATACGGCCGTTGCAATCGACGAGTGCGTCGAGCTGGCAAAGACGTACGGCACCGACGAGTCGGCACGCTTCGTCAATGGCCTGCTGGGCAAGGTCGCCCGTCGCATGGAAGCGGGCGAGGATGTCGTCGCGCTTGCGCTTCAGGAGCTCTATTCGGGAGACGACGCTGGCAGCGAGGCCGATGGCGAGGAGATCGAGGACGATGCGCCGGAGACGGCCGAGGAGCTGCCGACGCTCGACGACATGGACCTTCCCGATTGGGTGAGGGGATAGGCCATGGCGCGCAAGCCTGACACATCGCCCTACAAAACGTTTGACCAGATAGCCGACCGCCTTGACGAGATCATCGGGCAGGTTCGTGACAAGGACACGTCGCTCGAGCGGTCGCTTGACCTGTTCGACGAGGCAATCGCCTTGGGGTCAAAAGCCGTCGACCTCGTCGACACCACCGACTTCTCCCCGGCGGAGCTCGAGCGCCTTGAGGAGATGCCGGTGCAGGAGCCGGGCTCGCAGGAGAGCGGCTCTGAGCCTGCCGGTGATGCCGGCAAGGCAAAGGAAGACTAACATGCCCTGTCGCGTACGGCTCGATGCCGAGCTTGTCGCACGGGGCTTTTTCTCCTCCGTCGATGATGCGCAGCGTGCGGTCATGGCGGGGGAGGTTTCGACTAGCGACCGCAGGATGACCTCTGCCGGCGAGCAGGTCAAGCCCGGTATCGAGCTTCATGTCCGCGGCCGCAAGCCCTACGCAAGCCGTGGTGGGCTCAAACTCGAGCACGGTCTCGATGAGCTTGGCGTTGACCCGAGCGGCCTCGATTGCGTGGACGTGGGATGCTCGACGGGTGGGTTTACCGACTGCCTGCTCAAGCGTGGCGCGCATCATGTGCTTGCAGTCGACGTGGGCCGCGCGCAGTTTGATTGGACGCTCCGGCAGGATGATCATGTGACACTGCTCGAGCAGACCAATATCGTCGATGTGCCTGGCATGCCCGGATACGCACGTGCTTTCGACCTCGCTGTGTGTGACGTCTCGTTCACTTCCGTCGTCACCGTGCTTCCGGCAGTCGTGCAGTTGCTTGCCCCACGCGGTCGATTCCTCACTTTGGTGAAGCCGCAGTTTGAGGCGGCGCGCCAGGACGTGGGCGAGGGGGGTGTGGTGCGCGACGAGGATGTTCGCCTCGCTGCGCTTCGCAAGGTGTCGGATGCGATGGAAGCGGCCGGCTTCACGATCGTTGGGCATTGCACGAGCCCCATCACAGGGCACAAAGGTAATGTCGAGTACCTCCTCCTCGGCCAGCTCTAAGTGTGGTCCCGGGGACACGCCCCAAGACCACACTATGGCGTACCTGCAGCATGGATTCTCCGTAGCCACCCTCGCGCGGACAGCCGCCCGTTTTTGCACTCTACGCTGCGCATGCAGAAAGCTCGTGATACACTTGTCAATGCATACGTCTGTTCGATTCTTGGAGTGGTGGCATGAAGGTCCTGCTGGTGCCCAACTATTCACGTTCACATGCGGTCGAGGGCGCCCGGCGTCTCTCTGACTGGTTGGAGGGGGAGGGCGTCGAGGTCCAGTGGGCTCACGACAAGAAGCTCTATCCCGACAGGGTCGTTGACACCACAGGTGTTGGACTGGTCGTCTCGCTGGGCGGTGACGGCACCCTGCTCAGGGCCGCCCGCATCGTCGAGTACTCCGAGATTCCCATGCTTGGTCTCTCCTATGGACATCTGGGCTTTTTGACATGCGGAGGTCCTGACGACCTTATCCAGACCGTCTCGGATGCGCTGGCGGGCGACCTTCACGCGTCGCATCGCATGACGCTTGACATCGAGGTCGACTTCGAGCATCCCGACGGCAGCGTCACGACGGAAAAGACCTTCGCTCTCAACGACCTCTCGCTGACACATGGCATACGTGGCGACATGATCGTGTTCGACGTGTCGGTCTCGGGCCATCACATAGACCGTCTCCGCGGGGACGGCTTTGTGGTCTCGACGGCTACCGGCTCGACCGGCTATGCGCTTGCCGCCGGTGGTCCCATCGTCACGCCCGAGTTCGCGGGAATGGTCTGCGTGCCGGTCGCCTGTCACACGATCACGGCGCGCGCCTTCCTCACCTCTCCTTCCGACGTGGTCGAGCTGCGCATCAATCCCGAGCGCCATGCCGACCGCCTCTTCTTTGCCGACGGCCAGCCGCTGGGCGAGGGCCTTCGCGGGCTCAAGGCCACGGTTCGTCGCGGCCCGGGCGACATCATCCTGCTTGACCGCAGTGCGCGCAGCTTCTATGAGTCAGTGTCGCGCGTCTTCTACGGCAACACCAAGCGCTAGCGGGGCATCTCATGATCGACGAGCTGTTCGTACAAAACGTCGCGCTCATACGCGAGGCTTCCATCGCGCCGGCCCCCGGGCTCACCGTGCTCACGGGCGAGACGGGCGCAGGCAAGACGGCCCTGCTCAGTGCCATAAAACTGCTGGTAGGAGAGCGTGCCGACGCCTCTGCAGTGCGCGAGGGGTCCGATGCGCTCGAGGTCGAGGCTCGACTGTTCCTGCGTGGCGGGGATCCGGATGGATGCATAGTCAGACGGCGCGTCGAGGCTGCCGGCCGTGGACGCGTGCAGATTGACGGGCACATGGCTTCGGTGCGCGAGCTTGCCGCCACGGTCGGCTCGTCCATCGACCTGTGTGGACAGCACGAGCATCAACGACTGCTCGATCCTGCGATGCATGTCGAGCTGCTCGACGCGTGGGCGGCGGAGAGCGTCACTCCCGTGCGTGAGGCCTATGCGGCGGCGCTGCGAGAGGCGCGCGCGGCGGCCAAGGAGTTGGCCCGCATCGTGGAGATGGGAAGGGCCGCCGACGAGCGCCTCGACGAGGCCGCGTTCGTGCTCCGTCGCATAGATGAGGTGTCACCGTCGCAGGAGGAGTACGAGGAGCTCGAGCAGACGCTGCCGCGGGCGGAGCATGCCGAGTCACTGCTGCGTGCGGTGGGTGGCTCGTACGAGGGAATCTCCGGTGACGGCGGCATAGCCGACGGGCTCGGCGAGACCATCGGGTTGCTGCGTGAGGCCGCGACCTACGATGACCAGCTTTCTGACCTTGCCGACCGGCTTGAGAGCTCGCTGATAGATGTCGAGGATGTCGCGGCTGACCTCCGGTCGTATCGTGACTCGGTCGAGCTCGACCCCGACGAGCTTGCGCGGATGCAGTCTCGCATGGCCTCGTTCCAGGGGCTGATGCGCACCTATGGACCAAGCATGGAGCGCGTTCTCGAACGGCGGACGCAGGCTGCCGAAATCGTTGCCGCTGCACAGGATGGGGGCGAGCGGGAGCGCAAGGCCCGCAAGGCGCTCGATGCCGCCGAGGCCCGCCTGGCCAAGGCGGCTGATGCCCTCGACGCGGCGCGCTCCAAGGCAGCTCCGCAGCTTGCGAAGGCGGTAAGCGAGCAGATGTCGCTCCTCGAGATGGGGTCCGCCCAGCTTTCCGTGCATTCCGAGCGCCTGCCTCGCAAGCAGTGGACGGCGGCGGGGCCAAGCAAGATAGAGCTGTTGTATCGTCCCGGAGCGGGTCTCACGGCGCGCCCGCTGCGCAGAATCGCATCGGGCGGCGAGGTGAGCCGTGTGATGCTGGCGTGCAAGGTGGTGCTCGGCGAGGCCGATGCGACCGAGACGCTGGTGTTTGATGAGGTGGATGCCGGTGTCGGCGGAGCGACCGCAGTGGCGCTCGCGCAGGTGCTGTCACGTCTTGCACAGACCCATCAGGTCATCGTCGTCACGCACTTGGCGCAGGTCGCCGTCATGGGCGAGCGGCATTACCTCGTGAGCAAGTCCGATGACGATGTGCCTGAGACCTCGCTCGTGCAGATCGAGGGCGAGCGGCGCGTTGCCGAGATTGCGCGCATGCTCTCCGGTGACACCAGTGCCACGTCGTTGGCGCATGCCCGCGAGATGCTGGATACGGCGAGGTCGTAGCGAGGGGCGGCCTGGCGACCGCCCGACTCATCCAAGCAGCGTGACCACCGCGGCCCATAGACAGATGACGGGTGCGTATCCCAAGGCATCGAGGCAGAGGTCCCATGCGTCAAAGTGCCTGCCCGGCACGAAGGCCTTGTGCGCCTCGTCGGCCACCGACGCCACAAAACAGATGGTCAGCGCCAATCCCATGCGTCCAAGAGGCGTTGGCTGCAGGGCGCAGGCGACAACCAGCGCGACCGCGGCCAACACGGCGTATTCCACGATATGGGCGATGCGCCTGATGGTAAGCCCAAACCACGTGGGTTCCCCGATGTCACCGGTTCCGGTCGGGGGTATCAGCTTTAGGAGCAGCTGCTCGGCGCGCCACGCCAAGTCCCCCGTTCCCTTTACGCCTTGCTGCGCAAGGGCGAAGATCGCCGCTAGCGCGGCCACCAGCATGGCAATCGGTATGAGGGGAAGCTGCGGCATGAATCCTCCGGAAGTCTCGGCATGCTCCATAGTCTAGCGCGGCCGTGCATTGGGGACAGGCACCAGTGCACGCGGCCGACGCGCGCAGGTCTAACCAATGCTTCTCCAAACAAGCTGTCAACAAGGCATGTCAAGGCGCTATCATAGGGGAGTCGTGCGTTACACCTTGTTGCCAAGGGGGTCACTCATGTCCATAACCAAGATCGTCGTCACGGGTGGACCGTGCGGAGGCAAGACATCAGCGCTCTCGCGCATCCAGACGGACCTCTCGCACCTTGGTTACACCGTCCTTGTGGTCCCCGAGACTGCAACGGCGCTCATCAGCGGCGGTGTGGCACCTTGGACCTGCGGCAGCAACGAGGAGTACCAAAAGTGCCAGATGAAGATGCAGCTGCAGAAGGAGCGCATCTTTGAGCAGGCGGCTGCGACGATGGATTCCGACAAGGTGCTGATCGTCTGCGACCGTGGCGAGCTCGACAACCGGGCGTACATGACCGGCGAGGAGTTCGCCCATGTCCTGGACTACCTCGGCATGACCGAGGCGGAGCTGCGCGACGGCTATGATGCGGTGTTCCACATGGTGACGGCGGCCAGTGGTGCCGAGAAGTTCTACACGCTCGAGAACAACGGGGCACGCTACGAGACGCTCGAGCAGGCACGCGAGCTGGACAATCGCTTCATCGAGGCGTGGACGGGCCATCCCTACCTGCGCGTCATCGACAACCGCAGCGACTTCGAGGGCAAGCTCAGGCACCTCATCCGTGAGATCACCTACTTCCTCGGGGAGCTGGAGCCCTTCGAGATCGAGCGCAAGTTTCTCATCCGTTATCCGGATGTGTCTTGGCTGGAGAGCCTTCCCAACTGTCAGAAGGTGCCTATCGTCCAATACTACCTGCGTTCCGAACCCGACCAGGAGATCCGCATCCGCCAGCGCGGCGTGTCGGGGGAGGCTGTCTTCACCTTTACCGAGAAGGCCATCGAGGGAACGCACAAACACCTCGTGCGCCAGCGCCGCCTCACCGAGCGCGAGTTCGAGATGCTCCTCCTGCAGGCCGATCCCAAGATGCGCGAGATCTCAAAGACCCGCTACTGCCTGACCTACGAGGGACAGTACTTCGAGATCGACCTCTTCCCCTGCTGGGATGACCAAGCGATTGCCGAGATAGAGCTCTCGAGCAAGGACGTGCCCGTGACGTTCCCGCCCGAGCTGGAGGTCATCCGCGAGGTCACGGGCGACCCCAAGTACCGCAATGCCGTCATCGCCTCCAAGCCGAGGGGCGCGACGCACTAGGTTTCGCGCGCCAGCTCAATGCGCTGGCGCCATTCGAGCATCCTTTTACGCGGAGCGGATGAGTTGCTCGTATCCATCCCAGACAAGGAGGGCGCATGCCTGCCGTCACCAAGATCGTCATCACCGGAGGACCCTGTGCGGGAAAGACCACGGCGCTGGCAAGCATACAGACCGCGTTCTCACGGCTGGGCTACAAGGTGGTTACGGTTCCCGAGCCCGCAACGGAGTTCATCTCGAACGGCGTGACGCCGTGGGAGTGCTCGTCCGCCGAGGAGTATCAGTGGTGCCAGATGCGCGTGCAGCTCACGCGCGAGCGCGCCTTCGAGCGCGCCGTGAAGGGCATGGACGAGGAGAAGGTGCTCATCGTCTGCGACCGCGGCATGCTGGACAACCGCTGCTACATGACGGAGGAGGAGTTCCAGCGCGTGATCGCTGACTTTGGGTGCAACGAGATCGAGCTGCGCGACGGGTACGACGCGGTGTTTCATCTGGTCTCGGTCGCCAAGGGCGCCGAGGAGTATTACGGGACCGAGAGCAACGGCGCGCGCTACGAGTCGCTGGAGGAGGCGGCAGCGCTCGACGACAAGTTCATCGACTCGTGGACGGGCCACCAGCACCTGCGCGTGATTGACAATTCCACCGACTTCGAAGGCAAGATGAAGCGCCTCATCGAGGAGATCTCGTACTTCTTGGGCGAGTCGGCTGCCTATGAGGTCGAGCGCAAGTTTCTTATCGAATACCCGGACATCGAGATGCTCGAGAGCCTCTCCAACTGCGAGCGCGTCGAGATCACGCAGCATTATCTGCGCTCGGACGACAGCCACGAGCTGCGCATCCGCAAGCGTGGCACGCGCGAGTGGAACACCTTCTACCTCACCGAGAAGGAGATCGACGGTGCGAGGCGCCACCTTTCGCGGCGCGAGCGCATCGAGCTGAGGGAGTACGAGACCCTGCTCACGCAGGCGGATCCCGCCTTGAGGCCCATAGAAAAGACCCGCTATTGCCTGACCTACGAGGGCCAGTACTTTGAGATCGACGTGTACCCCTGCTGGGATGACCAGGCGATCATCCAGATCGAGATGCCCGACGAGGAGACCCCAATCAACTTCCCGCCGCAGGTCAAGGTGATTCGTGAGGTCACGCACGATCCCGACTACCGTAACCTGGCAATAGCCAGTCGGCCTTGGGGGTCGGTCCATTAGTTGCCGACTCTGGCAGGCTATTCTGCGGTTTCCCTGCTACGGATGAGACAGATGGATGTATCTGTTCGTATTACCATGTGGTGAGTCAGCCATTGCATCGCCTGCCGGGCGATATCGTATCGAGAGGATCAGCATGGAATCATTGAAGCAGGGGTACCGGAGCTTCGCCGACCGTTTCCTGCGCAACTCGCGCAAGCCCACCGATATGGTGCTGATCGCTATCTCTATGTCGTTTTTGATGGCCCTCGTCGGGATGGGCCTATCTTCTGTGATCATGAACCTTCCCGGCATGCCCTTCAACACAAGAATCAGTAGCCCAGAAGAGGCAGTCACGTACATGGATGTCGCAAGCCTGTACTTCGGCTTCATCGGCATTTGGCTTTTGGTTCTGCTGGCCATCATCATCCCCAAGGCAAACCGACCCATGCTCAAGGACATCCTTCCCAATAGGCGTGGCAACACGTTGTGGGGCATCATCTTTGGCCTTGTCATGGGATTCAGCCTTAACGCCATCTGTGTCATCCTGTCGATCATCCTAGGCGACATCGGCCTGTCCTTTGCGGAGTTTGATGCGGTCAAGCTGCTCGTCATTTTTGCTACGGTACTGGTTCAGTCAGGCGCCGAGGAGATCATCGACCGCCAGTTCCTCTATGAGAAGCTGCGCCGCCGCTACAAGAGCGTCCCGTTTGCGATTGTTGTCCAGGCTGCCGTCTTCACGGCGATGCATGCATTCAACCCTGGTATGACCATCGTTTCGGTCCTGCAGATCTTCGCTGTTGGTATTATCTTTGCGCTCTTCGTCTGCTACTTTGACGGCCTCTGGGCGGCTATCTTCTTCCATACCTCTTGGAACTTCACGCAGAACATCATCTTTGGCTGCCCCAACAGCGGAGCTGTCTCCGGATACTCGATCTTCAGGCTCGACGCAGCGTCATACGGCCCCTTCTTTGACCCGGTGTTCGGCGTCGAGGGATCCGTGGGAGCGGTGGCCATCCTCTTTGCATTCATGATCCTGCTTCTGGTGTACATCAAGAAGAAGGACCTCCAGCCGCGTGACCTCTGGGCCGACATGGACCAGCCGAGCGGGGCGGAGGCTCTGCCTACCGGCTCGGCTGCCGAGCATGGCGGTCGCCACTTTGCCTAAGAGGTCGTTTGGGGCTAGGCTTGCCGCCTGAGTGCCGACGAATTTGCTTGGGGTTGAGTTTGTCAGTGCTTTTTTGAGGACGTCTCTGAAAACGCACCTACAACCAGCTTTGTAGGTGCGTTTTTGTCCTGAAATTGAACGATGAGATTCGCAAGTATGTAAAAACTGCAATCAAACCGTCTAAAAGACCTCTGGGGGCTTGTTTTTGCACCTACAACTCTGTTTGTATGTACTAGCTTTTGCCAGGCAGGCGGCACCAGTTTTTGGTGCCCAGCCACCTCGGTCTTCAAGCTGTTGGATGCCCCCTCGGGTTAGCATCATGAGGCGCGACAGACTGCGGCTCGGGGAGTGGTACATACAACTAGACTTGTAGGTGCATATCTGCGCCGATATGAGATCATTTTTCGCTTTGTATGCAGTTTTCCCGTCCTCCAACTGGAGAGCGGCTGATTTTGGCCTCAAAACGCACTGACGAAGCAAGTTGTAGGTGCGTTAATTTGACGCCTCAGAAAAAAGCGCTGACAAAGTATGCCACAGGTTTGTTGTTACAGCTTCTGACCCTTGTTTGCGTAGGTCTCCTCTCGCGTGCCATCGCTGGTCTCTTTGCGAATCCTGGCGACCAGATCCTCGAACTTCAGGCCTCCAAGCAGCGAAAACTCATGCCAGAAGCGCGCCTCGTTGTCCGCTGATAATGACAGCTCGTCCAAGGGGATGAGGAGGATGTCCAGGTCGGCCTCCGCATCGCACTCGAGGAAGCTCACGAGCCTGCTTCCCGTGAGGTTGTAGAACTTGACAGTGGTCCTCGCCGGAATGGCTTGATGCTTGAGCAGCCAGTTGTAGGCAAAGGTGATGCCGGGAAGGTCGCACATGTTGGCAAAGGAAAGCATGGACGTGGACATCAACTGGCTGAGCAAGTGACCGTCGACCTCCTCAAGCTCCACCCAAGGCGTGACGTCGGTGACCCTAAAGAATCTGGCAATGATCAGGCGGCGCACGTTGAGCCCAAGGACAAACCCGAAGCCAATCGAGGCGAACGCAAGCGCGAGGCCGACAAACTTGTGACCCATGATCGTCGCTGCCGTACCAACAATGATGGGGATGACGACCAGTAGCGACGTGAGCACGATGGCATAGGCGACATCGCCGCGTCTTTCGCGGTCATCCATCTGCCTGAAGGCATTGAGGTGCATGACGCGAGCATGGTAGGGCCTCGTGACATCGTCATGTGTCCATCGGTGCTCCGTGACCATCGCCAACCTTTCCATTGGGTAACCAGCCGCGCTCGCGCGCGACTGCCGTGACGATTGCGTTATATCATGAAGTCCCGTAGGAAGCGCATTGCGTCTGCGGGAGGTTCCCATGACTAAGCACATATTTGTTACTGGCGGTGTGGTCTCTGCGTTGGGCAAGGGCATCACGGCGGCGTCGCTTGCCCGTCTGCTCAAGTCGCGCGGGTACAAGGTGATGATGCAGAAGGCCGACCCGTACCTCAACGTCGACCCGGGCACCATGAGCCCCTTCCAGCACGGGGAGGTGTTCGTGACCGAGGACGGCAAGGAGACCGACCTCGACCTCGGTCACTACGAGCGGTTCGTCAACGAGAACCTCACGCGCGAGTCGAACTTCACCACGGGCCTGATCTACCAGAGCCTCATCAAGCGCGAGCGCCGTGGCGACTTCCTCGGCGGAACGGTGCAGGTCATCCCGCACGTGACCAACGAGATCAAAGATCGCTTCAGGCGCATCGAGGAGATGACCTCGGCCGACGTCGTCATCACCGAGCTTGGCGGCACCATCGGCGACATCGAGGGGCAGCCCTTCGTCGAGGCGATGCGACAGTTTCGCCGCGAGAAGGGGACAGGCGAGACGCTGGTCATCCATGTGAGCCTCGTACCCTACATCGCCGCCGCGCATGAGATCAAGACCAAGCCCACGCAGCACTCCGTCAAGGAGCTGCGCTCGATGGGCATCCAGCCCGACCTCATCGTCTGCCGCTCGGATCACGAGGTCGACGCCTCGGTGCGAGCCAAGATCGCGAGCTTCTGTGACGTGGACGAGAGCTGCGTGTTCGAGAACTCGGACTGCCCGTCGATCTATGACGTGCCGGAGCATCTTGCGTCTCAGGGCTTTGACACTAAGGTGTGCGAGCTGCTTGGACTTGACCCGCGCGAGAGCGACATGAGCAGTTGGTACAGCTTCACCGAGGCCATGCACGAGGCGAACGCCCTGCCTGACGTCACGCGCATTGCCGTGGTGGGGAAGTACACGGCCCTTCCCGACGCGTACCTCTCGGTCATCGAGGCGCTGCATCACTCCGGCGTCTACTACGGTCGACATGTCGACATCACCCTGGTCAACGGCGACGAGCTCGATGACGGCAACGTGGACGAGGTCCTAGCCGGATACGACGGAATCCTGGTGCCGGGAGGCTTTGGGCATCGCGGCGTCGAGGGCAAGATTCGTGCGGCGCACAAGGCGCGCATCGAGAGGATTCCTTACCTGGGTGTTTGCCTGGGGCTGCAGGTGGCCGTCGCCGAGTTCGCGCGCTATGCGTGCGGCCTCGCGGACGCCAACTCGACCGAGTTCGATCCCGAGTGCGCCCATCCCGTCATCGACATCATGCCTGATCAGGAGAACATCGACGACAAGGGCGGCACTATGCGACTGGGCGCCTACCCCTGCAAGGTGGCGGAGGGGACGCTCGCTCGCGAGGCCTACGCCAGCGAGTTGGTGTACGAGCGGCATCGTCACCGCTACGAGGTGAACAACGCCTATCGCGAGCAGCTGAGGCAGGCGGGGCTCGTTATCTCCGGCCTTTCGCCCGACGACCGCCTGGTCGAGATGGTCGAGCTCCCCGAGAGCGTCCACCCGTGGTTCGTGGCAAGCCAGGCCCATCCTGAGTTCAAGAGCCGCCCCAACGTGCCGCAGCCTCTGTTCAGGGAGTTCGTGCGCGCCGCGATCGCACACCATGAGGGCATCGAGCGCCGTTCGCTCAGCGTGGTGGGCGTGCCGGTGATTCCCGAGCAGTAACGCGCCGGCTGTGCATTGGTGCCTGTCCCCGGTGCACGGCCGCGTGCATTGGTGCCTGTCCCCGGTGCACGCCCACGTGCATTGGTGCCTGTCCCCGATGCACGCCATTGGCGCGAGGCGACCGTCTTGCTCATAATGGCAGGAGGCGGTTTGTGGCGCACGAGAGGAGGGGACGAGGCGATGGACCTGGAGCGCGCGCTCGAAGAGTACCTGGACTACCTTGCCATCGAGCGGGGGTCCTCTCCCAACACCATCGAGGGGTACGGGCGCGACCTTCGTCGCTACGTCGCCTACCTCGCCGACAGGGGTATCACCGATCCCGAGGACGTGACCCGTCAGATCGTCTCCGAGCACGTTCAGGACCTCCAGGCAGTGGGGCTTGCCCCCACATCGGTGGAGCGCGCGGTCTCGGCATGCAAGGGCTTTCATCGCTTCATGGTCTCCGAGCACATCTGCGAGGCGCACCCGACGGCAGACCTGCCGCTGCCCAAGAAGCCGGAGCGCCTTCCCGACGTGCTTTCGCACGAACAGGCGGCGGCGCTGCTCGAGGAGGCCAACTTTGCCTACAGCGATGACCCAGCCAAGTCGCCTCGGCGCAACGCACTGGCTCGGGCATCGTTGCAGCGCGACCGGACCATCCTCGAGGTCCTCTATGGCTGCGGCCTGCGCGTGAGCGAGCTTTGCGGCCTCGACCTGCGCGAGGTGATGCTCGAAGACGAGGTCCTGCGCGTTCTGGGGAAGGGCTCGAAGGAACGCATCGTGCCCATCATGGGATCGGCCGCCCGCGCGATGGACTCATATCTCGAGCAATGGCGCCCAGAGCTCGCGACGGGACATGCCCCAACCTCGGCGGTCTTCCTCAACGCACGGGGAGGGCGTATCTCTCGTCAGACGGTGCACAGCATCTGCGAGAAGTATGGACGCATCTATGCTGGCAGGGAAGGGCTGCATCCCCACACCCTTCGTCACAGCTTTGCGACGCACATGCTCGAGGGAGGTGCCGACCTGCGTGTCGTGCAGGAGCTGCTGGGCCATGCGAGCATCGCGACCACCCAGCTCTACACGCATGTGGATCGCACGCACATCCGGATGGTCTATCTCGAGGCGCATCCTCGCGCCCACCTGAGGTAGCCGCTGGCGGACGCCCAACTCGAGTGTGCTGCCATGGGACAGTGCCCCACCGGGCCTGGGACAGCGCCCCACGACCGCTTGGGACAGCGCCCCACCGGGCTTGGGACAGCGCCCCACACCAATCGAGCCACGAGGCATACCCTTCAGACACAAAAGGCCTCGGCATGTGGAAAAGGCCCTGTCAGCATGCTATTCTTAGCTTCCTGCCGTCAGCAAAACCGCAGGTAGATGACCTATCGGATCGTTTACCTGCGCAAACATAATATCTACACAATATGTTCGTTTTGCTTCAAAAACTATTCGAACATCGTTGGGCCACAAACAAACGTTCTCACAATATCTTGGGTCGGAAAGTTACGAAACGCGAAAAATGTCGCGTTGGGGGTCAAAGTGTGGCATTTTCCCACTCCATCCCAAAGTTTTGCGGTAGTATCTCAGTCGTACTCAATTACGAAGGAGACAATCGCGAAGAACGGAGGAGGCGATGTACGGAACACGGCGCTGCACGATAGACGCCAAGCTCCGTTGCACCCTTCCTTCCGACATCCGCAAGAGCATCGGCACCAACCGAGTCGTTCTCGTCCCCTTCAAGAAAGAGTGCCTGTACGGGTTCGCCCCCGAGGCGTTCGAAGAGTGGGTCCTCAACCTCTTCGAGCACGACGGCAAGAAGTACGATGACCGCAGCGTCGCCGATCGCAAGCTGATGCGGCGTCTCCGCGGAAGTGCCGTCGAGCTCACCCTCGATTCGGCGGGTCGCCTGGCATTGGGCAAGCTCGATGCCGTGGACGAGTCGCTGAGGCCCGGACAGCCGACGCGCAGGGTCCAGCTCGGGATCGTGGGCGACGTGATGGTCATCGGTAACGGTGACCGCTTCGAGATCTGGGACGCCGACAAGTGGTTGGCCGAACAGGACGCCGAGGAAGATCCCTTCGACTTCTTCGACGTGGAGTAAGGGGTGAAGCACTTGACAGACGAATATCGGCACGTACCCGTCATGCTCGACGAGGTTCTCCAGCACCTTGACCCACAGCCGGGGGAAGTGGTGTGTGACTGCACGCTTGGTGGCGCCGGTCACTCGGTGGAACTCGCCAAACGCGTGGCACCCGATGGGCTCCTGATTGGGATCGACCAGGATGACATGGCCCTCGCCGCGGCGGCCGAGCGCTTCGAGCGCGAGGCTCCTGGCGCTGAGCACCTGCTGCTCAAGGGCAACTTCGGATCTCTCGACGACCTGCTGGTCACCGCGGAGATCCCCGGAGTCGACTGCTTCCTGTTTGACCTTGGAGTCTCGTCGCCTCAGCTCGACATTCCCGAGAGAGGCTTCTCGTACAACGAGGACGCCCCACTTGACATGCGAATGGATCCGGGGAACAACACCCTAACCGCACAAGAGGTCATAAACCACTACAACGAACACGACCTCACCCGGATCCTGCGCATATACGGGGATGAGCGGCATGCCCAGCGCATTGCCCGCCAGGTGGTGCGCCGCCGCGAGAAGGCGCCCATCGAGACGACCCTTCAGCTGGTCGAGGTCATCAAGGCAGCCATCCCGGCCGCCGACCGCCGCCACGGTGGGCATCCCGCGCGCAAGACCTTCCAGGCCCTGCGCATC
Source organism: Atopobiaceae bacterium (assembly GCA_017941705.1). Lineage (GTDB taxonomy): Bacteria > Actinomycetota > Coriobacteriia > Coriobacteriales > Atopobiaceae > UBA1367. Next base: position 15,764 of record JAGAVX010000140.1, read on the forward strand.
GAGGTGAACCAAGAGCTTGACGTACTCGAGAGGGGGTTGCGCGCAGCCATCCGCTGGGCAAACCCCGGTGGGCGCATCTGTGTCATCAGCTACCACTCGCTCGAGGACCGCATGGTGAAGCACGTCTTCACCGAGCTGTCGCAGGGGTGCACCTGCCCGCCGGACCTTCCGGTGTGCGTGTGCGGCAACGTGCCGATTGTCGAGGTCAGGACCCGCAAGCCACTGAGGGCGAGCGAGCGGGAGGTGCGGGACAACCCGCGCTCGAGGAGTGCCCTCACGCGCGTGGCGGTCAAGTTGGACGTCACGGGCACCAAGAAGTATGCAGGCGACCCCCGGGGTTGATTGCATAGCACCAAACGCATTACAACGTAACAAAAACGCAGCTTAAACGCACCACAAACGCACCACCGCCGCCCGCCCCACAAGGGCGGGCGGCACGCACTAGGGGGAGGGCAACGATGTATCAGGGCAGCGCGGCATATCAGCTGGACGCCAACCGCAACGCTTGGGAGCTCCCCGTATCAAGGCCTCTCTCCGTCTACGAGGGCGGTGGGCTGGACGCCCGCAACCGTGCCGACGCCTCGTCCGCGCTCATCGCCGTCATAAAGATGGCCGTCGTGGCGATGGTCATGGTCTTCGTCCTCGGTGCGGCACGCGTCGCACTGACCACCCAGACCGTCACGCTGCTTGGCGACATCTCGGTGGCAGAGGGTACCGTCGCCCAGGCGCGTGTCACGCGTACCGAGCTGCAGGTCGAGCGTTCCGCCCTTTCCAGCGCCGATCGCATCCAGCGCATCGCGACCGAGAACTACGGCATGGTCTTCGCCTCGGACGTCGACACCGTCACGATCAACCTTGAGGAGGACGTCCCGGCATCTGCAGATGATGCGCAGTCCGTCGATGACGCAGACGCGGCCGGCACTGTAGCGTAGACTTACTCCCGTGAGAAGCGATATCGACCATAGCCGCAATCGGCATCATGACGCACCGGAGGTTTCCCGTAGCGAGGCCTCCGGTATCGTGCGTTATTACGAAGACGACGGCCGTCTTAAGATCCTGCTGTTCGTTCTGGCCCTAGCGTTTGCCGTGGTTTCGTGCTCCCTCGTCTACAACCAGGTCATCCGCGGCGACAGGCTTGCCCGCGAGGCCGAGCAGCATCGCAGCAATGTCATCAAGCTACAGGCCCGCCGCGGCACCATCTACGATCGCAACGGCAACGTGCTGGCCATGAGCGAAAGCTGCCGCACGATCTACTGCAACCCCCAGGAGGTTCAGGAGCCCTACCGGACGGCCGAGATCATCGCCGAGCACCTGGGCGGCGAGACGGCCGACTACGTCGACGCCCTGCAGCAGGAGGGCACCTTTGCCTACATCAAGCGCCAGGTCGACACGAAGGTGGCCGACGCCATCAAGGCGGACCTCGCCGACAACAAGCTGCCCGGGGTGTACTACCTGCAGGACAGCAAGCGCGTCTATCCATACGGGTCCATCGGCGGACAGGTGCTGGGCATCGTCGGCATCGACGGCAACGGCCTTTCGGGTCTCGAGCTCTACTACGAGGACCTGTTGCACGGCACCGATGGCGAGATGATCATCGAGACGGGCAACTTCGGCACACCGATAGCGGGCGCCGCCGCTGAGGTCACCGATGCGATCGATGGAACCGACATCGTCATCTCGCTCGACATCAACGTGCAGCGCGTCGCCGAGGAGAACATCGTCGAGGGCGTGAAGGAGTACAAGGCGGAGTCCGGATCGGTCATGGTCACTGACCCCAAGACCGGCGAGATCCTCGCCGCGTGCTCGACGCCGCTGCTCGACGCCTCAGACCTCTCGGTCGTGGAGGATGGCGCCACCAGCCTCAAGCTCGTCTCGGACTCCTACGAGCCCGGATCCATCTTCAAGGTCCTGACCTCGGCGATTGGCATCGAGAAGGGTGTCATCAACTCATCGTCCACGTTCTACGTGCCCGCGTACCTGCAGGTCGGCGACGACATGGTCTCGGATGACGACGACCGCAGCTACGACATGTACATGACCCTGCGCGAGATCCTCCGCCGCTCGTCCAACACGGGCGCCGCCCTCGTGGCACAGGAGGAGATCGGCGCCGACTCGTTTGCCGAGGGCGTGGAAGCCTTTGACATCGGGCACGCCACCGGCATCGACTACCCTGGCGAGGTCGAGGGAATCGTCAAGTCGCGCGACGAGTACGACGGATCGAGCGTGGGCTCGATGTCGTTCGGCCAGGGACTCGCCATCCCCCTCGTGCAGATGGTGCGTGCGGTTGGCGCGGTCGCCAACCATGGAGTGCCGGTGACCCCTCACTTCCTGGTGAGCAAGGCGACGGAAAAGGTCGAGTGGCCGGAGGGCGAGCGGATCGTGTCGGAGGACACGGCGCGCCAGGTCGTCGACATGATGCGCACCGTCGTGGAGGAGGGCACGGCCATGCCGGCCCAGGTCCCCGGCTACGACGTGGCCGGCAAGACCGGCACCGGAGAGCGCGCCGACACGACCAAGGGCGGCTACGTGGAGGACAAGTTCACGTCCTCGCTCATCGGCTTCGCGCCGGCCGCCAACCCGACGGTCCTCGTCTACGTCGGACTCAACGGGACGCCATACCTGGCATACGCCTCGGCGGCCCCTGTCTTCTCGTCTATCATGGGTGAGGCGCTGACCGACATGGGCGTCTTGCCCGCAGTCTAGTCAGCGCATTCGGAAAGGGATGCTCATGCTTTCAATGTCAATAGCCGACATGCTCGAAGCCACGGGGGCGACCCTGCTGTGCGGCGATCCGGAGAGGGTGGTGACCGGCGTCACCACCGACTCGCGCTCCGTCGAGGACGGCTCGGTCTTCGTGTGCTTTGCGGGGGAGCGCGTCAATGGCAACCGCTTTGCGGCCCAGGCCGTCGAGGCGGGTGCGGGCGCGGTGGTCCTAACCGAGGACGCGCCCGATGGTCTGGCCGATCTTGCCGACGCACACGGTTGCGCCCTGCTGCGCGCTGCGTCCGTGGAGGAGAAGACGCCTGATGACACCGATCCCTCGGCCACCGAGTTCCTCCTGCGCCTCGCCGCGGCATGGCGCGAGCGCAACGACCAGTGGGTCGTGGTGGGCGTGACGGGGTCGGTGGGCAAGACCACCACCAAGGACATGCTCGCCTGTGGCCTAGCCACGCAGTTTGCGACGCACGCGACCAAGGGCAACTTCAACAACCTCATCGGCCTGCCCCTTACGCTCCTGGCCGCATCGCCCGACGATGAGGTCGTCGTGGCCGAGATGGGCATGAACCATGCCGGCGAGCTGGCGCGCCTCACCAAGGTGGCACGTCCCACGGTCGCACTGGTGACCAATGTCGGCACGAGCCACATCGGCTTCCTCGGGTCGCGCGAGGCCATCGCCTGTGCCAAGGCCGAGATCGTCCGGGGCATGACGGCCTCGGATGCCGCGACCGGCTCCGTGCGCCCCTGCTTGGTGCTGACCGAGGACAACGACTTTGGCACCCTCATCGACGAGCGCTTCTGCCAGCCCGCGGGCGTGGAGGTCGTGCGCGTCGGCACGTCTGCCGCAAGTGACGTGCGCGCCGAGGGCATCACGCTCGACGAGCAGGGTCTCCCGAGCTTCGAGCTCGCCTTTGGTGACGGCTGGCATGAGCGCGTGGCACTTGACACGCCAGGTCGCCACGTGGTGAGCGACTTCCTCATTGCCATGGCCATCGCCGACCGTCTCGGTGCCGACCGCTCTGCGGTCGCGCAGGCGATCGCCCATATGCCGCAGACGCACATGCGCCTCGAGGTTCTCACAGCCCCCGGCCGCCCGCGCGTCATCGACGACTCCTACAACGCCAGTCCCAACTCCATCGCCGCGGCGCTCGACGTGCTCTGCTCGATGGAGTGTGACGGCCGGCGCGTGGCGGTGCTCGGCCAGGTGGGCGAGCTGGGCAGCGAGGCCGAGCGCCTGCATGGCTACATCGGCGCCTACGCCGCCGCCAAGCCGCTCGACCTGCTGGTCTTTGTGGGCGGCGAGGATGCCGGCCACATGGCCGAGGCGGCCCGCACCATGGGCTTCTCGGAGGACCGTCTCGAGGTGCTGCCGACGGCGCAGCGTGCGCTTGAGGTGATTGGGCCCGTTCTGGCCGAGGGCGACCTCGTGCTCGCCAAGGGCTCTCGTTCCGTTGGTCTCGACGTATTTGCCAAGGGGGTGCTTGCCTAATGTTTGGCAATCCGCGCTATCCCACCTACCAGGTCTTTCTTGCTGCGGCCATCTCGGCGCTGCTCACCATGCTCATCATGCCGCTCTTCATCAAGATGATGCGCCACGAGGGCGTCGGCCAGCAGATCAGGGCAGATGGTCCCCAGCAGCACCTGGTCAAGCAGGGCACGCCCACCATGGGCGGAGTCGTCATGCTCCTGGCAATCATCCTGACCTGCATGATTCAGGCACGCTGGACGAACGACCTCAAGCTTGCCGTGGCGGCCATGCTGGCGACCGGTTCGCTCGGCCTGCTCGATGACATCGAGTCGGTCGCGCACAAGCGCTCCCTGGGCCTGACGCCGTCGCAAAAGATGATCGGCCTCGCCATAATCTCAATCGGCTTCTGCCTGCTGTCCGTCAACCTGTGCGCCATCTCGCCGGCAATCCGCTTTCCGGGCGGCTTCATGATCGACCTCGGCGTGCTGACTTCCAAGTTCAAGATGGGTTCGATGCCCGTTAGCATCCCCTGGCTGTACATGGTCTTCGTCTTCCTGCTCATGGCCGGCCTCTCGAACGCCGTCAACCTGACCGACGGCCTCGACGGCCTTGCGGGTGGCTGCAGCTTTGGCGTGATGATGGCCATGTCCATGGTCGCGTTCCGCTATGACGCCATCAACCTCTCGATCTTTGCCGCGGCCATCGCCGGGGCATGCGTCGGCTTCCTGTGGTTCAACGGGCATCCCGCCTCGATCTTCATGGGCGACACCGGGTCGCTCTCGCTGGGTGCCGCATTCGCCGCGCTTGCGGTCCTCACCAAGACGGAGGTCACGTCGCTGATCATGGGCGGGCTCTTCATCATCGAGGCGCTCTCGGTCATCATCCAGGTCGTGTGCTTCAAGCTCACGCACAAGCGCGTCTTCCTGATGGCGCCCATCCATCACCACTTCGAGAAGCTCGGCTGGGACGAGAACAAGGTCGTCCTGCGCTTCTGGATCGTTGCGGCGGCCTTCGCCGTCCTGGGCTTTGCCCTGTACTTCAAGCTGGGATAGGGGGCACTTCATGACTGCTGACAATCGTGGCACGGCTCCTGCTTGCAAGGAGCGCCTGGGTGACGTCTGCGTCCTGGGCATGGGGCGTACCGGCGAGGGCGTTGCGTACTACCTCGCCGACCTCCTTGGCGATCGCGTGAGCTCGGTGACCCTGTACGGCGGCGGACGCTCGTCGGAGGGGGAGGCCACACGCTCGCTCAAGGAGCGTGGCGTGCGGGTGGTCGTCGGTACCGAGCAGGTCGAGGGGCACTACGACCTCACGGTTGCCTCGCCAGGCATACCCGAGTCGTCGGCCTTCATGGCGGCGGCGCAGGAATGCTCGACCGAGGTCATCGGCGAGCCCGAGTTCGCCTGGCGCGAGAGCCCAGAGCGCTGGCTTGCCATCACGGGCACCAACGGAAAGACGACCACGACGACGCTTACGGCCGAGCTGCTGAAGGCGGCGGGTGAGGACGCCCTGGCCGTGGGCAACATCGGTCGACTGGCGACAGGGGAGGTCTCCCAGCGTCCTGAGGGCCAGTGGTTCGTGGCCGAGCTCTCGAGCTTCCAGCTTGCGGGCACCTCGCGGCTGCATCCCCTCGCGGCGGCGCTGCTCAACGTGACTCCCGACCACCTCTCGTGGCATGGCTCGCTCGAGCGCTATGCCGCGGCCAAGGAGAAGGTGTTCGACAACTTCGATGCCGGCGACCTCGCGGTCGTGTCGGACGAGGACGAGTGGTGCCGCGCGGTCATCGGTCGCCTCGAGGAACGTGGCCTGCGCGTCGCTCACCTGCACGTGGACGGCGACCCAGGGACGCCCTGTGCGGCGTTTCGCCGTGACGGCCGGCTTGTGGTGCGCCTCGACGGCCATGAGACTGACCTTGTCGGAGCCGACGAGCTCAAGATCTGTGGGGACCACAACGTGCAGAACGCTCTTGCCGCAGCCGCCCTCGTCCTTCATGCGGGCGCCTCTCCCGAGGGCGTCCGTGCGGGCCTGCGCGCGTTTGCGCCGCTCGAGCATCGTGTCGAGCCCTGCGGGGAACTTGATGGCGTGCAGTTCGTCAATGATTCCAAGGCGACCAACACCGACGCGGTCGAGAAGGCGCTCGGCGCCTTTGCGCCCGGGACGGTCGTGCTGCTTATGGGCGGGACCGACAAGGGGACCGACCTGACCACCGTGGCAGACCTCGCCTCGCGCACGGCACATGTCGTCGTGTGCTACGGAGAGGGCGGCGAGCGCATCGCGCAGGCCGTTGAGGCTGCCGACGGAAAGGCGCAGGTGCTGCGTGCCTCGCATATGGCAGACGCCTTCGAGCGTGCGTGCGAGGCGGCTCGCCCCGGTGACACGGTCCTGCTTTCGCCCGCATACGCCTCGTTCGACGAGTTCTCGGGCTTCGAGGAGCGCGGTCGCGTGTTCAAGCGGATGGTTGCCGACTATGTCGGCCAGACGGGCGGCGCGTGATGGCTCGCTCGTCCGGTCACCGCAATGGCGCGGTGCTGGCGGACCTCAGGCACGATCGAATCCTCTTTGTGCTGCTATCGGCCGCTCTGACGGTCTTTGGCCTGCTCATGATCTACTCGGCGTCATCAATCATGGCACTGACCTCCTCGACGTCGAACCATGATCCAGCCTACTACCTCATACGGCAGCTGATCTTTGCCATGATAGGCCTGGTGATCGCGATCGTCATCAGTTTGGGCGACTACCACCTCTGGTCGCGCAGGCTCCTGTGGTTCATCGGTGTCGCGAACATCATCCTATTAGGCTTGGTGCTCACGCCAGCCGCCGGGGCGGATGCCTACGGCGCGACCCGATGGATCGCGATTGGCCACATCCACCTGCAGCCATCGGAGTTTGCCAAGGCGGCGCTCATACTGGCTGGGGCGTCCATCATCGAGGACTACGTGATGTTCCAAGGCGAGGACATGAAGATGACTGTCAAGAAGACAGTGCTCCTCGTCGCCCTTCCCTTGTTGCTGATCATCCTGGAGCCCGACAAGGGCACGACGCTCATCATCGGCATGACCATCGGCATCATGCTCTTCGTTGCCGGCCTACCGACGAGGGCCGTCCTTCTGATACTGGGAGCAGTGCTTCTCGGAATAGTCTTCCTCGCCGTCAAGGACGAGTACTCACGTCGCCGCATTCTGATCATGCTCGACCCATGGCTCGACCAGTATGGTGACGGGTACCAGCTGATCCAGGGGCTATACGCCTTTGGCAGCGGCGGCCTCTTTGGCGTCGGCATCGGCAACAGCCGACAGAAGTACTCGTACCTTCCCATGGCGCACAATGACTTCATCTTTGCGGTCATCGGCGAGGAGCTCGGGCTCGTGGGGACGCTTATGGTCCTAGCGGCGTTCTTTGCGCTGGTGTACCTGGGCTACAAGGTGGCGAGCCGCGCAACCGACCTCTCGGGCAGGCTTATCGCCGCGGGCAGCGTCAGCAGTCTCGCACTGCAGCTGCTGCTCAACGTGAGCGGTGTCCTTGGCCTCTTCCCGCTGTCGGGCAAGCCCATTCCCTTCCTCTCGTATGGCGGGTCGTCCATCATGTCGACCCTCATCCTGGTGGGCCTCGTGGTCTCGGTGTCACGCACCACGGAGCGCGAGATAATGGCCAGCGAGAGCCCGCTCACCGTCTATGAGGGCTCCTCGGGTGGGCTGCGGCTCCTGCAAGGCGGTGCCGGCAACCAGATGCGCGCGGAGCGCATCGGTGCTTCTCGCGGATTTACGCGCGAGCGCCCCGCCGCGGGCATATCATGGAATACCACCGGACCTGGGCGCATCGACCTCGGGTACGGTGCGACAGAACGATTGAGGGGACGATAGCGCGGGCCCAAGGTCCTGCGACCGGTGTGCTCTACGTGCCGCATGCGGCACGGGCGATGCGCCGACTGCGTCGTTCCCATGGAGAGGCTGCGGAAAGGCTCGCAGCAGAAGGGGGTGGGTGCCGTGGGCAGGAAGCTCTCGGTCGCCATCGCCGCAGGCGGTACGGCAGGACACATCAACCCGGCGCTCGCGCTGGCGGAGGAGCTCGCCTCGCGCGGTCACAAGGTCAGCTTCTATGGCCAATCGCGCCGCCTCGAGGGCACGCTCGTGCCGCAGGCGGGCTTCGAGCTTACGTCGCTCAACATCTCGGGCTTCGACCGCACGCGCCCTTGGACGCTCTTCTCGGCCATCTATCGCCTGCGCAAGGCGGTCCGCTTCCTCAACAAGCGCTTCGCGACCCAGGGCGCACCCGACGTCGCCGTGGGCTTTGGCGCCTACATCGAGCTGCCGCTCGTGGAGTGGTGCGGCTCCCATGGCGTGCCGGTCGTCCTCCACGAGCAGAACTCGGTCCCCGGCCTTGCCAACAAGCTCTCGGCCGGCAGGTCGACCACGGTGTGCGTATCGCTGCCGGTGGCGATCGACGCCTTCAAGAGCCGCGTGGGCGATGGCACCCAGATCGTCGTCACGGGCAACCCCGTGCGTCGCAGCGTCATCGACGCGAGCCGCGAGGCGGGACGCAAGGCGTTTGGCGTGGCTGACGAAGAGACCATGCTGCTCGTCTTTGGCGGAAGCCTCGGCGCGCGCCATCTCAACGAGGCCGTCACGGCACTCAAGGACGAGCTGCTCAAGCGACCAAAGCTGCGCATCGTGCACTCCACGGGCAAGGAGCTCTTCGACGAGGTCAACCAGGGCCTCAAGCTCACTGACGAGCAGAAGGCCCGCTGGCAGGTTCGTCCCTACATCGACAACATGGGCGAGGCCCTGGCGGCCGCGGACCTGGTCCTCTCGCGTGCCGGCGCATCGTCGATAGCCGAGATCGCCGCCATCGCGGTGCCGAGCATCCTGGTGCCCTACCCGCTGGCGACGGCAGACCACCAGACCACCAACGCGCGGTATCTGGTGGACGCGGGCGCGGCGGTCATGGTCGCCGACAAGGACATCGACGACCCCGCCTTCGCCGAGCAGCTGCTGCATCTGGTCGACGATGCCGGGGCGCGCGACGAGATGCGCACGCGGGCTCGCGGACTGGCCCAGGACAAGGCGGCCTCCGTTCTTGCTGATAGGGTGGAGGAAGCCGCGGCAAACTGCTAGGGCGACGTGGGTCGCAAAAGGCTTCGCACGGATGGGGTAGAGTAGACGTACCCGTCTTGTGGCATTGGTTTGGAAAGGTGGCCATGATGGCAGATCAGACGCAGTCGCTACCGTTTGGGAGCGCTCATTTCATAGGAATCGGCGGAGCGGGCATGAGCGGCATCGCGCTGGTGCTGCACGAGCGCGGAGCGCGCGTGACCGGCTCGGACCTCAAGGAGTCGAACTACGTGCGTGCCCTCAAGGCGGCTGGCGTGAATGTCTTCGTCGGCCACAACGCGGCCACCATAGATGAGGTCAAGCCCGACGTCGTCGTCATCTCCTCGGCGATTCCCGAGAGCAACGCAGAGGTCATTCGTGCGCGCGAGCTGGGCATTCCCGTGTGGCCCCGCGCAAGGATGCTGGCGGTTCTGGGTATGGGCGCCACCACTGTCGCCGTTGCGGGAACGCATGGCAAGACGACCACGTCGTCCATGGTTGCCTCGACGCTCGATCACATGGGAATGGATCCGGCGTTTCTGATCGGCGGCATCGTCGAGGAGTACAAGACCAATGGGCGCGACGGACGGGGCGGCTACTTCGTGTGCGAGGCCGACGAGTCCGATGGCTCGTTCCTCTACCTCGATCCCAACGTCGTGGTCGTGACCAACATCGAGGAGGACCACCTCGACCACTATGGCAACCTCGAGAACATCGAGCATGCCTTCTGCCAGTTCATGGACCTGGTGGGCGAGGCAGGCACGGTGATCGTCAATGGCGATAACCCACACTATGCCGAGCTGGCACGCTCGACGGGTCGCCGCGTCCTGACCTATGGCTTCGACCAGGGCAATGACTACGTGTGCGTGGCGGAACCCTCGACCCACAAGCTCGAGAGCAGCTGCAACATCACCACGCCGGCGGGGGAGACCGTCAAGGTGACGCTCATGGCCAACCCGGGCGTGCACAACCTTGCGAATGCCACGGCAGCGCTTGCCGTCGCTGACGTCCTCGGATGCGACGTGGCGGAGTCTGCCAAGGCCCTGTCCCTCTTTCGGGGCGCTCACCGTCGCTTCACGCATGTGGGTGACATTGACGGCATTACGATCGTGGACGACTACGGTCATCACCCCACCGAGATCAAGGCGACCCTCGATGCCGCCAGCGGCCTTACCTTCGATCGCATCGTGACGGTCTTCCAGCCCCATCGCTACACGCGCACGCAGGCGCTCATGGATGACTTCGCGCGGGCGTTCGACAAGGCGGACCTGCTGATGGTCATGGACGTCTTCTCGGCTGGCGAGATGCCCATTCCTGGCGTCTCGGGACGCGTGCTTGCCGCGCGGGCAAAGCAGCTTGGCTCGGTGGAGGTGGTCTCGATCGACCGTCGCAAGGACGTCATCAAGTTCCTGTGCGACAACTGCCGTCCCGGAGACCTGCTCATCACGCAGGGTGCGGGAGACGTGACCTCCATAGGGCCGGCCTTCATCGCGGCGATGATGGAGCGTGATGCGAAGGGTGCCGAGGAGTGAGCGTCCGCAAGGCCGTGATGGCGCTCAAGGCCCTAGAGGGGGCAGAGGTCATTGAAGATGCGCCCCTCTCGCAGTGCACGACCTATCGCATCGGAGGTCCCGCCGACATACTGCTCACGGTGCACACCTATGCGGCGCTCGTGGGATCCTTGCGTGCGCTTGCGCAGGAGGAGGTCCCCTGGGTCGTGCTCGGCAAGGGTTCCAACATCCTTGCTGCCGATACCGGCTACCGGGGATGCGTCGTTCGTCTTGGACGTGAGTTCTCGAAGATCTCGGTCGACGGCGACGTCATCACCGCTGGCTCTGCGGTCATGCTCACCAAGCTCGTCAACGAGACGCTGAGCAGGGAGCTTTCGGGGCTCGAGTGCTGCGCGGGCATTCCCGGCACGGTCGGAGGCGCCATCTCGATGGACGCGGGCAGCCGCCATCAGTGGATCGGGCGCGTGGTGCGCGACGTCGTCGCGTATCGCCCCGGCTCTGGCATGGTGCGATACCTGGGTTCAGACATCGAGTGGGGCTACCGCTGGTGCTCGATCCCCCGCAACGAGATCATCCTCGAGGCGACCCTGCAGCTGACGCCGTCGACCAAGCAGGCGGTGGCGGACGAGATGAATCGCCGGATGGCCCGTCGACGCGCCACACAACCCATTGGCAAGCCGTGCTGCGGGTCCGTGTTCAAGAACCCCGGCGACCGCTCCGTGGGCGCCCTGCTCGACTCGTGCGGCCTCAAGGGGCTGCGCGTTGGTGGCGCGCTTGTGTCGCAGAAGCACGCCAACTTCGTTGTCAACGACAACCGTGCCACCGCAATCGACGTGGTGCAGGTCATGAACCACATGCATGATGCCGTGCAGGAGCGCTACGGGATCGATCTGGTGCCCGAGGTCAAGTTCCTGGGCTTCGAGGGCTAGGTGACGACGTGGCTACCCGTGACGAGTCAACGGTCAGGAGGGCGACGGCGCGCTCGGACGAGCGCGTGTCACTCGGGCACGATGCGGCGTCCGAGCGGAGCCATCGCCCGATTCGCATGCTGATCATCACGCTCGTGCTCGTTGCCGCGCTGCTTGTCGCCGCCCTTGTGGGCTTCATCGTCCTCTCGAGCACGCCGGCCTTCACCATCGCCTCCATCGATGCCGAGGCGACCGAGCACCTGTCTGCCGAGAACATCGCAAAACTGGCCAATGTCGAGGAGGGAACGACGCTGCTCTCCTTTGACGAGACCCTCATCACCGAGAACCTGAAGCGCAACCCTTGGGTCGGAACCGTCGCCTTCGAGCGTGAGTTTCCTGACAGGCTCAAGATAATCGTGACGGAGCGTCGAACGGACTGCGTCGTCAAGATGAGCAGTGGCTCGGTATGCTGGTGCCTGGGTGACGACAACGTATGGATCGAGCCCATCAACCTCTCCGTCAAGGACGGCCAGTCGGCCAACGATGTCGCGCTGGCGCTGGCACAGGACATGGGGGCGTTGTTGGTGACCGATGTTCCCACATCCATGAGCCCGTCAGCGGGCAGTGCGGCCAACGATGAGGTCCTCAAGGCCATTGCAGCGTATCGCGAGCAGTTCTCCGACGACTTTGCATCTCAGATCGTGTGCTTCTCGGCGTCGAGCGTCGAGAGCATCGCCTGCACGCTCAAGAGCGGAGTCGAGATCTCGCTTGGCGCACCGAGCAACATCGACATCAAGGAGTCGGTCATCCAGCAGATCCTCACCAAGCATCCCAACCAGGTGACCTACATCAACGTGCGCGTGCCGTCGCAGCCGTCGTATCGCAAGCTTGGGGTGGAGTCTGTCTCGGAGGGATCGGGCGTCTCGGTGGACCTGAACAAGCAGGACATCACTGCCAATCCCGCACCTCCGACGACTGACGAGACCACCGAGGATGGCACGCAGGGCGAGTCGGAGGAGTACTACGACGAGTACTATGACGAGTCGTGGGGATATGACGAATCGTACGACGAGTCGTGGGGATACGACGAGACCTACGATGAGTCCTACGACTACTCCGGTGAGTACTACGACGAAACCTACGACGAGTCCTACGGCTACTAGCCGCCGTGCATTGGGGACAGGCACCAGTGCACGCCCGCGTGCGTTGGGGACAGGCACCAGTGCACGCCCGCGTGCGTTGGGGACAGGCTTCGATGCGATGCGCTCACGAGCCGCAAGGTGCCACGTGTAGGCTCGACCACAACCCTCGAGCATGAAGGTTCAAGCCCAAAACAGAGCCAAAAACGAGTCGGGGCTCAAGTTTAACTCGATGGTTTTTAACCGTTCAAAACACCGCATTTACCTGCGGAATTCACATTCACCACATTTTTGTTGACGAATCAAGAATCGTTGTGTAAAGATAACGCGCTTTGAAGCGGACATAGGGGTTAACCTGAGGTTTAGGGTTTTCTCAGCCGCTGAGGAGCGCCGCAATTGACGTAGCAAGACGCACCGGGAAATGCATAACCCACACGCCACCAACGTCAGCATTGCATCGGCACTACAGGGGTCCGTCCTAGCGGTGGGTCGGTTCCCAGAACGCACCACTACCGCACAAGGACAGGCGGCTACCCGCCAAAAAGAGGCCCCACAAGGAGGAGACATGAACGACAACGACATCGCCAGCAACTACCTTGCCGTCATCAAGGTCGTCGGTGTGGGCGGTGGCGGCACCAACGCCGTCAATCGCATGATCGAGGAGGGCATCCGCGGCGTCGAGTTTGTCGCAGTCAACACCGACGCCCAGGCACTTGCCATCTCTGACGCCGACATCAAGGTCCACATCGGAACCGACATCACCAAGGGCCTTGGCGCAGGCGCCAACCCCGAGGTCGGTGCCGAGGCGGCCGAGGACAGCCGTGACGAGATCAAGCGCGCCCTCGCTGGCGCCGACATGGTCTTCATCACCGCTGGCGAGGGTGGCGGCACCGGTACGGGCGCTGCTCCCGTCGTTGCCGACATCTCCAAGAACGACGTGGGCGCACTGACCGTCGGCGTCGTGACCAAGCCCTTCAGCTTCGAGGGCCGCAAGCGCGCGCAGTCCGCTGCCAACGGCATCGAGACCCTCTCCGAGAGCGTCGACACGCTGATCGTCATCCCCAACGACCGCCTGCTCGACCTCTCCGAGAAGAAGACCACCATGCTCGAGGCCTTCCGCATGGCCGACGACGTCCTGTGCCAGGGCACCCAGGGCATCACGGACCTCATCACGGTCCCCGGCCTGATCAACCTCGACTTCGCAGACGTCTGCACCATCATGCGCGGCTCCGGCACGGCCATGATGGGCATCGGCACCGCCTCCGGTGACAACCGCGCCGCCGAGGCTGCCGAGGAGGCCATCTCCAGCCCGCTGCTCGAGACCGCATGCGACGGCGCCACGCGCGTCCTGCTCTCGGTCGCCGGCAACAAGGACCTCGGCATCCAGGAGATCAACGACGCCGCCGACCTCGTCGCCAAGAACGTCGACCCCGACGCCACCATCATCTTTGGTACGGTCGTCGACGAGTCGCTGGGCGACCAGGTGCGCGTCACCGTCATCGCCACGGGCTTCAACGAGGGCGGCACCCAGTCGTCCATCTCGTTCGCGGCTCCCGAGCCTCGTCCGGCCGCCCGTCCCGCCGCTGACAACCGCGGCGCACGCACCGGCGCAGCCTCGAGCTCCTCGAACGGCTTCGACATTCCCGACTTCCTCAAGCGCAGCCGTCTCTAATGGTGACGAAGCCACATCTCACCCGTTACGCCTCCCAGGACGTGACCCTACTGGGCGACCAGCGTCGCCCCGGCGGGGTCACGCTCGCGTTCACCGAGCGCACCGGAGGCCGCTCGCTCTCGCCGTACGAGTCGCTCAACCAGGGCGATTCCTGCGGTGACGACGCGCAGGACGTTGCGGCCAACCGCACGATCCTGCTCGATGCGATGGGCATGGGCGAGCTGGGGGAGAGGCTGGTCAACCCGCTGCAGGTCCACGGAAGCGACGTCGTGGTCATCTCCTCTGGGACGAGCGAGGCGGTGCATGAGGCTCAGGCTCAGGCCCGCCAGGGCGCTGACGCCATCGTGTGCTCCGCTGCGGACGTTCCCGTTCTGCTCTGCTTTGCGGACTGCGTGCCCGTGGTGCTTGTCGCCGACGGGGCCTTCGCGGTCGTGCACTCGGGCTGGAAGGGGACGTACGCGCGCATTGCGGCAAAGGCCCTTCGCAAGCTGACGGAGCTCGCGGGTTGCAAGGCTGCGGACGTGCTCGCCTACATTGGGCCCCACATCGGGGGAGCCGACTACGAGGTGTCGCACGGGCTCGCGGAGACCTTCGCCACCGAGTTCGGTGCAGGCGTGACGCCCAGCGAGCGCCATCTCGACCTTGGGGCAGCCGTTCGCATCGCCCTTGAGGCCGAGGGCATGCGGCCCGAGGCCATCATCGACGAGTGTCCCTCGACCGCCTCTTGTACCGAGCGGTTCTTCTCGTATCGAGCAGAGGGTGGGGCGTGCGGACGCCATGGCGCCATCGCGGCGCTGCTCTCAGACGCCCATGGGGAGGTGAGCGCCGATGGGCGCTAGCAACATGGATTCCTACCGCGCGTTCATGTCCGAGCGACGTGCGCAGATCGTGGAACGCCTTGCGCAGGCTGCCCGCACGTCCGGGCGCAGCGCGGACGATGTCTGCCTGCTTGCCGTCTCGAAGACGGTGGGCATCGACGAGGTCGCGTGCGCGTGGGACGCGGGCTATCGCGTGTTTGGCGAGAACCGCCCGCAGGAGCTGCGCCGCAAGGCCGAGGGCATGGCCGCCATCCCCGGGATGGAAGACGTGCGCCTCGACATGATCGGCAACCTGCAGACCAACAAGATCAACCAGGTCATCGGATGCGCGCACTTGGTTCACTCGGTCTCGTCGCTGCACTTGGCCGAGGCCATCTCCAAGCGTGCCGTCGTGCGCGACGTGCGTGTGCGGATCCTGCTCGAGATCAACGTGAGCGGGGAGGCGTCGAAGTCGGGCTTCTCGCCGAGCGAGGCGCGCGAGGCGCTCGAGCAGATCCTCGAGATGCCCGCACTCGACCTCGAGGGCGTCATGACGATGGCGCCAGCGCACGACCCGCAGGCAGCGCGCAGCACCTTCAGCGGCCTGCGCGAGCTGCGCGACACGATGCGCTCCGACTCCGGACTGCCGCTTGACGTGCTGTCGTGTGGCATGAGCGACGATTTTGGTATTGCCGTCGAGGAGGGCTCGACCCTCGTGAGACTGGGCAGGATCGTGTTCGACCCGGCCTACGAACTCGACGTTTAGACGGTAAGAATGTGCCCTAAGGGGCATCGAAGAGAAAGGCACATGACATGGGCTTCCTCGACAACCTGAAGGACAGGATTCTTGGCAATCCCGACGACGACTACTATGACGACGACTACGACGACGATTACGATGACGAGGAGGAAGAGGGGGAAGTCTCCGGCATCCTCGGCAACACCCGTCGTCCCGAGGCGGACAGCGTCTCGGTCTACACGCGTTCCGGTCGTCCGCTGAACGAGAAGCCGGCCGCGCCGACCTACGAGCCCGAGCGCCGCTCCTACGACCGCTACGAGGACTCCTACGACCGCTACGACCGCGAGGATACCCCGACCAGCGCAGTGGGCCGCGTCTCCTCTGGCCAGCTTCCGCCGTATGTCCTGCGTCCGGTCGCCTATGACGACGTCCAGGCCGTCGTGCGCCGCGTGCGCACCAACCAGCCCGTCGTGCTGGTGTTCAAGCAGACCGACATCGAGGTCGCCAAGCGCATCCTCGACTTCTGCTTTGGCCTCTCGTTCGGCATCAACGGCTCGGTCGAGGAGCTGGGCGACCGTGCGTTTGCCGTGCTGCCCGCCGGCATCTCGCTGACCCAGGCCGACATCGACCGCCTCGTCGCCGACGGCACCATCACGAGGTAGTGCGATGAGTCGCCTTGACTGCAGCGTGGGAATCGTCGGCGCTGGCTCCATGGGTGGGGCCATCGCGCGCGGCCTGGTGGCATCCGGCGCGCTCGACGCGTCGAGCATCGCCTCCTGCGACCCCAGCGCCAGCATGCTCGAGCCGCTCGCCGAGCTTGGCATACGGTGCTTCGCCTCGGGTGACGAGCTTGTGGCCCTTGGCACCGACGTGGTCATCCTCGCCGTGAAGCCACAGATCCTGCCTGCGGTGGTCGCACCGCTGGCCGGCTCGCTCGAGGGTCGCCTGGTCGTCTCCATCGCCGCGGGCGTCAACCTCGACACGCTCGAGGGGCTGCTTCCCGGCGCTCGCGTGGTGCGCGTCATGCCCAACCTGCCGATCCAGGTGCTCTCGGGCGCCTCGGCGGTGTGTGCGGGCACGCGTGCGACCGCAGACGATGCCAACCTGGTGCGCGACCTCTTTGCGTCGCTGGGTTCGGCGCAGGTCATGCGCGAGGACCAGCTTGATGTGGCGGGCGCCGTGTCGGGTTGCGGCCCGGCGTACTTCGCGCTGTTCGTGGACGACCTGACGCGTGCGGGCGTGCGTGCGGGCCTGCCTGCGGCTGCCTGTCGCGAGATGGTGCTCGCGACCATGCGCGGCGTGGCCCAGCAGCTCATCGACTCGGGGGAGCATCCTCGTGCCTACATGGACAAGGTGACCTCGCCGGGCGGTACGACGGCTGCGGGTCTCCAGGCAATGGAGGCGTCGTTGTTCTACGCTGCGTCCGACGCGGTCGACGCCGCGCTCGAGCGCACGCGAGAGCTTGCGGAGGCCTAGATGCTGCAACTACGCTACATACTCTTCCGTCTGATCGACTTCTACGAGCTGCTCATCGTGGCGGAGTGCATTCTCTCGTGGTTCGCCATGAGCCAACGGGGCATCGTGTACGACATCTACGAGGCCCTGCGCAAGATCACCGAGCCGTTCGTGGGAATCTTCAGGCGTCTCATCCCCAGCATGGGCGCTGGTGGCATTGGCATCGACTTTTCGCCGATGATTGCCATCATCGTTCTCGATCTAATCAAACGATTGGTCTTATGACCGTAGGTAAAGGGTATACTGGTTGGCACGTATCTCTAATGCGGACGCGGCCGACTCATAGTTGAAAGGGAGCAAACAATGGCTATCACTCCGGCAGACATCGAGCAGAAGACATTCTCGGAGGCCAAGAAGAACGGCTACAACACCGAGGAGGTCGACGAGTTCCTCGACCAGCTTTCCGCAGAGGTCGATGCGATGCTCAAGAAGATCAAGGACCTCAAGGATCGCCTGACCGCATCCGAGCAGCAGGTTGCCGCCTCTCAGGCTCAGGTCGCGCAGCTCAAGGAGCAGATTGCCTCCACGCCTGCGCCCATCGTCCAGGCAACCGCGCCTGCAGCGCCCTCGACCAGCGCTTCCGAGAGCCAGATCTCTCGTGTCCTCATCATCGCGCAGCAGAGCGCCGACCAGCTCGTCGAGGACGCGCGCAACAACGCCGAGAACATTCGCAATGAGGCTGACCGCAAGGCTCGCGAGGTCATCCGCCAGGCTCTGGCCGAGAAGCAGAACGAGCTGGACGAGATCGATCGCCTCAAGCAGTCCCGCGAGGACTTCCGTTCCGAGTACAAGAAGCTGCTGCAGCACTTCATGGACGACGCCGACGCCGTCTTCCCGGAGCAGGCGCTGACCTCGCCGTCCGGCTCCATGCCCTCCTACGGCACGCCCGCCCCGCAGCCCGCGCCCAACGCCACGGTCTTTGCGCCCGCGCCGGTCGTGTCGCCCAAGGGCAACGACGACTTCGATGACTTTGGCGACCTCGACTAGTCTCGAAAGACAACAAAGCAATGGCAGAAAGGCCCCTCACCGAGGGGCCTTTTCCTAGCGCGAGGCATCAGCGCAAAGGCTGTGGGACCTGGACTGCGATCTTGCGTGCGATGTCGAAAAGAACGATTGTTCGACAAGAGAATAAAACTTGTCGAAAACTCGCACAGGTGTTCGTCGAAAACTTGTTCTACGAGGACCGCGAGTGGCGGGCGCCGCTGGCCTTGCCCTCCGAGACCCTCTCGACCACATACCTGACGTTTACGCAGAAGGTCAGCATGACGGTCATCCACAGCAGCGGATAGGCGCCGGCGCTGTACATGAACGTCGACCAGTCCGCAAAGTCGGTGAGGTAGGCGGTCTGCATGCTCACGCCGATGATCAGCACGGTCACGCTCAGGATGAGCCCGAGCGAGAAGAGGCAGGCGTCCTGGGCGGGGGAGTAGCGCTTGGCGAAGGCGAGGTAGAGGAGGAAGATCATGCCAAGCACCTGGATGACGCAAATGGCCTCGTCACATCCCCTGATGAACGCGATGACCGACTCGTTGCGGTCGAGGGCCCGTAGCTGGGCAGGGGCCATGCCGGTCCCGTCATTCACCGCGGTGGGCCCATTGATGAGGAGTGCCGCTGCCACCTGGTCGCGAACTTCGCCATTGCCGGGCTCGCGCCAGACGTTTGCGTGCCTGTGAAGCAGGACCACGTCAAGGTTGTGCATGCATCGCTGGGCGGTCGGGCCGATGTCTTTGGCGGTGACGGGCGGCAGCAGAGCCGAGATCTGGATCCCCGGTTTCTTTGGGAGCGCGCCGGAGTCCAGGGCCTGCTCCAGCTCCTGTGCGGCGGCGCTCCAAAAGGCGTTGGTCGTGGCGCCGTCGGTGTAGCCGCCCGCGTGCTCGTAGGCGTTGCGGAACACCCAGAATATGAGGTCGCCGTTGGGCTCGTCCGGCCACTCTTCGAGTGACATCTGGATCTCTGGCGCAATCGAGGTGAGGGTTGGGCTTGCCGCGATGGCACGCTCGAGCGAGGTGGCCGACACCCAGGCCCTCGGGTTGTCGTTGTCGCCCTCGATCTTGAGCAGCAGCGAGCAGAACTTCGAAAATCCCAGATCCGTCCTCTCGCATGTGGTCGAGACCCCATAGGCGCGCTCGTTCTTCGCGCGGATGTACCCGGTGCCGACCCGCAGCATCGCTATGGGAAGCACGAGGATGAGAATCCGGAAGACGAGGTCAGTCGTTGTGAGCGAGGCCAAAAAGCGGCTGCGGATCCACCAGAAGAGAAGGATGGCGCTTACGACCCCAACGTAGGGCATCACCCAGACGCCGTCCTCCTTGAGGGTGAAGGTCTCGAACAGCGAGAAACCCGCGATGAGCGCCCAGGGGAGCAGCTTGCGGATGGGGAGATCCCTGTGGAGGTACAGCTCGATGTACGACGAGAACAGCGAGATCGTGAAGGGGACGATGATTCCCATCCGGTAGATGCGCTGGAAGAGCTCGAACGTGAACAGCTCGGGCATGTAAAGAAGCAGCAGATAGGCGACCAACGCTCCGATTATCCCGCCGGACACGTCGTAGGCCACAAAGGCGAAGCACAGGGCGGCGCATGCCTGCAAGGCAATGAACAGGGCTTGGTACGAGATGCCGAGTATATTTGGCAGAAGCAGTATGAAGGCATAGCCGGGGTTCTTGGCCAGCGTCATCTTTGTGTAAGCTCCAAGCCACTGTCCTTCGGCGATCCTGTCTGCATACTGGACCAGGAGCAGGTCGTCGCTCACCTGGGACATGTTGGGCACCATGGGGGTGTCGCAGGCCATGCCAAACCGCACGACCGTGAGCATAAAGCCGATGAGGATGCAGAGAAGCAGGCTGCGTGGGATGCTGCGCAGGCGGGAAGTGATGTCAATGGCGTCGGCGGTTCGTCTCATCTACAGGTCCAATCGTGTTGCGGTGTACACGGAGAGACGTGTGTCTGCGCTCGGAATCTTACCACTACATCATCAGTAAGGGTAAGGCGGACGGACCGCGCATGTCGATGCGTGGATACCCATGGCTTCGGACGCGCGAATCACATAAAGAAAGAAACGAAGTGGGCCGATAAGCCGGGTTCTGTCGTGGACGACCATTTATCTACTGCCAGCGTCACCGCTGGCCTCTAGCACGCTACCCGAGCGCGGTGCGGGCCACACCATGGCGCTCCTATATGCGCTTGCTCCGGAAGGGGCTTGCCAAGCCGCCGTGTTGCCACGACGCTGGTGGTCTCTTACACCACCGTTTCAGCTTTTCTCTTACCCGCCAAGGCGGGCAGTGGGAGTCTTCTTTTCTGCGGCGCTTTCCGTCGGGTTACCCCGCCAGGCCGTTAACCTGCTTCCTGCCCTATGGAGTCCGGACTTTCCTCATTGGCCCTCAGGTTTTCCAAACCGAGAAGCCCCCGCGGTCGTCTGGCCCACTTCGCGCGAACGATTGTAGCACGTATTTGCCGCTTTTGACTCGAGCGCCATCGTTTGTGGATGACTCGTTAGCGCGGTGTAAGCCAAGCGCTAGACTTTTGATATTGCCTTACCAATTGCCAGGCCCGTGGCCTTTGACGCGCCCATGACCCAAAGAGATGCTAAGGACTAAGGAGCACCTCATGGCAAACAACAACATCGAGCTCGCTCGCAAGATTGTCGACCTCGTCGGAGGACCCCAGAACATCGCGACGGTCACGCATTGCGTGACGCGCCTGCGCTTCAAGCTGTACGACGAGAGCTACGCCAAGGACGACGAGCTCGAGGCCCTCGATGACGTCCTGCAGGTCGTCAAGGCGCACGGCCAGTACCAGGTGGTCATCGGTCCCGAGGTCATCGAGGTGTTCGACGCGGTCCAGAAGGTCGGATCGCTGTGGGACAAGGAGACCCTCGACGACATGCAGATCGAGGCCGCGGAGGGCACCGGGCCACAGGGCATCTCGGGCATCCTCATCGACCTCATCTCGTCGATCGTCGCACCTTGCCTTGGGTGCATCGCGTCGACCGGCATGATCAAGGGCTTCCTTGCGCTTTGGGACTTTATCGCGCTGCAGCTTACGGGCGCGCATGTCACCAGCACCGGAGCCTACATCGTGCTGTACGCCATCGCCGATGGATTCTGGCGCTTTTTGCCCATCATGCTTGGCATCACGGCCGCCCGGCGCTTCAAGATGAACGACCTGATCGGCGCCGCCATCGGTGCGGCCATGTGCTACCCGTCCATCACCGAGCTCTCGGCCACGGCCTTTGCCGGCGGCGAGGCGGTGCGCTACCTGTTCAAGGGCACCCTGCTGCAGATGCCCTACAGCACCACGTTCTTTGGCATCCCGCTGGTCACGCCTGCCTCGTCGGGTGGCTATACCTCGACGTTCGTGCCCGTGATCATTGCCGTGTGGTTTAGCTCGTACGTCTTCAAGTGGGCCAACGAGAAGATTCCTGCCACCGTCAAGCTGTTTGCGGTTCCCATGCTCACCCTCGTGGTGGGCGGTGTGGCGACCTTCCTGTTCATCGGGCCGGTCGCGACGGTCATCATGAACCTGATCGGAGCCTTCTTTGCACTGCTCACCAACATTCCGGTTGTGGGCGGCACGGTCGCCGGCGCGGTGCTGGGAGCCGTGTGGCAGGTGCTGGTCATCTTTGGCTTCCATTGGGCGCTGGTGCCGGTGAAGCTGTCCAACATGGGTACGTACTTCTATGACTTTGCGCTGCCTGGGCAGTATGGCTGCACGTGGGCGCAGATTGCCTGCGTGCTGGTAGTGATCCTCAAGACGAAGGACGAAAGCCTCAAGAAGACGGGCATCGCTGCGTTCATCACGGGCCTGTTTGGTACCACCGAGCCGGCCATCTACGGCGTTACGCTGCCGCTGCGCCTTCCGTTTGTGATCAGCTGCATCGGCGGGGCGGTATCGGGCGCGTTCTACGGGCTCATGGGGACTCGTTCGTTCATGATGGGCTACTCGGGGCTGCTGGGACTCACCAGCTACATCGATGCGCGTACCCCCGAGCAGATCGAGGCTTGGGCTGGCACGCCATACTACCTGCCTGACCAGGGCATCTACCACATGGTGGTCGCTGCGGCTGGCGTAGTGATCGCGTTTGCCGTGGGCTTCGTGCTCACTTGGCTCTTCTGGCG
>JAGAVX010000141.1 GCA_017941705.1 Atopobiaceae bacterium
CGGAAGTCTTGGCTTCCGATGGCACAAAAGGTGCCGGGGAGCTCTGTGCCACGGGGCTACAGCGTAGCGTCAAGCGTCTGCTAGGCAGCCTTGGGCTTTTGGCCGTATACGAAGACCACTAGCGCGATGACCGCGACCATCATGGCAAGGAACATCAACAGCGTCAGCGTATAGCCGCCCGTGAAGTCATACATGAACCCAACGATCGACGAGAATGCCGCATTGGCCATGTTGCCCACGAGGGTGACCGTGGGATAGGTCCTGCCGTAGTTGGCAAGGCCAAAGGCATCGCGGGTCAGCATGCTGATGCCGACGGTTCCAAGCGAGTACACGAGGCCGACGAGCACGGCAGAAAAGAGCAGCATCTGCGAGCTGCGCATGACCAGCATGAGCGCGAGCCCCGCGGCGACGAGAGCTGCATAGAGGAGCACTGACAGCTTCGTGCCGGCCTTGTCGATGAGGGCACCCAGCACGATCTTGCCCGCCGTATTGGCGATCATGCACAGCGAGAGCATGCTTGCTCCGAGCGCGGTACCCAGCGCGTAGCTCTCGCACAGACCCGGGAAGTGCTGAGGCAGGGCCGTCACGGCCGACGCAAACAGGGCATAGGCAATGACTGCACCAAGCACTGCCATATTGATGGGACTCGCCTTGGAGGACTCGTCTTGCGACTTTGCCGTCGTAGCCACCGCGGCCTCGCTGGCACCGAGAGGCTCGAGGCCAACGGACTTGGGATCAAGCGCAGGCAGGAACAGGATGGCAGGAAGGTTGAGTACCACGGTGAGCACACCCAGGACCACGAAGCCCGCGCGCCACCCCATCGATTGAATGATGCCGTTTACCACAGGAGAGAACGCGGCTCCGGCAAGGCCACTGCAGCCCATGGCAATGCTCGTCGCAAGTCCAATGTTCGCGACGAACCAGTTGTTCAGCACCGACGTCACGAACACGAAGGTCACGAAGCCGGCCGCAAAGCCGCGCACGGCGCTCAGCAGGTACATGGGCATGATGGACGGGCATACCGCCAAGGCAGCCGTCGAGGCGGCCAGGGTTGCAGTCGCGCCGATGAGGACGGGCTTGAGCGTACGCTCGTTCAGCAGGCGCGGAACCAGCATGCCACCTATTGCCAGCGCAACGTTGCAGATCGTGAGCATAAGGCTCGCCGATCCTTTGAGAATGCCAAACTCGTCGGCTACGGGCGTAAAGAAGAGGCCCGACACATTGGTGACCAGGCCAATGCCCGAGGCAATGAGGCCACACATTGCGACAAGAACCAACAGATGCCTACCAGAGATCTTCATGCAGTCCTTCCCTTCCTGCAGTGCGAAGACTTTTCATACCAATTGTGCAACATTCCGCTGCGCGAAACCAATGCCTTTCGTTTGTCTTATCCATTACCGATTCGCATGAATCACCCGATACGCCTATCATCAAAGGGTCAGACAAGCGACCAAAGGACACTTATGGCACGTCATACGAACACCCCAAGCACTTCCCGCAACAACACCGCAAGCCCGACAGGTGCACTTCGCATCCTCATCATCGCCTTCATCGCGCTGGCACTTGGGCTCGTCGCAGTCAAGGTCGTGCTTCCCACGATCCTCGCGAGGACAGGCCCGAGTGAGGACGCATCACAGCAGGCAGAACCCGCACCAGAAGCCGTCACGCCATCCGAGCAGCAGGCCGAACAACCCGCGCAACCGGAGCCCGACCTCTCGACCCTCGCGGGACTCATGGCATCAGGCAATGTGTCTTCCATCCGCGTGATAGGAGACTCCATTACGGCAGGCTATCTTATTGACGGCTACGAGGGCTACGATGGCGGAGAGACCATGATCTACTCTGGCGGCGAAGGAACCTACTACGAGCCGCCTGCGGACATCCACAGCTGGACCAACGCGTTTCGCGCATACGCCTCCGA
>JAGAVX010000014.1 GCA_017941705.1 Atopobiaceae bacterium
CGAACGGTGGCATCGCTCATGGGCAGGTAGGTCTCGAGCGTGCCCTGCATGTCCTTCACCTTCTCGAGCGAGGACGACACGATCTCGTACTTGGGATGCTCCGTCGTGTCAAAGATCACGTAGTTGGTGCCCTCGCGGTCGAGTGAGCTGCTAAAGCTGATGCCGTCAAAGTGCAGGCCGGTCGTCTCCCCTATGCGGCCCTTCACGTACTCGCTGATGTACTGCGTCACCAGATATGCCTGGTCACCCGAGTAGTTCGGCCGCGAGAAGTAGTGCGCGAGCAGCTTTCGGAACATCCTCGTCTCCTCGTTGGCGGACCCGTCGTCGTCAAAGACGTTGCGCGTGAGGTCAAAGAGCACAATCTCACTGGTGGTCCTCACCTCGGCGATGCTGACCATCTGCGATATGTGCGGCCGCGCCTCGAGGGCCGCCGTCTCCCGCCTGCTCGAGGCGTAGAGATAGCTGATGCCTTTCGGGTTGATGCGACCGTTGCCCGTGGCATCCGAGGGCGCCGCGCCGGATGCTCGCTTGCCGTAGCCCCACCAGCCCTTGTCCCTGAATGGCTTGAGCAGGTCCTCAAAGGAGGCGGCGTCCACGGCCTCCTCGCCCGACTCAAGCCGCTCGATCTGCTGCTGAACGTACGCCTCGGCAAACCTGGTGTGACCAAGATCGCCCTCGTCCTCTTGGATGTACACCCCCAGTGCGTGATACACGGGTGCCAGGAACAAGTCCTCGTCGGCCTTGGTGATGATCCTGCCGCGAAACAGCACCGACCCTGGGTCGAGCGTGCGCAACACCATGGGAGCGATCGCATCGACCCAGCTCAAGATGTCCGTGCGCGGGAAGAACCGATTGCTGTTGCAGAGCTCGCGCTCAAAGTCCATGAGCTTCTTCTGGATGGCATGCCGCAAGCCAAGCTGCTCGCGCATCTGCAGCAAATGTGCCAACGCCTTACGCCCGCTTGCGTCCATGGAAGCTTCCTCTCTAAACCTGCCGTGTGGACAGCTCCATTATAGGGACGTCGCCAGGCATCGCATCCGGTGCACCCAGGGGACTGTCCCCTGGGTGCACCGCGGGCGTCGGGTTCGCACTCACTCGTCCCCGTTCACAAGGAAGCCATCCTCACGCATGCGAGCGGGAGTCGTCGCCGCAAGCGCAGTCCTGTCTCCCACAAAACGTGAGTCGCACACGTCGAACCCCATGGCCACCGTCTTGGGCCGTATGAGATGAATGCCCAGCTCGCGCATGCTGTCGAAGTCGGGGTTGCACATGGCGGGCATCAGGTGCAAAAGGCCGTGCTCGCGCGCGAAGTCGACCACGGGACAGCCCACCAGCACCACCTGCAGAGGGACGTCCTCAAGATGGTCGGGATTGACGAGCATCTGCCAGGCATTGCTCCAAGATCCATCCTGCACGCGACGATTGATCGCAAGGTCAGCAAGCGGCCTGAGGATCGGACCTACCGCCCGGAGCAGAGGCCTGTTGTTGGCGGTGAGCCATTCCGGATTCCGCTTTGCATGGGCACTGTCTCCGTTGAAGACAAGAGCCACGGTCTCGGTGAACTCCTCCACGCTCTCGCGGCGATCCTCCGGCATGGCCTCCCAGTACGCAAAGCACATGAGCGAGTCATAGAGCGCGTGGCACATGAGATTCTTGGCCCCACCGGTATAGGGCAGGTCGGCGCAGTACCCCTCGTAGATGCGCTTTGCCCGCTCCCACAGGGCAAGACCCTCGGCCTCGCCAAAGCGCGCCTGAAGGCGAGAGACCAGCACGGCCTTGGTGGCGGGCAGGTACTCGACATGCCGCTCGTAGTCGATGTTCAGATGCTCTTGATTCGACGACGACCCATCGAGGCCAAGCAGAGACTTCGCACGAGAGATGAAGCCCTGCCGAGTGGCTTGCTCGGCGGCGGACGTCGCGCCATCGCCCTCGCAAGCAACCGCTGCCGCATCAACCGCCACCCTGTCGCCACGCATGAGGTAGTCGCATACGGGTCCACCCGTTGCCAGCGTATGCTCGCGATAGAGCTTGCCATGCATGAGCTCGCACGTGAGGTAGTCGACGTCACACATCACCGGCAGGACGTCCAGCAGGTCCTGCTCGCGCGCGAAGTCGTTAAGGGGACATTGCGTGAAGTGATAGCACACCTGTGTGTCGCCCCGTGTGTCGCCAAAGTTGAAGTCCCAGGTATACGGTTTGGTCTCTGGATGATCTTCGACCCAGCGCGCATGCTCGCGCAGGCTCTTGTTCAGGCTCGCAACGTCATCGGGACGGTTCAGGTTCATGGCAAGACCCACCAGCTTGGTCGCCTTGAGCGAAAAGATGTCCCGCGTCACCTCGCGCAGCATCTCAGGCGTAACGTCACCCTCGGCAGCTCGGTACATCGCAAAGAACACGCACGACTCATAGAGGTTGCTGGCCATGGGATTGTCGTCGCCCACCGACGGGCAGTCCGCAAGCATCTGGCGGTATATGGGGCGGGCGCCATCGTAGGCACGCTTGGCAAGGTCGTAGCCATACCGCTTTTGCAGGAAGTGGCGAGCGAGCGGGGCGATGACGTTAAAGTAGCGAGATGTGTATGCGAGCATGCGAGCCTCCTTACGAGTAAGCACATTCTAACTTTAATCAGCACCATGAGTCGGGAAAGCAGGTCGACGAGCGCCTGGCGCCAGATGCTTGCACACTTTATGGAAGGCTCGCATCGCCAGCGACCAAGAGCGCTACACTGGCTGTTGCACGACACGCGCTTCGGTCACGGCAAGACGGTGCAAGGCCGCACAACCAGGAGGCTCCATGTCCACCCTCCCGCTCCCCACCAGCCAGAACATCTACGAGACACCCTGCCCCATCCTCTATGCGATGGAGCTCATCGGGCAAAAGTGGAAGCTGCCCATTCTGTGGTACCTTGCCGATGCCGAGAATCAAACGCTGCGCTACAAGGAGCTTGAACGCAAGGTGGTGGGCATCACGCCCACCATGCTCACCAAGTGCCTGCGCGAGCTGGAGACAGACGGCCTCGTGAGCCGAACGCAATACCCCACCATCCCGCCCACGGTCGAATACACGCTCGCCGAACGCGGACGCGAGCTCATCCCCGCGCTGGAGGAAGTCTATCGATGGGCCGAGACCCAAATGCAGAATGAGTGATGCCGCAAGGTCTCTCCCGGCGGAGACATGCACGTCATTGCCAAAACAGGCCCTCCAACCTTATTGCTACATATTTCATAGCGACAAAGTTAAATCTGCCTTCTTGTTTTTAAGTAGCGCCAGACCAGAATGAACGCAGGTTGAACAACCACGTTGCATTCTGGTCAGGAGGCCGCTATGAGCAATCGCATCTGTGAGATTCTGGGTATCGATAAGCCTGTCATTCAGGGGCCGATGGTGTGGCTCACTGATGCGCGCCTGGCAGCTGCCGTCAGCAATGCGGGTGGCATGGGCAGCCTTGGACCCAATGCCGGCCAGACGGTCGTGACGCGCGACCCGGAGGGCACCGCCGAGAACATGCGCGCCGAGATCCGCAAGGTCCGCGAACTCACCGACAAGCCCTTCTCCGTCAACGTGCTGCCCACCCAGGGTCGCGAGGACATCTACACCCCACCCATGCTCAAGGTCATCTACGAGGAGAAGGTTCCCGTGGTGACCTTTGTGGGAGAGCCCGATGCCGCCATGTTTGCCGAGTTCAAGGAGCACGGCATCAAGATCGTCTACCGCTCGCTCAATCCCTCACCCGAAAACGCAAAGGCCGCCGAGGAGGCTGGCGCCGACATCATCGTCGCCACGGGCTTTGACGAGGGCGGCACCCTTCCGGGCATGGTGCTTGGCACGTTCTCCATCGTGCCGCTCATCGTTGACGCCGTGGACCACACTCCTGTCATGGCCGCTGGTGGCATCGCTGACGCCCGCGCCTTTGACGCAGCGCTCGCCCTGGGAGCCGAGGGCGTGTACTGTGGCACCGCCTTCCTCATGAGCGAGGAGAGCCGCATGGCTGACAACGTAAAGCAGGCTGTCCTTGCAGCTAACGCCCGCGACCTGCTGCTCTTCCGTACCATCCCCGCCTACTACCGCTCGCTTCCGGGTCGCCTGGCAAACGCGCTTGTTGCCATGGACCAGGCTGGTGCCTCAAACGAGGAGCTCGGCCGCAAGATGGGAGGCTTTGCCAACCTGCGCCTGGGCATGCTCGAGGGCGACATGGAGAACGGCTACGTCTCCGTGGGCAACGGGATCAGCCACATCCACGAGATCAAGAGCTGCCAGGCCATTGTCGACGATCTCACCAAGCACTTCTCCCTCTAAGACGACACCCTCCCTTTCCATTGTGCCGCCCGCTTCCTACCCTCCGCGGGCGGGCACGCCCTCATTTCGGGCTTTCTGCTTCGACCTTGGAGGAAAAGTACCTGTAACCTGAAGAAAAACGGCGATTTGGCAATATGCCATTCGCAGACTTCTCTGCTTGGACTTATGCAACTCGGGTTGCATAGAAAATGCGCAGGTAGATAGCTATGTAGACAAAGGGGTTACACCCACATTTCTTCCCACTGGCCTCAAGCGCGTACATGAGATTGCCAAATCGGCGATTTTCTTCAGGTTACAGGCAGTACTGCTCCAGACACCCTCGTTCAACCGTCCATTTCTACATAAGGACTCGCCATCATGAAAGAAATCTTCGACGAGATTACGCTCGGCAACCTTCACCTCAAGAACCGACTGGTACGATCGGCCACCTGGGAGGGCATCGCGGCACCAGACGGAGGCATCGACGAGCGCAGCTATGGCATCTACGAAGAGCTTGCCGCAGGCGGCGTCGGAGCAATCATCTCCGGGTTTACCAGCGTAGCGGCGAACGACCGTTACTTTGATGGCATGATGCGTCTCTGCGATGACGCGCTTGTGCCCCAGTATGCCCGCCTGACAAAGACGGTGCACGCACATGGCACGCCCGTCATCGCACAACTGGCATTGGGAGCCTTCTACCGCGATACGCCCACAGGCATCCTGCAAGTCGAACCCGACGACATGACCCCCATCGAGATAGAGGACGTCGAGCACTGGTTCGTAGATGCTGCGGTCAGGGCACAGCAGGCCGGCTTCGATGGCGTCCAGCTGCACGTCGCGCACTTCTTTTTCCTGAGCCGCTTCGTCAGCCCCGCCATCAACCACCGCACGGACGAGTATGGGGGCAGCACCGAAAACCGCGCACGCATCGTGCTGGACATACTCGCCGGCATCCGTGCCGCAACACCCAACCTGCATGTAAGCGCGAAGGTCAACTGCTCGGACTTCACCCCCGGAGGCATCGACCCCACCGAGGCGCTCGCGCTCTGCAGGCTGCTCGCGCAAGGCGGCATCGACAGCATCGAGATCAGCGGCAACGGCACTTCGGTCGCAGGCGTGCGCCCCGGTCAAGGCGAAGCGTACTTTGCCCCCTTCGCCGCTCGGCTCTCACAGGAAGTCGCCGTCCCCGTCATCTGCGTCGGCGGCTTCCGTAGTCGCGAAGTCATGCAGCATCTGCTCGACAGCTCCCGCATCGAGGCGCTCTCCCTCTCGCGACCGCTCCTGTTTGATCCCGCTTTTCCCGCAAAGCTCGAGGCAGGCGAAGTCGACGCCTCTGGATGTGTTTCCTGCAACGCCTGCTATCACACGCCGAACCACGCCTGTCGCTTTAGGAGGTAGCCATGGCAGAGAAAATAGAGGGCCTCGTTGGCCTCAAGGTACCGACCGACCGAGGCCCGCTGCTCGACGGCGTCCTCTTCTGCGATACGAAAGCACCCGCCGACACCGTGCTCATCGCCATCACTGGCATCCACGGTAACTTTTACAGCAATCCGTTCTACGTCAACTTTGGTCAGACGCTCAACGCAGGCGGCTTCGACTTCGTCTATGCCCAGACCTGCGACGCCTTTGGCCAGATCCAGACCGAGGACTGGCGCACGGGAAAGACCGTCGTCATCGGCTCGCAGACCGAGGACTTCAATGATACCTGCGATGACGCCGGCTCCTACGTGCGCTGGGCAGAGCAGGCCGGCTACAAGCACATCTACCTGGCCGGGCATTCGCTGGGCGCCAACAAGGTCATCCGCTATCTGTCGCAAACGCGCGACCCACGCGTGGAGCGCTTCATCCTGCTCTCTCCCGCCAACCTCAGCTACATGACCAGCAGCACCACAGAACGTGAGCGCCAGCTGGTAAAGGAGTACATGGCCACAGATCGCGCGGAGCAGATGCTCCCCTTTGCCCTCATGGGCTGGGCGCCCTGCGTGGCACGCACGGCACACCAATGGCTCTTCGAGCCCATCCTCAACAACGCACACACCGAGCCTGACGGGGACTTCTCGCAGGCTGAGCAGGTCACGCACTCAGGCATGCTCCTCGTGGGCACCTACGACAACTTCACGCGGGGCGACCCCACGGCCTTCCTACGCAACATCAACGACCATATGCCTACGGCCAGCAAGAACGAGCTGGTCTTTATCCCGCGCACTGGCCACACCTACCAACAGAAGGAGCAGGAGGTGGCCGACGTTCTCTGCGAGACCGTCGCGCGCTGGAGGGAGAAGTAAGCGCCAGCACACGCACCTCGCTTGCCAGGAAATTACTCACAACCTAGTAAGTTGTGAGTAATTGGCCGTTTCTTTCCTGCAGTTTTATCGAAGAATTACTCACAACCAACCACATTGTGAGTAATTCGACCGCATCAAGAGGAGAACCAATGCCCTTTGTCATAGTCAGGACCACCACTCCCATCAGCCCCGAGCAGGAGTCCGCGCTCAAGTCCCTTCTCGGAGAGGCGATCACGCACATACCCGGCAAGAGCGAGCAGGGCCTGCTCCTCGCCTTCGAGGACAACTGCCGTCTCTGGCTTGCCGGCGAGCACGACCAGCCCATCGCCTACGTGGAGGCGAGCGTTTTTGCCAACGAGGATCACGCTGGCTACGAGGCATTTTCGGTTCTGGTCGCCCTCGCCATGCGCGATGTGCTCGGCATCCCCGCCGGGCGTACCTACATCCGTTACGCCGACATTCCCGTGTGGAGCGTGGCGAACATGCTGATCGACCGCCACATGTACGAAGGAGCCCGCGCGTGAGCAAGGTGCTCGTCACACACTTCACCGACCCGATGATGGGCCTCTCGTGGGAGATGGAACCTGCGCTCAGGGCAATCGAGGTGCGTTTTGGCAGCCAGGTGGAAGTACGCCCCGCTATGGGTCTGCTCATGCAAGACGTTTCTGACTTCATGACGCCCGAAGAGCGATCGTTGCCCGAAGCCGAGGGCCTGACCCGCTACAATGCACGCCTCGCTCGGATATACCTGCAGGAGGAGCCCATAGCGGGAATGCCCATCAACATGGAGGGATTCGCGCTCTTTGCGCCTGACCGCCGGACTTCGCTGCCGCTCTGCCTTGCCTACGAGGCTGTTGCGGCCTTGCGCCCGAAACTTGCCGCGACCTTCCTCTACCGGCTGCGGTATGCAACGGTAGTGGAGTGCCGCCCCACCACAAAGCTCGAGGAGCTCGTGCGCGTAGCAAAGCTCTGTGACATGGGCGAAGGTGAGTTCCTCGACACCTATCGCAGCTCCGAGGCGCAGAACCACCTGTATCGAGACCTTGCCCTCAAGGAGCAACTCGGCATCTATGGGCTGCCTGCGTTGCTGGTCAGCTCGGGCGACCAGGCGGCGTTCCTCCCAGGCGTGCCCTCCTACCAGCAACTCGAGCAGGCCGTCGCCCAGGTCAGCAACGGAGCGGTCAGCCACATACGCCAAGCCCCACGCCCGACGTGCTACGCGCGCTGCTCGCATCCCATCCGCTCATCTCTCCCCTGGAGATCGCAGCCGCGTTTGACCTCAAGGGCAGCCATGAGGCGCTTGCACTGGCAAAGCCGCTCGTCGACGCGGGAGAGACCCGCATCGACGCAGCTCCAAAGGGTGTGTTCTTGACGAGTCAACCGGCAAGTCGGCCGCTTTGGCGATAGACCGTCGCAACCACCAATGCTTCCTGCGATAGTATCGTCGTAGGAGACGGATTGGGGGTACCCATGAAGAAGCTGACACGCAGGGAGTTCACGGCCGCGGGCATCATTGCCGCGCTCGGTGCCACAACGGCGTTCGTCTCCAGCTGCAACAGGCCAACCAGCGTGTACGGGCCTCCGCCAGACTACGAACCCGAGTACGAGCCCGAGGAGAACGAGATCGAGACGGTCTACGGTCCGCCCGAGGACTATGACCCCGCAGAGAACGAGCTTGTCGATGTGTACGGGCCACCCGAAGACTACGATCCCACCGACAACGAACTCGTCGGTGTCTACGGCCCGCCTGCGGACAACTGATGCGCATCCAAGAAGTGAAGACGGCCCACCTCGATCAGCTGGCCGATTATACGCGCACGCTCTACCGTGCGCCTGAGCTGCGTAAGCTCTTCTTTGAGCTCACCCTGCGGTGCAACGAGCGGTGCTTCCACTGCGGCAGCTCGTGCACGGCCGCACGCGGTGACGAGCTCTCACGCGAGGAATGGCTGGAGATCATCGACCAGGTGAAGGCCGACTTTGGCACCAAGCGCATACAGCTCTGCATCACCGGCGGCGAGCCGCTGCTCAACCGCGACTTCTTTGACATCATGGGCCATGCGCACGACCAGGGGTTCCGCTGGGGCATGACGAGCAACGCCACGCTCATCACGCCTGCCGTAGCTCGGCACTTGGCGGAGGTAGGTATGGGCACCATCTCGGTCTCCATCGATGGCCTGCGCGACACCCACGACCGGCTGCGCGGCTTGCATGGCGGCTACGACCGTGCCATGGCCGGCATCCAGAACCTCCTTGACGTGGGCACCTTTCACGCCGTGCAGGTGACCACCGTGGTCAATCACGAGAACATAGCCCAGCTCGACGAAATGTTCCGCATCATGGACGGCCTCGACATCGACTCGTGGCGCGTCATCAACCTCGAGCCCATCGGCCGCGCGCTCCTGCACCCCAACCTCATGCTCACGCGCGAGGACTACGTGCGGCTCTTTGACTTCATCCGCGAGAAGCGCGCCGAGGGCTACCCGCTGGAGTATGGCTGCAGTCACTACCTTGGGCTGGAGTACGAGGCTGAGGTGCGCGAGTGGTACTGGCTCTGCAATGCCGGCGTCTATACGGCATCGATAATGGCAAACGGCGACATCGGCGCCTGCCTGGACATCGAGCGCCGGCCCGAGACCATCCAGGGCAACATACGACGCGACCGGCTTCGCGACGTGTGGGAGAGGCGCTTTGATCTCTTCCGCCGCGATCTCTCCGATCTCAATGCCGAGTGCGCCGCCTGCGAGCACGCGCGCTTCTGCCGTGGGGATGCGCACCACAGCTGGGACTACGACGCCAACAGGCCCATGGTCTGTCTCAAGGGCACGCTGTTCTGAGCGGAGCTGTCCGCATTACAGGTCAAAGCGCACGATGCGCATCTTGACCACGCTGTCGCAGATCTTGGCCAAGAAGCGGTGGAACCCCGTGACCGCCGGATCGTCCATGGGATAGTAGCCCAGCATGTAGCCCCGCGTACTCACCGTGGCGCCAGGGCACCAGGCATTCAGCTCCGCCGGATCCTCCACGCACAGGCACTCGTCGTAGTTCTCCATGCCAAAGTTCTTGAAGGTGCTGCGCATGAGGTACCTTCCCAGCTTGCCGACGGAGTCGAACACGAGACGCGACCCGGGGAAGCGCGCCGCCAACTCGTTGACCAGCACCCGTACCTGCGCCTCGGTGAAGTAGTGGAACACCCCCGCCGCAAAGAAGACCGCTCCACCCGAGCCGTCTACCTCTTCCATCCAGAGCGAGTCGTTCAGGTCGCTGGCGATGTTGCGCTCTCGATCGCCGACGGGGCTCAGCTCCTTGCGCGCGGCAATGATGTCCGGCATGTCCACGTTGTAGATGAGGCAGGTGCCGTTGTCGCACGCGCGCCCCGTCTGGTCGAGACCGCAGCCCATGTTGACCACCGCAGCGTTGGGGTGCGTGCTCAGGTAGTCATTGATCTCCCACTGCATGTCGAGCTGCCGCATGGCCGCCTCAAGTGCCCCAAAGCGCCAAAAGGTGCTCCCTGCCTGGCTGTCGAGGTCGCTGAAGTCATAGTCGAGCTGTGCGCAGATGCGCGCGGCACTTTCGTCGGTGTAGAGCTTGGGGAAGACCTCGGCGCAGAGCTTGCGTCCATACAGGGGGATGATCAGCGTCTCCTGCACGGAGCCCTTCTCGATGGTGATCTTGTCAGCCATGCGTACGCCTTTCCTTTAGCAGCACAGAAACGTGGCATTTGTTAGACACGGTTGACTATTGTATCCCAATTGGAGCTCATGCAAGACCGGGCCAACAAGCCCCCGGTGCGCCTAGGGGACAGTCCCCTAGGCGCACCGGGGTACACCCTGGACACATGTGAGGCCGCCTGCCTCTAGTCAATCGCTCCGCTACCAAAGCCCTGATCGGCCTCCTCGAGCGGCAGCCAATCGATGACCTTCTTGATCTGCGCGTCCCAGAAGTCCCACTCATGTCCACCGGGCTGCTCGTCGTAGGTAATCGCCACGCCATCGGCCGTCAGCTGGTCGCGCAGCGCTCGCGTACTGGCAATGAAGCCGTCCTCGGTGCCACAGGCCAGGTAGACCTCGGGCATGACGGCCTCCCCCGCCGCAATGCGCTCACGCAGCTGAGCATAGGCGACCTGATGGTTCTTGTCAGTCTGCGCCGCAGCCGCAAGGTCGCCGAACACGGCCTTGTCGCCAGCGATGGGCGGCGCCGCCGGATCGAGCACGGTGATGGCGCTGGAGAGCGCCGCGATGCGACCAAAGGTGTCCGCATACTTGAAGCCATTGCGCAACGCACCAAAGCCTCCCATGGAGAGCCCTGCGATAAAGGTGTCCTCGCGCCTGTCGGACAACGGAAACATCGCTCGCATGACCTGGGGAAGCTCCTCCCCCACAAACGTACCGTAGTCGTTGAAGGGCAGCAGGCTGTCGACGTAGTACATGTTGTCGCCGGAGGGCATCACCACCGCCAGGCTACGTTCCTCGGCCCAGCGCTGGACGCGCGTGTTGGTGACCCAATCGGTGTAGTTGCCAAACATACCATGCAACAGATAGAGCGTCTTGAAGGGACGATCGCGACGCACGTAGGCATGGGTCTTCGAGTCGACCTTATCCGCCGGAAGAATCACATTGACCGGCACCGTGCGTGCCAGGGCGTTGGAGAGGTAGTTCACCTGAATCAGTGCCATGTTGAGCCTCTTTCTGGACGTCATAACTGATATATCTGTTATAGATGAGCAAGCGGTCGTCGTGTTGGAGGACAAGCTCCCCGTATGTACAAGATCGTCGGTGACATCGAGCCTCGCAGCTTCTGGTTGGTAACCACACCCAGCGCCTCCCAGCTGGAGATGCCGTATGTCTGCACCGAGGCGGGCACGCTCTACGGCAGGCAAGGCTTCTTGACCGAACGCGACGGAAAGGACAGCTACCTCCTGTTCTACACCTTTGGCGGTGCGGGCTTCGTGCGGCAGGACAATCGTACGGTAACCGTGCGACATGGCCAGATGCTGCTCATGGACTGCCGGACGCCCCAGAGCTATGGCACCGCTCCCGACGCAGATCACTGGTACCATCTCTGGGCCCATGTGGAGGGCACAGGGGTCGAGGCGACGGCTCACCGTCTGGGCCTACCCGCGCTCGTCCCCGTCTCGGTGTCGCGCTCGCGCATTCAGCCCCACTTTGACACGATCGTGGAACGGCTCGAACGTGAAGGCATCGAGAACGAGGAGATTGTGGGCATGGCTGTCCACAGCCTGCTGTCAGGCCTGCTCATCGCCCGCTCGCGCACGGGCTCCCCCACCGACAGCCCCGTCGTGCTTGCACGAAACTTCGTCGCCGACCATTACGCCGAACCCATCAAGGTCGAGGACATGGCGCGAGCGGCAGCAGTCAGTCCGAGCTACCTCACCAGGCTCTTTCGCCAACAGCTGGAGACCTCTCCACACGACTACCTCCTCCGCCACCGCATCACGCATGCAAAGCAGCTGCTGATGGAGACCGACCAGCCCGTAGGAGCCATTGCAAAGCAGGTCGGCTTTGCGAGCGAGAGCAACTTCTCGTACCGCTTCTCGCACGTCTGCGGGATCACTCCGCGCGCCTACCGCAGCCTAGGACGCACCGGAAGCACGGAACAGGCTCCCAAGCACGACTAACCGCACAGGTTAGGTCAACTCGACAGGCCTCACGGCTCTCTGCTCGCAGGCAATTACTCACAACCTAGTACATTGTGAGTAATTGGCCGATTCTTTCCTGCGGTTTTCCCTGCGAATTACTCACAACCAAGTAGGTTGTGAGTAATTCTTGTCTAGCCAGCCAACCGGATCGCGCCACCGATGAGCCCGCTGAGCTGACCCTGCTGCGACCACTTGAGCTCAAGCGTCTCTGCCGGATAGGGCTTGCGCAGATGCGTGTACACGCGGCGAGCGAACGCCTCGCGATCGAAGCCCTCCATGAGCGGCAGGCCACCGCCGATGACGACCTCATCCGGGTCGATGATGTTGGCTTCCGCGGCAACCGCGATGGCCATGGCCTCGAGCACCTCGACAACCTCAGGCGTATCCGCAAGCTCGGCAAATGCGCGACCAATGGGAGTCTCGGGATAGTGCTCGCGTACGATGCCCGCCAGGTGATGCCCTCCGCCGTAGCACTCCAGGCAGCCAGGATTCCCGCACCCGCAGACCTCCATGCGGCCAAGCGCCGGAACATGACCAAGCTCTCCCGCCGAGCCATGCGTCCCATGCCATACCCTACCGCCCAGGTAGAGCGCATTGCCGATGCCCGTGCCAAAGTAGACGCCGCAGACGGTAGCTCCGGCATCGATGCCCAGCGCATGCATGTCGGAGAGAATCAGCAGGTTGACGTCCTTCTCGACCGTCGTGGGAATGCCCGTCGACTGCTCGACGAGGTCCGCCAGCGGCAAGCCTGTCAGCCCCTCCACGTTGGGCGCCTGCAGCACCACGCGACAGCTGGCATCGACCGTCGCAGGTACGCCGATTACCACGCCGTCAATCGTGTTGCCCTCGGCCTTTGCCAGCTCCACCCAACGCAGCACCAGGTCGCAAAGGCCAACGCCGATGCCCTTGGCAGCCAGCTCGGGCGTGTGCTCGATGGCAGAGCCGAGCACCTCCAGCTCCTCGCTCACCACACCCACACGCGTGTTGGTGCCGCCCACGTCCATGCAAATGAATCGCTTGCTCATCTGTTCTCTCCTTGCCTAAAGAGCCAATTCTTTCGCGGAGGCACTATCTGTCCGCACCGTAAGAGAGGCCGGAACGCCCGCACGGAGCGTCCCGGCCAAGGAAGGGCTACTCGTCGACCACCATGTCGTCGTTGAAGCCAAAGAGGAAGGTGGTCACAAAGCCAACCACGGAGGCAATCAGGATGCCGACCACGTGAGGCACGCCGTTGGTAGCGGCCAGCACCGGCAGCGTCAGGACCGAGGTTGTGAGGATGCCCACCTGCTGCACGCCAACGGCAGCCGTGATGGCACCACTGATGCCGCAGCTCAGGGCCATCGTGAGGAACGGGCGCTTGAACTTGAGCAGCAGGCCGTAGATGGCGGGCTCGGTAATGGCACCCAGCCAGGCGGAGGCAAGGCACTCGGTTGCCGTGGAGCGCACGCCCTGCTTCTTGGTCTTGAGCAGGATGGCCAGGACGACCGCACCGATCACGTAGTTGGTGCCGTTGGTGATGGGGCCGATCACGTCGTAACCGAGCGTCATGAGGTTCGAGATCATGATGGGGATGATGCCCCAGTGCATGCCAAAGATGATGAGGACGGGCCAGAGGGCGGCGATGAGGTAGCCGGCCAGCACGGGAGCGACGTCCAGAATGGCCATCAGACCAGCAGCGATCCAGCCAGAGACGGTGTTGATCACAGGACCGACGACCATGAGCGTGATGAGCGAGGTGCACACCAGCACGAGCATGTTGCCCAGCAGGTCGCGCAGGACGCCCGGCAGCAGCTTCGTGGGCTTCTCGAGCCAGGACTGCAGGTACACGGCAAAGATGATGGGGAACACCGCCTGAAGGTAGCCGGAGTCGGGCAGGATGACGGGCAAGCCAAAGAGGGTCGGCCCGCCTGCTTCGGCAAAGGTCTCGTTCAGCCCGACCATCGACGGAGTCACGAGGAATGCCGCGACACCCATGGCGATCCACTCGTTGCACTTGAACTTCTTGGCGGCGGTACGCGCGATGAAGATCGGCAGGAACTGGAAGACGCCGTCACCGATGGCATTGAGGATCACGTAGGTGGAGCTCTCCTGACTCAGCCAGCCAAGCGTGACCGCCATCATCACCAGGGCGCGAGCAAGACCGGCTGCAGTGAAGATGCCGATGAATGGGACGAAGATGCCCGACACGATGTCGAAGAGGGCGTTGAGGCTGAAGCCACCTTTCTTTTCCTCCTCTTCTTCGGCCTCCACGGTACCGGCAGCAAGGCTCGGCAGCTGCGCGACCACGGCGTCGTAGGCCTCGCCGACCTTGTTGCCGATGACCACCTGGTACTGGCCAGAGGCATGCATAACCTGAATGACGCCGTTCAGCTGGCCGATACGCTGGTCGTCCGCCTTCGACTCGTCCTTGAGCATGAAGCGCAGGCGCGTGACACAGTGCGTGATGGAGGTGATGTTGTCCTCACCGCCCACGAGCTCGATGATGTCGGATGCGAGCTTGTTCCAATCCTGGGCCATGATGTCCTTCCTTTCCTTCCGTTCTTCCTTTTTTTGCGCGCAGTGACCCATCACTGCGCGAGCAGTGCCTTAGTGCGGTGGTTCTGTGTATTGGATGCGGGTTCTTGCCCGCCCGGCCTAGTCCTCCGGGCCTTTCTCTGCCAAGGCGCGCAGCTCTGCGTCACAGGCAGCTAGTGCCTCCTCGCTCATCGGACGCGAGCCTCGGGCAAGCTTGTAGGCCAGATCGCGCATCGACGTACCCAGCTCGTCGGGGGCGACCCAGTCGGGCTTGCAGTGCGCACGCACGATGGCGTCGGTGTCGGGTGCAGCCAACAGGTCGCCGATTGGCCAATCCACGGAGGGCACGCGCCGCAGCGGTGAGGTGGTCTCGTAGGTCACCGTGTAGGTACCCGCAGAGAGCTCGTGTCCTCCCAGTTCGTCGTAGGCGCTTGCAGGCGCGAGGGGCAGCGTCACCTCGGCCGTGCAGCCAAAGGGCACCGTGACCTCGACGTGCAGATGGTGCTCGTCCACGCAGGCCCAAGCCACCCGCCAAGTACCCGCAGAGCCCGTGCGCTCGCACTCCAGGTGACCGAGGCGCCAGCAGGGCAACGGCGCCACGATCGCTCGGCGGAAGCCCGGCTCGCTCTCCACCGGACGCAGGCCTGCCGCGTAGCCAAACAGCCACTCGGTGATGGACCCATAGGAGTAGTGGTTCATCGAGTTCATGCCGATACCCGTGATCACGCCGTCGTCGTCCAGCGAGTTCCAGCGCTCCCAAATGGTCGTGGCACCGAGCTTGACCTCGCGCAGCCAGCCGGGATACTCCTCGTTAAGAAGCAGGTCGTAGGCCTTGTTGGGCATGTCGGCCAAGCAGAGGGCACGGGGCAGGAAGTTCGTTCCCACAAATCCCGTGACCAGCTTGCCCTCGTTGCGGGTGAGGGCGCGATCGAGCGCAAAGGCCGAGAAGTCCGGCGAGCCAAAGCCAAAGGCCAGACAGAGGGCATAGGCGGTCTGCGTCGTGACGGCACAGCGACCATTGGGCGAGAAGTACTCGGCGTAGATGTAGTCGCTCACACGTCGGGCCATGGCCTCGTAGGCGCGCACGTCCT
Organism: Atopobiaceae bacterium; assembly: GCA_017941705.1. Lineage (GTDB taxonomy): Bacteria > Actinomycetota > Coriobacteriia > Coriobacteriales > Atopobiaceae > UBA1367. Next base: position 15,822 of record JAGAVX010000014.1, read on the forward strand.
CGTCCTTGCCCAGCACACGCGCCGCCGCCGCGACCTCGCAGGCGCTGCGCCACCAATAGAGGTACGAGATGAAGTCGGGGTCGGTGGCACCCGTGCGGTCGTTCTTTGGCGCATCAAGCGCCAGCCAGTCGCCCAGCTGGTGCAAGCCTCCCCACAGGTGCTTGTCGCCCTCGTCGGTGCGCTCGATGTAGTCCACCCAAGCGCGCATCGTCTCGTAGTGCTCATCAAGCACGGAGGAATCGCCGCTGAACACATAGCTCTGCCAGGGAATGAAGCACGTGGCGTCACCCCACACCGCGCAGCCCGGACCGTCCAGCATGAAGGACGGGGCCACGAGTGGCGCGCCGCCGTCGTGCTTGGCGGCCTCCTGCGCCATGTCATAGGCAAACTTGCGGTAAAAGGGCAGCTGGTCGGCCAGGTAGAGGGCCGTGGGGGCAAACACCTGCGCGTCGCCGGTCCAGCCCATGCGCTCGTCACGCTGCGGGCAATCGGTTGGGGTGTCCACGAAGTTGCTCTTCATACCCCAGCGGCTGTTGGAGACCAGCTGGTTGACCAGCTTGTGACCGGTCGTGAGGGTGCCCGCCTCCTCGAAGCTGGAGTAGAGCGCCACACCGGTGAGGTCCGTCGGGTCGAAGTGAGAAAGGCCAGAGATGCGCACGTAGCGGTATCCGTAGTAGGTGAAGCGCGGCTCCAGGTCATGCGGCTTGCCATCGCTCACGTACACGAACTCCTGCTTGGCCGAGCGCAGGTTGTCACGGTAGAACTCGCCGCCCTGCAGCAGCTCTCCCAGCTGCACGTGAATGCGCGTGCCAGCGGGCTCGTTCACGCGCAGGCGAAAGGTGCCGGCAAACTCCTGGCCCATGTCAAGCACGAGGTCACCGGAGGGAACGCTCACAACCGCGGGTGCGAAGGTCTCGTGCGCACGGACGGGCAGCGAAAGTCGGTCTGTGAGTTTTGCGGTGGACTTCACCGCCTCGTCCTTGTCGAGCAGCTCCGCGGGCACCGGCTCCACGGCGGGCAGGGTGTCATCCACGTACATGCCGTCGTAGATGTTGGAGCCCGTGATGTTGGAGCGGGTCATGGTCCAGCCCTCGCCGGTGCCAAAGACCTGCTCGCTACCGTCGGCGTAGGTCACATGCAGCTCGGCGATCAGA
>JAGAVX010000015.1 GCA_017941705.1 Atopobiaceae bacterium
AGAGCGTAGTCGAATTCAGAAAGACGTCTCGCCACCTTAGCTCGTCCCCAACAATGGTTCTTGTCACCGTTGGCTCAAGTCCGTTTGTCGGGCTTTGGCTCGTTTTCGTTGGGAGGGATGCTATGTCACTGCGCTTCAGGATCGTTCTTTCGATGGCATGCGCGGTGCTCGGCGTCGTGTCGTGCCTTGCCTATGCAGGCACGGTGCGAGCAGAGGCCGAGAAGGTCCGATCGGACGCCATCGAGCGCTTTGGCGGTGAGGTCGCCCAGCTTGTCGTAGCCGATCAGGCTTTGGAGGCCGGCGACGTCATAACCGAACGCAACGTGCGGACGCGCGATTGGGTCGCGGACCTTGCGCCCGAGGGTGCCGTTGTCAGCCTCCAGGATGTGCTCGGCAAGGAAGTTCGCGTGCCGGTCTCGAAGGGTGCCCCACTGACCGATCTCAACTTCAGGGACGAGTCGACGCTGGCAAAGGTGCCCTCTGGGCACGTGGCGGTGAGCGTTCCCGTGACGGACAAGCTGGGCATCTCGCGTGGGGTGCTACGCGGGGCCCGCATCAGCGCCTACGCGGTGTCCGACGACGGACCGCGTCTCATCGCCTCGGACGTGGAGGTGCTCTCCGAGCTGACGGCGGGAGGGTCGCTCTCTGCGCAGCAGATCACGATCGCCGTGCTGCCTGAGGACGTCGCAACGATCCTGGGGGCAAGTGCGACGGGAGATCTGCGGCTCGTCATTCCTGCCGATGACGTCGATGTGTCTGACGAGCAGGCCGAGGAGGTCGAACCCCCAGTCGAGATGGTTCCGGGAGAGGGAGTGGAGGCTTAGATGACCGAACTATGGCTTGGATATGCGGAGCGCACAGGGCGCCGAGAGGTTCTCATGGCGCTCAGGCGCATTGCGCCAGGATCCGCGGTGGTGTTTGCCCGCAGTGCGCAGGAGCTGCGCGAACGCTTTAGGGAGGAGGAGCCCGGCACTGTGGGTGCGATTGTGGGGCATACGGAGGACGGTGTCTCGGACATGAACTTGGCTGCAGCCCTCGTGCGTGATGGCCTGGCGAGCGAGGTGGTCCTTGTCGCTCGTGGCGCATCGGGGTCACTGAGATCGCGCGCGAGTCGTGCCGGCATCGTACGCGTGGTGGATGCCACGGTTTCGCCCGAGCTTGAGAACGCGATGGCGTCGTCAGGTGTGTCTGCGCCGCAAGCTCAGAAGTCCGGATATGGGAATCGCTCGGAACGCCAGGGCGTGAGTGGGGAGAGTCGTGGGCGGGAATCCGCCAACAGGGAGGCGCCTCGTCCAGCCGTTCCCTCGCCTCCCGATCCCATGCAGCCACCTGCGGTGACACCGGTGGTCGTTTCGCCGCGCCGTGGGGATGCGGCACCGATCCTGACGATCACGTCGGGAAGGGGAGGCGTCGGCAAGACGTCCCTCACGGCGCTCATGGCAAGCGTTGCCGCACGATGGGGCATGGACGTTGCGGTCGTCGACCTCGATCTCTCGTGCGGAAACCTCTACACCTGCTTTGGCCTCACGAGCATTCCGGACCTCATGCGCATCGCTCCCGATGGTACCGCCCTGCCCGAGGCCATGGCTCGCGCCGGCGTGCGTTGCAACGATCGCGTGCGACTCTGGGGACCGTGCGAGCGACCCGAGATGGCCGAGCTCGTCATGCCGCATGTGGCGACATTGCTCTCGTTCCTTTCGACCCAGCACGACCTCGTGCTGGTCGACACCTCGACGACCTTCTCCGACGGGGTCGCCCAGGCGGTGCAGTCGTGCGATCGGTTGATGGTCGTTCACGACGAGAGGCCCGGGGCGGTGAGTTCGGCGGCTCGCGTGAGCGCCCTTGCCGTGCGGCTCGGGGTGGCGCGGACGCGCATCGTGAGGGTCGTCAATCTGGGTGACCCACGCGTCAAGCCCAATGCCTTCGAGGGGCGTGGCGAGGTCGGGCTTGAGACCGCCCGCCTCCATCGTGTGGTCGATGGGGGGATCGAGGCTGAAGAGCTGTTTTCTGCCGGAAAGGTCGATGGGCTCGCCTCGATCGACTCGGACATCGTCGAGGGCGTGTCGACGATGCTCGCTCAGACGCTGTCGGAGCTAGGAAGGCTGCCAGACGATGAGGAGGCCCGCAAGGCTGCCGAGCCCAAGGGACGCAAGCGCCGCCTCCAGATCTTTGGTAAGCGTAAGGAGGCAGTCTGATGTCGGTGCTTGAGCGTGTGCGCGAGCAGGAGTCGCGCGGCATCACGGACGAGGCCGTGACAGGGACGCCTCAACGGAGTTCGGGCGAGAGGCTCTCGATGGCCCTCAAGCACGAGCTTGTGGATCGGTTGGGGCTCGAGACGGTGGCGACCATGGTGGCCATGCCCGACATCGAGCAGGCGCGCGCCGAGTTGCGGGTGACCTGCCAGGCTATTCTCAACGAGGAGCGATTCTCGGGGCTTTCCGCGAGCGAGCGTGAGAGGCTGATGGCACGCGTTCTCGATGAGGTCGTGGGCCTCGGCCCCATCCAGCCCCTGCTTGATGACGAGTCAATCTCGGAGGTGATGGTCAACGGGTGCAGCGCCTTGTACTACGAGCGAGGCGGTCGCCTTCACCTGTCTGATGTGAGCTTTGAGTCTGCCGACCAGATCATGATGGTCGTCGATCGCATCCTTGCGCCGTTGGGCCGACGTCTGGATAAGAGCTCGCCACTAGTCAACGCGCGTCTCGCCAACGGTGACCGTGTCAATGCGGTCGCGGTACCGATTGCCATCGACGGACCGTATGTAACGATTCGCAAGTTCTCGAACCGCATCACCTCGATGGATCGTCTGGTGGAACTGGGTTCGTTGCCGCAATGGTATGCGACGCTTCTGCGCTGGGCGGTGCGTCTGCGCAAGGACATAGCGGTTGCGGGTGGTACCGGGTCGGGCAAGACCACGCTGCTCAACGCACTCTCTTGTGAGATAGACCACGGGGAGCGAGTCATCACCATCGAAGACTCTGCGGAGCTTCGCTTTGACCCCGAGGCGCATGTCGTGCGAATGGAGGCACGCGATGCCTCCATCGAGGGGACCGGTGAGGTCACGATTCGCGACCTCGTGAAGAATGCCCTGCGACAGCGGCCCGATCGGATCGTGGTCGGAGAGGTCAGAGGCGCAGAGGCGATAGACATGCTCCAGGCGATGAATACTGGACATGACGGCAGCTTAACTACTCTTCACGCCGGGACTGCCGAGGAGGCCGTGCTGCGTCTCATCCTCATGGCGCGCTTTGGCATGGATCTCCCCGCATCGATTATCGAGGAGCAGGTCTCTACGGCGCTCGACTTCATCGTGCTCTCGGCTCGTCGCAATGACGGATCTCGGCGCATCACTTCGCTGTCGCAGGTGCGTCGCGCGGATGGTGGTGGTGTCGAGCTGGTAGAGCTCGTCTCGTATGACGCTGCCAGCGACCGTTGGACGTTGGCTGGGGAGCCGGGCTTTGTGAGCGAGGCCCTTCGTGAAGGCCGTCTTGGCGTGGAGGAGGTGGAGCAGTGGAGGTCATCTATCTCGCAAGTTGCGCATGCAGCCTAGTGGTGGGGGCGCTTATCGTCTCCGGCGGGTCTTCCAACAGGCACGCAACGGGTTGGGTGGCGAGGCTCGTGCATCGCTACGCAAAGGCGTGCTGCACGATACTGGGCGAGACGACGGCGATTCGCATGGTGTTGGGCATCCCTTCATGGAGGGCTGCAAGCGAAGCGCTCTCTCGCGGGCTTCGGGAGCGCGACCTATACCTTGGTCGCGAGAGCTCATGTGCCGCGTTGGTGGCATTGACGACGGTCGCTTCGGTGGCGGGCGCCGTGATGGCCCGAAGCCCTTGGGGCTCGCTTGCCGTTGCGGTGGGGCTTTCCGCTGGCATGGCCATCTGGAATGCGTCTCGGGTGCGCGCTCGGGAAAGGGCCCTCATCGACGAGATGCCCGAAGTCTTTCGCACGCTTGCAATGGCGCTGGGGTCAGGCGAGACGTTGATGCAGGCGATCGAGTATGTGGGAGTCCACGAGCGGGGGTATGCGGGTGAGGCCTTCGTGCAGGCGGCCTTGCGCTTGCGGTGCGGCGCGTCGACGGATGAGGCCATGCACGAGCTGGCACGAGAGCTTGATGCTCCTGGTGTGGGCCTGCTGACGACGGCGCTCACCATCGCCCAGCGTACGGGCAGCCCCCTGCGCGGTCTGTTTCAGAACTCGGCGCAGCTGGTTGAGCGGCAGGGAGAGTACGAGCGCATGCTGTCGGTAAAGACCGCCCAGGTGCGCCTCTCGGTCCGGATTGTCTGCCTGCTTCCGCTCATGCTGGTGTGCCTGCTCTCGCTCATCTCCGTCGACTTTCAGCACGGCCTGTCCACGCCGGCCGGCATGGCGAGCCTTCTGCTCGCGACCGCCATGGACGGATGCGCGCTTCTCATCATCAGGCGGTTGATGAGAGGGGTGCTGTGACATGGACGTCGGTCTGCTCGGCTGCTGTGCTACCGCGGGTGGCTGCGCCTTTGCCGCGACCTACGTCGCGACCTCCTCCGGCTCGACGGCAAGGTCACGTGCGCAGGATGTGCGCGACCCGCTTGAGGGCCTCATGGCGGCGATGCGCTCGTTTGCTCCGTACAGGCGCATGGAACGTCACGCTGCCATTGTGCGAGGGAGATCGGAGTGCCTGCGTCAGATGCCCGTGATGCTCGATGTCGTGACGCTCGGATTGTCGGCTGGGCTCTCGTTCGACTCGGCGCTTGAGCTCTATTGCCAGCGTTACGACAACAGCCTTTCGAGAAGTCTGGGCGCAGCCATGATGTCGTGGCGCCTGGGGACCGAAAGCCGCGACGAGGCGCTTGAAGGCATGGCGCGGCGTATGGGGGTCTCGTCGCTCGAACGATTTGCGGGAGTGGTGAGCCAGGCGCTCGCCTTTGGCTCGCCGCTTGCGGCGACGCTCGAGCAGCAGGCCCAGGCGATTCGCGAGGAGCAACGTGCCCAGATGGAGGAGGTCATCGAGCAGATACCGGTAAAAATGCTGATCCCGCTCGGTACGTTAATCGTGCCGGCGATGCTGCTAGCGATTCTCGGCCCATTGCTTGGGGCATCGCTGGGTGTGGGCTGATGCTCGGCCTGCGTCACCGGACGGAGGTTGGGCGGAAAAGTGTTTCGAAGTGAGAGGAGCGACACATGACAAATACGTCTGAAAAGTGCCTAAGGAGGACGACGAACGTGATGGAGCTGCTGGGAGAGGAGCGCGGCCAGGGCACCACTGAGTACGCGATTCTCGTCGGAGTGCTAGTGGTCATCGCCATCATCGCCATCATTGCGTTCAGGGGGAAGGTTCAGGAACTTTGGGATGCCATCGTAAATGGCATGAACTCCCTGTAGATGAGGCGGAGGCGGACGGGAGGGCCAGGACTCGGATGGTCCGCTGTCGCGCTGTTCGTGATTGCAGTGCTCCTGTGCGTGGGCGGTCTTATGGATACGGGTCTGCCGACGCAGCAGAGCGATGTCCAGGCGCTTAACAAGGAGCCGTCCGAGTACGGGGTGGAGACCGAAGACACGTCCCATCAGAAGTCGACATTGCCGGGCGAGGAGTTACGGGATTTGACAGGTGACTCCTCAGATGGGGATGCGACCTATGGCGTGTCAGACGGACTCCGCACCTACGAGGAGGAGGGAACGGTCGAGCAGGTGGCCTATCACCTGCTCACCTCCTACCGTGACGCGGGCGACTGCACACTCGCCGATGCTGGCTACCTCGACCTGTTGGGGTCGGTATGGGGTTGCGTGGTTTGCGGTGACGGCTGGTCGGAGGTGTGCGTGGTGTGGGGGCGCGGCGAAAGGACGTCGTGCACGGTTCGAGTGCTGCATGTCGACAGGGCGGAATTGGGACAGGTGTTTGGGGAAGGAGAGGGAGGTCCATGAGGGTTGTACAAGGTTTGCGCCAGTTTCACGCCAGTCTCCCGTGCGATGGGAGTGGCCAGTCGACCGTCGAATACGCGCTGGTCGTCATGGCATTCGTGGCAATGCTGCTCGCAATGGCTCTGCTCTGGCATGCGGGCCGTGACGGGATGCTGCTTGAGAGGGCGATTCGCTCCTCCTCGCATCAGTTGGGAGGTGCCGATGCCCTTGGTTCGCTCAGGGACGTTGTCCTGTACTAGCCCATCGGTTCATGAGGTGGGAGGCGGCGCATGCGGGGGAGCTGGATTCCTGCAGGGGTGCCGATGCGACCCATTCGACGAGGGCGGGCAGGCGACTGTCGAGGCTGCGGTCGTCCTGCCTTCGCTGATGCTGGTCCTGGCCCTTCTGATGCAGCCGGTCTGCCTCTCGTACACGCGCGCCATCATGCGAGCCACAGCTGCGGAATGCGCCCGCGCAGCGGCCACGGCGTACGGGGGAGATACCTCCGGATGTCGTGAGTACGCTCTCAGAAGGCTCGAGGCCGTGCCGGATGTGGCGCTGTTCCATGTGGGGGGACGTGAGGACTGGGACGTCTCGATCGATCGCTCGGACAGCCACGTGAATGTGAGCATCGCAGGTCATGCGCGACCGCTTCCGCTCATGGGGGCCATCGCCTCGCTGCTGTCGATGAGCGATGGGACGGGAGTCGTGCTGCGCGTCACGCTCTCGGAGAGCACGCGCGCTTCTTGGGTAGGGGGTGACTATGGTTCCTGGCAGGACATATGGAAATAGCTGCGGCTCAAAGTGGCCTTGTGGCTTTGGCATCCAGACGTTCGTTCGTGACGATGGGGGATACACGACGCTCGCCGTGGTCGTGGCGCTCTTGGTGAGCCTCACGCTGGTCTTTGGTACGGCTGCCGCCCATTGGGCGCTCGCACGAGCCGCCGACGTGCAGGAAGTGGCAGATGCGACTGCGATGGCGGGTGAGAACTGTGTGGCCGCATACGCAACGGTCACTCAGGTGCTTGACGCCTGCGTGCTGACCATGGGGCTTGCCGGAGCGGTCGTGTGCGGGGCCGCCTTGGTCGTATCGGCGATTCCGCCCCTTCAGGCGAAGGCCGCCGCGGTCATGAGCGTGGGAAAGAGGGTTCTTGAGGCCCGGCGCAGCTTTGCCGCGTCCGCCGCCAAGGGGCTCCAGCGTCTCGAAGAGGCCTTGCCTGCCCTCATAATGGCCAACTCGGCATCATGTGCGGCGGCGAACTCCCATGGTGGCATCAGCTACGTGGGCATGGCAGTCCCATTTCCGCAGAACTCCGAGAGCGACTTCTCCTTTATGCGGGATGACCTCGATGCGGACGAGATGAAGCAGGATTCCGAAGAGCTTGCCGAGGCCTCTGCCCGTAAGGAGGAGGCGCACAAGCGGGCGAGCGCCGCCAAGGAGGTTGCTTGGCGCGCTGACAACATAGACAACCCCATGTGCATGCGAAGCCGTGTGACGAGACTTACAAGCCTTGGCGATGACCTCAATCCGTTCTACCCGGCGCCGGACGTGTGGGAGTTCGAGTATGCGCGTGTACGTGCGCGCAATTACTACGCTTGCCGTTATGCCGATGAGCACGTCGGTGGCTCGACGGCGGACGAGCTTCAGCGATCGGCCGCCAGGAAGCAGTTCTTTGGCTATGCGTACGAGGTTATGGGAGGCATGTCGTGCGTCGATACGGACGAGGAGGTCATCATGGACCTCGACGAGCTGCCGCATCGTACCGAGATGGTCTATCCAACCAGGCTCTACACGGATGTGGTCTGGCCTTGCACTGACGAGGAGGACGAGGGGGTTACGCTCCACTGCTCGCTCGATTGTCCCGGCGCCTTGGGGGCATACGTGGGAAACGCGTCGCTGTCGGACATCGATGGCGGTCTGGTGCGGAGGTGCTCGGTCTGCCTCATGGATGCACAGGCGATGGGCAACGTGGCTGACGCATCCACCAACATCAACAACGGGTTCGAACACTACTGGCGCATCGTTGTCGAGGCATCACGCGAGTACGAGCGTGCTCGCAATGACGAGATCGCTGCGGAACGGGACATGCGTGCAGCAGCCGAAAAGGGGCGCAGCGCGTTCGATAAGGCCATGGAGATCCTGACGGTGAATCGTCCCAAGATCTGTCCTCCCGGCGCGTGGGGATGCGTGAGTGTGGTCTGCCGCCCATCTGCGACGACGGTGCCGACGGAGCTGACGGCCTCGTTCCTTTCTGGCGCGTCGTTGCCGGCGGGGGCTGCGGTGTCCGCTGCCGCGCTCGCACCTGACTCCTCAACGGAGAACAACACGGTGCTTGCGCGCGCGTTTGACGGACTCAGGTCGCAGTCGGGCAATCTGGCGCTCGATCTGGTCGGCAGCGTAACGGGGCTGTGGGGTGACCTGCTCGTAGGGTACGGATCGGCCTATGGGTCTGTCGTTGATGCCGGCGAGCGATTCATCTCACGTGTCGAGGGGGTGTTTGGCCAGCGTGTCGCGTCGTGGCTCAGGGACAAGCTCACCGCCATCGTCTCGGGCGTTCATCTTGAGCCCGCGGACCTGCGTCTACGCAAGCCGGTCATCGTCAATAGCCAGACGGTGCTCGATAAGGCGGGGCTCTCCAATGTGGGGAAGGTGCGCGAGCTGGTCGAGGAGCTGCCTTCGTCACCGCAGTCGCTTGTTGCGTTGCTGAGGAGTCGCATCGTCGAGAGGCTCGGCTCGGGGCCAGTCACGATCGCCGAGCTTCCAATTCCTGGTCTCGAGGGGGTCAGTGTCCCGTTGACCATCGATTTGTCGAAGGTGGGCGCATCGTGATGAAAGAAGTCGTAGGGGGAAGAATCGGCTCTCATGACGGCCAGATGGCCATCGAGCTGGCGGTCATGATTCCGGTATGCATCGTCGTGGCCCTTGTCTCGTACAACCTGTGCCGCTTCATCGAAGCATGCGCGACCTTCGATCGCGTTGCGCTCGATGCGATCGTGTCACAAGGCGTCTCTCCACCGGGTGAGCAGAGCGCCCTCGCGTCTACGGGTGCGGTGAGGGCTTGTATAGAGGACGCGCTGGCCATGCCGAGCTGCGAGGTCGAGGTAGGTGTCTCGGGCGCAGAGCCGGTGGCCTTGGGCAGGGGTCTGACCTTTCCCGTGTCACCTCTGCTTGCCACCTATACCTGCACGTTGAGGTATCGACCATGGCCTAGCTCGTTTGTGATTGCAGGCGTATCGATGGGTGCGCCTCTCGTGCTCACGCATGAGAGGACGCTGACGGTCGACCGGTTTCGTCCGGGAGTGGTGGTGTGAATGGGTGGATCGCTTGTGGTGCGCAGAGGTTTCATACATGGGGGAGAGCTGAGGTTTGCCGTGCTCGACAAACCTCTCGAGCGGCTCCGTGGCTTGCTGGGAACGGGATGCGATGCCAATCCGGTAGCGTTGATGGGCTGCTCCTCGATCCATACGTTTGGCATGCGATATCGCCTTGACGTGGCCTTTGTGAGATCGGATGGATACGTGCTCGAGTCGTGGCGATCCGTTCCGCCGGGACGACTGCTCAAGAACCGAAAGGCACAGATAACGCTCGAGCGACCGCATGTGTGCGGCCCATGGCTCGCACGGGGCGAGCTGCTCAGCATGCGAAGGGAGGACGACAGCCATGCAGGCTAACGAAAGCAGAACACAGGCACGACAGCAGGGTGGAACGAGATACGTATTCGCCGGGACGCACGATCGGGACGACGACATGCCCACCAAGGTCTGCCCGCGCTGCGGGGAGGTGCTCTTTGCCGACATGGATGTGTGCTATGGGTGCCTTTATGACTTTGCCAAGGATGGGCGGGGACGAAGGGCTGTGGATGAGACTGCCACTCGTGGCGCCGACGTTCGTCGCGGCTGCGTCAAGCCTCCCTCATCCAAGCCCGCCCGGTCGCGCGATCCGCTCGATGCCATCGAGTTGGACGAGATAGACGACGAGGTCGAGGTGGGTGCCGATGATGATGGCGGAGGGTCTGTCTCGGCGCCACGTCACGGCAGGAAGCCGGATGGAGATGCCGATGACACCATCGACTTTGGAGCCGTGTATGTGCAGGCAGAAACCCCAGCAAGGGAGCCCTCTTATCTTGTTGTCGTGAGAAGCCCACGCATACAGGTGCGCATTCCGCTCACCCAGACCGGCCTTACCATAGGTCGCGACGCGTCCAATGACATAGTGCTGCATTCCCGTGCGGTCTCGCGAGAGCATCTGAGACTGACGCCTCTGGATGGAAAAGTGTTGGCGGAGGACTGTGGTGCGACAAATCCCGCGCGGATTGGGGATAAACCTCTTGAGGATTCGATGGTACTGGTTGCCGGTGATGCTGTCGAGGTCTGCGGCACGACGATAGGAATCGAGGAGACCACCTCGCGCAATCCCTGATGTGCCGTAGACCGACATGCGGCATGCCCGGCTCTGGTATCCTTCAACTCAAGCGCCTGTAACACGGCGCTTGAGGTCAAGGAGGCTCCATGTTCTATCAGATACGTATGAGACGCGTCCCCTTCGGCGTCTTCGCTTGCATCGTTGCCCTTTTCGTCGCGTTGGCCCTTCCTGCGCGCGTGGCGCTGGCATGGGACTACTCGATCGATAGCGTTGATATCGATGCGACGGTCCAGACTGACGGTACGCTTTCGGTTCAGGAGTCGCGCCTGTTTGACTTCGATGGCTCCTATCACGGGGTCTATTGGAACCTTCCCTCGGGAACCTACAATGGCCGCGAGATCGAGACGCGCGTCGAATGGGTGGGAGAGCAGATTGACGGCGAGTTCGTTCAGTTTGAGCAGAGCAACAGCGGGGAGGATCACACCTACCTGCTCGAGGACTATGACGGGGGCACACGCGTCAAGGTGTACTCGGCCCACGAGGACGAGCGGGCGACCTTCGTGATCCTGTACTCCAACACCAACCTCGCCGTGCGCCATGCCGACGTCTCCGAGCTGTACTGGAAGTTCGTTTCCGACGGATGGGACGTCGAGTCGGAGAACGTGACCTGCACGGTGCATCTGCCCGTTCCCGAAGGCAGGCAAGTAGAGCCCGAGGAGAGCGTGCGTGCCTGGGGCCACGGTCCGCTCGACGCAGAGGTGCGCTTTGACGGCAACGACATCGTCTACGAGGTTCCCGGTGTTGGCACCAGCGAGTTTGCCGAGGCGCGCATAACGTTTCCCACCGATTGGCTGAGCGATGCGACACCACAGGGCGATCGCGTGCTGCAGGACATCCTTGCGGAGGAGCAGCAGTGGGCAGACGAGGCGAACGCCCGTCGAGAGCGGGCGCGGGTCTTTATGTATGGAGGCGCCGGTGTCGGCTTGGTGGGTGCCATCGTGTCGCTCCTCATGTCGATAGTTGCGTATCTTCGCTATCGTGCGATCAACAGGCCCCAGTTTGACGACAAGTACTTCCGTGACGTTCCCTCTAAGGACCATCCGGCGGTGCTTGGTGCGCTCCTGCGTGGTGGAGAGCCCGGAGGGGAGGACTTCACCGCGACGCTCATGCGTCTGAGCGATATGGGGATGATCGATCTCGAGTCGGTCAAGTCAGAGGACAAGGGTCTCTTTGGGATGAAGAAGTCGCATGACGACTATCGCCTGACACTGACGAGGAAGGCGGGGGAGACGCAGCTCGACCCCATCGACCGACGTGCCCTTACGACGCTCTTCGAGAACATTGGCAAGTTCGCTCCCTCCCAGAGGGGTACAGAGGGCGTGGGAACCAGCGTGTGCTTCTCTGACCTGGAGAAGGTGGCCAAAAACCATCCGTCTAGCTACGAGAGTGCCTTTGAAAACTGGGAGAGCAAGGTGGGCGAAGAAATCGCCCGTAGGCGGTTCTTCTTCAGCGACCGCAAGACTGGTCGCGGGACGGCACTCGCTGCCGTCGTTCTGGCTGGCCTGCTCATCTTTGCTTCGATTGCAATGATCATGTTCACCGAGGCATGGCAGATATTCCTGCCCCTCATTCTGGTCGAGGGCATCGCACTTGCCGTCGGTGTCGTCTGTGCCGTGAAGATGGAAGACTACTCTGAGGAGGCAATCGAGCTTAAGGCTAAGCTCGAGGCGCTGCGCCGTTGGCTCAAGGACTTCACGCGTTTGGAGGAGGCGGTTCCCCGCGACGTTGTGCTGTGGGACAACCTGCTGGTCATGGCGGTCGTGCTGGGCGTGGCGGATGAGGTCATCAAACAGCTCAAGATGGTCGCCCCCGAGATCCTCGAGGATCCTCGCCTTGCCACGACCTATGGCTGGTATGGCATGGGACGGGGAGGATATCCGTACGACAGGTTCAACGAGAGCTACTCGTCCGCTCATCACGTGAGCTCCGAGAAGCTGGCATCCTCCTCGTCGAGCTCCGGCGGCGGTGGAGGCGGTGGCTTCTCCAGCGGTGGCGGAGGAGGCTTTGGCGGCGGCGGAGGCGGTGGCGCCTTCTAGTGAGCTAGCCTCACGCATTCTGGAAAGACGGGGGACGGTCTCGTGGTGTCGGCAGGGTTAGACCGGGGGCACGGCGGCCGTCCCCCTTGCCATCGCGCGAGGGCGCTTCCCGTTGCCGCAGCAGAGTGTCCAGACTGTCCAAAGACCTAGCGACAGCCGTGAGACAGACCATTGCGGTACCGTGGGCGGACTCATGCGACGAGTGTGGCCTGCAGTGGGTACAATAGGGGATGTCGGCTTTTTTGTGAGAACGGCAGAAGATGAGAAAGTATGCGAGGCTGCTCGCCTCATATGCGGCAATAGCCATTACGGGCATGGTGCTCTATACGCCATGGTTGGTTGGCCTGTCACCGTCCGATCCCAGCATCCTGCGTGCCGGGCTCTCGGTCATCAGCGCGATACTGCTGACCGGCGCATTTGGTGCCTCGACCTATGCATATCTGCATGAGCCTGAGTACAAGCTGCTCGAGTCCGCCGAGATAGACGACCCTGATGACGTCCTGCCGCAGCTCGAGGGCTTTTCCGAGCAGCCCGTGGTGGGGTCTTATGCCGCCGAGGCAGCCAACCAGATCGAGAACATGGAGCATCGTCGCAGGCGTCTGTACCGTGCGATCGAGGCGACCTTTGGTGCGGAGAGCCTCAGTCGCGACAAGTTTATCGCGGTCGTCGATGCGGCCGAGCGGACCCTGCTTCGCAACTGCGCGCTTCTGTCAAACCGCATCCAGTCCTTTGACGTGTCAGGGTATCGTTCGGCAAAGCGTCAGATTGGCAGTGGCGGTTCGTCGGCAGACACGCGGCTCCAGGAGGAGCGCATGACCATGTACGAGAATGCTCTACAGGACATGCGGGAGGTCATAGAGGCAAACGAGCGGCTGCTGCTTCAGATGGGCAAGCTCGAGATCGAGATCTCGGACCTCGAGTCCGACGACAACCGCGAGGACAACAGCAAGATGCTCGAAGAGGTCAAGGGCCTTCTCGAAGAGACGAAGTACTACCGTTAGGCGTGGGCCACACGCCTCGGTCAAGGAGGAGTCATGAGCCGCAATAACAGCAAGGGAATCATCGCTGTCGTCGCCGGAATCCTGGCGGTGAGCGTCATCGTGTTCGGCGCCTTCTTCCTGGCACGCAATGTGTTCGTGCCCAAGAACGTGCGCAACGCCGAGGATGCCAATGCAGCTTTGACGCGTATGGTCGGCAAGATCGACCCGCAGACCGCCACGCCCGTCAAGTCGTCGGTCGAATACACCGAGCAGACTGACACGACGGCCGACGAGCTTCCGGATCTGGACAACAACAAGGTCACGGCAGATGCCACGACCGACCTCTATGCCGAGATCTGGTGCTCGCCCGAGAAGGCAGGCTCGGGTACCGACGGCTGGATGCGCGAGCTCGCCGAGGACTTCAACGCAAAGGGTTACGAGATCGACGGCCAGCGCGTCTCGGTGCGCATCCGCAACGTCTCGAGCGGTCTGGGCAACGACTACATCACCACGGGCAAGGCCACACCCGATGGATACACACCTTCGAGTCGCCTGTGGATCGACATGCTTGCCGCCAAGGGCATCGCCTGTGACTACGTGCGCGAGCGCACGGTGGGTAACGTCGCCGGCTTCCTGCTTGACAAGGATCACTACAACGAGCTGGTGGACACCTACGGGCAGGCCGACCTTAAGGCCCTGACCGAGGAGACGGGCAAGGGCAACCTGACCATGGGCTACACCAACCCGTTCACGAGCAGCACCGGCCTCAACTTCTTGGTCTCGACCCTTTTGCGCTACGACCGCAACGACCTGCTCTCGGACACAGCCATCGAGGGCTTCCGCCAGTTCCAGGCAAACGTGCCCTTCGTCGCACTCACGACGGTCCAGATGCGTGACGCCGCCGAGCGCGGCTCGCTCGATGGCTTCGTGCTCGAGTACCAGCTCTACCAGAACGACCCGAGCCTCTCGAAGTCCTACAAGTTCGTGCCCTTTGGCTACCGCCATGACAACCCGCTCGTGGTCCTTCCCACGACCGCTCCGGCTAAGCGCGAGATCATCGAGCGCTTCGCCGACTACTGCGATGAGAATGGCGCTGAGCTGGCCGAGCGCTACGGTTTCAACGGGCTTGATGACTACAAGTCCGAGAATCCCGAGATAGACGGAAACCTGCTGCTCAGCGCCCAGAAGCTCTACAAGGACAACAAGGACAGCGGCAAGCCCGTCGTGGCGGTCTTCGTTGCTGACATCTCCGGGTCTATGGACGGCGAGCCGCTGCGCGCGCTGCAGGAGTCGCTGATCAACAGCATGCGCTACATCAAGAGCGACAACTATGTGGGACTCGTCTCCTATTCCGACTACGTGACCATCGAGCTTCCCATCGGGCAGTTCGACCTCAACCAGCAGGCCTACTTCAAGGGAGCCGTAGAGTCCCTGCGCGCCGGAGGCGGAACCGCAACCTTCGACGGCATCTGCGTGGCGGCCGACATGGTACAGAAGGCGCTCGCGGAGCATCCCGACGCCAAGCCGCTCATCTTCGTGCTCTCGGACGGCGAGACGAACTCCGGCTATGACCTGAGCGACGTGAGCGAGATCCTCAAGGCGTTGCGCATTCCTGTCTACACGATTGGGTATAACGCTAATATTGACGCCTTGAAGAAGATCAGCTCGATCAACGAGGCTGCAAGCATCGACGCATCCACCGACGACGTAGTCTACCAACTCAAGAACCTGTTCAACGCAAACATGTAGAGGGGGCCATCCATGAGCTTCGATCTTGAGATTCCCGATCCCGAAGAGGTCAAGGAGATTGTCAAAAAGGAAACCGCCGTGACTCCCGCTTATGCGGAGGCGGTCGATTCCGCGGCAAACGAGAAGGGCGACCACATCATCAACGTCAACCTCGATTCGGTTGCGAGCCGCCGCGAGATCACCAGCGCTGTCAACGACCTGGGTACCGACATCATGGAGCGTTCGGCCAACAAGAACGCCATTATGGCCAAGCGCATGGGTGAGCTGTCGCGTGGCGGCAGCGAGAGTGGCGAGGTCGCCAAGAGCCTCGAGGACCTGGCCATCAAGATGCGCGACCTCGATCCCTCGGGCATCGACTTCGCAAAGTCAGGGCCCCTTAGCACCTTCTTCAATCCTGTGCGCCGTTACTTCGAGCGCTACAAGAGTGCCGACGCCGAGATTGCGGACATCGTGAAGTCGCTCGACCGCGGCCGCACGACGCTCAAGCAGGACAACGTGACGCTCGAGCTGGAGGAGGGCACCATGCGTGACCTCACCAAGCAGCTCAACCAGAAGCTCGAGATGGCAATCGACCTCGATGCGTACCTCACCTCCAAGATCGAGGAGATCCGCGCGCAGGGCAACGACGACGAGCGCGTGAAGTTCCTCGAGGAGGAGGTCGTCTTCCCGCTGCGCCAGAAGATCATGGACTTCCAGCAGCTTTTGGTGGTCAACCAGCAGGGCATCGTCGCCATGGACGTGGTGCGCAGGAACAACCTCGAGCTCATTCGTGCGGTTGACCGCGCCGAGCACGTCACGGTGGCTTCGCTGCGCACGGCCGTGACGGTCGCGGGTGCCCTATACAACCAGAAGATCGTGCTCGACAAGATCCAGGCGCTCAACGCCACGACCAACGACATGATCACTGCGACGTCGCGCATGCTCAAGGAGCAGGGTGTGGCCGTGCAGCGCCAGGCAACCGAGGCGAGCGTATCTCCCGAGACCCTCAAGCAGGCGTTTGCCGACGCGCTGTCCGCCCTCGAGGACATCTCGATTTACAAGCAGCGTGCGCTGCCGCAGATGCAGCAGACGATTGCCGACTTCCGCAACATCGCGGAAGAGGGCGAGCGCAGGCTGCAGCAGATGGAGGAGTCCGGAAGCTTTGAGCTGTAGTTCTTACAGGTGACCTCTCGTCCTGCCGATTCGTCGGTGTGTTGCAGGGGGCACGCCCCAAGACAACTGAGCCGCGGCAGGGGACACCCCGCGCCGCGGCTCTACTGCATTGGGGAGTGTCCCCTGCACCACACACCGTAGACGATCCTCGTTGCTGCGGCATGCCTATCTATGGACATTTGTGAAGTCCAAAAAGATGCAAGTTCCCTATTGACGTGTGCTCTCAGTCTGTTATATTAAACAGGCTTGCAAACAGCAGGCTGTCGGCTGGGTAGCTCAGTTGGTAGAGCAGGGGACTGAAAATCCCTGTGTCGGGGGTTCGACTCCCTCCCCAGCCACCATCGCATTCTTCGAGGTCAACCATTGGTTCGGTTGGCCTTTTTTCTTAGCTGGCTTCGGTGATCGGACGCTTGGCCACCCAAACACAGAGGGTCTTGAGTCGTGCCCAGTTTCCGCGTCACATGTTGCTGACAGGAGGTGTGCCTCGTGAATCAAGCAGTGAAAGACTTCGTCGGCACAAGCGAGGGGCATGCCATCGTCGTGGCGGTCGTAACGCTATTTCTCACGACGATGGCGGCGCACTTTGCCGTGCGCCTCGTTCGCAAACTGCTGACGAGGGACGACGTCCCGCTGTCGTCGAGCTCGCTCATCGAGAACATCGTTCGAATAGCCATCTGGTCGATCGGCGGTTCGTTCGTGCTCTCCGAGTGCTTTGGCATCAACGTTGCCGGCTTGGTAGCCGCCCTTGGAGTCGGCGGCGTGGCTCTTTCTCTTGGTCTGCAGGACACGATGTCAAACTTCATCGGTGGCCTTCAGGTCACCCTCATGAACATCGTGCAGCCGGGAGATCACATCAAGATCGGCTCGACGGAGGGCATGGTGCTCGACGTCACCTGGCGCCAGACCATCGTCAAGGACTTCGAGAACACCGTGCACACCATCCCCAACTCCTCGATCAACTCGGGTGAGGTCGAGCAGATCGAGCCAAAGAACCTCGTATCGACGATGATTGCGTTCACAAACGACACACGCGACTTGGACGAGACCATCCACACCATGGAGGTGCTTGCCAAGGAGGCTGTCGAGGGCGTGGCCGAGCTCGAGCGGGACCCATGGATCCTGCTTACGCAGATAGGCGAGTATGGCACGTGGGCCAAGCTGCGCTTCGTGCTCAAGGAGATGACGAACGTGCGCGAGGCGCGCGACGCCGCCCTACGCGCCATCTCTCCCTACACGCACATGAATCCCGAGGACTTGCCGCAGCGTCAGTGATTGGGTTGCCGGCGTGGGCGACTGAGCGTGCCCCGCATGAGGCTCACGCCCAGCGCGGCGTTAAACCCCACAGCGGCAAAGACGCTCAGCCGCTCGAAGATTCCAAAGTATCGCTCAGGAGCTACTCCCGTTCCAATGGCACCTGCGCACATCATGCAGAGAGCGATGCCAGCGGTCGTACCAAGGGCTCGAGTCCCGGTACCTCGAACTCCCGCTATGGCGATGCAGACGAGCGAGACGATCGAGCTCAGGACCACCCCTGTCGTCACTACATACACGTGCATGAAGCTCGAGAAACCCGACAGGTCCTTTCCTGCCTCTTCGAGCGGAAAGAGGCCGTAGCCCACGATGGAAAGCCACTCCATGCATGCAAACAGGTAGATGCCTGCCCGCAGCAAGCGACTCCAAGAGCGTCTTCTTGCTACGCAGACAGCAGCGGCAGTGGCACAGACGAGCCCGCATGGTCCATGCAAAAAGGCCAGGCGATTCCAGAGCTCGCGAGACGGAGCGTTCATCGCCGATAGATCGCTGACGGCCTGGCTCATCCAGTCGTAGCCAGGATACGCTAGGGGAGAGAAGGCGACCGCTGCGCAGTACGAGACGAGGCTGATGATGCCCATGGCGCCACAGGCCGTCGCGGCACGTGATATCAGGCTTTTGGTTCGTGACATATTCATGGTCTCAGTCCGTTTGACGTGCTGGTTTGTATGCGAGCATGAACTGATGCACATGGCGCCTGATGAGCGACAGCATCTCGCCTTCCCTCTCTGGCTGATGGTCGATGATGCCGATGGCCAGGAGGATGGGGGCGAAGTACTGGAGTGCCATGGCCTCGGCATCACCCTGCAGGAGCGCGCCGCCCTCCATGAGTGCCGTAAAGAGTTGTGTGTGGTAGTCCACATATAGTCGTTGGTATCGTTGCTCATAGAGCCGTGCCAAGCCGGCGTCACGATGGCGCTCGATCTCGAGCATCCTTCTGAACTTGCCATACGCTTCGTCATGCGTCACAAAGCGCACCATGGCGAGGACCTTCTCGACTAGGTCACCCTCAGACAGGTCGGCGATGAGACTTGCGTCATCGCGAGCATTGGGTAGGCTCATCTGAAGGGAGGCCACCTGTGCCTCATGGTGCTCGTCCATCATCTGAAGGATGGTGTCAAAGATTTCCTGTTTGCTCTTGAAGTGCTTGTAGAGCGATGGCGCCTTGATTCCCACGCGTGTGGCTATCTGCTCAACGCGCACGGCCTCAAAGCCGTACTGCGAGAAGAGGTCAAGAGCGGCCTCGACGATGCGCCTTTTGGTGCCGCGAAGGAAGCCCGTATCATCCACGTGGAATCCTCCCATGCCTTCGATTGGCTAACGACTGTTAGCATTGTAGGCTAATAGCTATTAGCCAATCAAGCATCAATGCTGAACAAGAGCCATCAAACGGGCTGAGCAAGGTTCGCCTGCAGGACTGTGGTCCCGGGGACACGCCCCTAGACCACGCTTGTGTGGTCTAGG
>JAGAVX010000142.1 GCA_017941705.1 Atopobiaceae bacterium
ACAACGGGGCGACCGAGCAGGTGTTTGGCCACATAAAGGACGAGTTCTTCAGGGGCCAGGAGTGGCCCGACTTCGAGTCTTTCAAGAGGGATCTCGACGCCTACCTCGTGCACTGGAACACAAGGAGGAGACAGGTTAAGCTTAAGGGACTGACCCCGGAGGAGTTCCGGAATCAGTCCCTTGGACTGGTGGCCTAGTGGGCTGGTATTATTGGCGTCCAAGTTTTGGGGCGCAGTTCAGTTTATTGCCGCGGGGGTTCCTTTGTACGATTTTGCATAAACCAACATCTCTTAGGCTCTTGAGCTGGCATTACGCAACTGTAATCTGAAAGCTCAAGACATTCCCGGCACCCGAGGCGAAATTGTTGCCGACAATCAAAAACGATTTGTTGAAGATGCAATGTAACAGTAGGTTAACGCCCTGATTTCGATGCCCGTCCCACGTGGTAGCATCATGCGGAATCACGGCTGTGAACGCAGCGCCACGAGGAAGGGCATCCATATGATCGCAATAGTCAAACAGACGGCAACGCCCGAGCAGCTCGACCAGTTTGTCGGCTGGATAGAGGCGAGGGGATATCGCACCAACGTTTCGCAAGGCGACAACGAGACCATCGTCGGCATCATCGGCGACACGACCCAGATCGACCCCTTCCTCCTCGAGTCGATGGATATCATCGACCAAGTGCGTCGCGTCTCCGAGCCCTACAAGCTCGCCAACCGCAAGTTCCATCCCGAGGACACCATCATCGACTGCGGCCACGGCGTTCTGCTTGGTGGCGGACACTTCCAGGTCATGGCCGGGCCCTGCTCGGTCGAAGGAAGCAATCTCATTGAGATCGCCCGCGCCGTCAAGAAGTCCGGAGCCACCATACTTCGCGGAGGAGCGTACAAGCCGCGCACCTCTCCCTATGCATATCAGGGCATGGGCGAGGAAGGCCTCGACCTTTTGCTTCAGGCCTCTGACGAGCTGGATATGCCCATAGTGACCGAGGTCATGGATCCACGCGACGTGCAACTGTTTGTCGATAAGGGCATCGACATCATGCAGATCGGCGCCCGCAACGCCCAGAACTTCAACCTCCTCAAGGAGGTTGGCAAGACCAAGACCCCGGTACTTCTCAAGAGAGGCCTCTCGGGGACCATCGACGAGCTGCTGATGGGCGCGGAGTACATCATGAGCGAGGGAAACCCCAACGTCATCCTGTGCGAGCGAGGCATCCGCACCTTCGAGACGCGCACGCGCAACACCTTTGACGTCAATGCCATCCCCGTTCTGCACCATCTGACCCACCTTCCCGTCGTAGGCGACCCGAGCCATGCGACCGGCTACACCAGGTACGTAAAGTCGGCAGCCTTTGCAGCCACCGCCGCTGGCGCCGACGGCCTCGAGATCGAAGTCCATAACTGTCCACAAGAGGCATGGTCTGACGGCGCGCAGGCGCTCGTCCCCGAGTCCTTCGATGACGCCATGAGGCGCATCAGGCTCATCCGTGAGGCCGTCACCGCCGAGTTGGAGTAGCGAATGTCAGTCAATCACCAGAGCATCCCCGCCAACAGCACCTTTATTGACGGCCGCGTGGGAGTCATGGGCCTAGGACTTATGGGCGGCTCCTTTGCCAAGGCGCTACGCGAGGGTGGCGCAAGCGTCTATGCATCGAACCGGACCCAGTCCACGCTCGAGCTTGCCATGATCGAGACCGTTAACGGAAAGCTCGATCAGACCACGATTCCCACCTGCGAACTCATTATCTTGGCCGGCTATCCGGAGTCGAGCATCTCATGGCTTCGCGAAGCCGCAGACCTCATTTCGCCTGGCGCCATCGTCATCGATGTCGTCGGCGTCAAGCGCGTCATATGCGAGGCATGCTTCGAGCTTGCGGAAAGGCACGACTGGTTCTTCATCGGTTGCCATCCAATGGCGGGAACGCAGTATTCCGGCTATGCCCATGCGCGGGCCGACATGTTCGTCAATGCCCCCATGGTCGTCGTTCCGCCCGCGCTCGACGACTTCGTTCGCCTCGATCTGCTCGAGCGCCTGAAGCGACTCCTCGAGCCCTGTGGCTTTGGTTCGTACACGCTTGCAAGCGCAGCCGAGCACGACGAGATAATCGCCTACACCTCGCAACTCGCGCATGTCGTGTCAAATGCATATGTCAAGAGCCCGACGGCGCAAAAGCATCGGGGCTTCTCCGCAGGCTCGTACAAGGACCTCACGCGTGTTGCTCAATTGAACGCGACAATGTGGACCGAGCTCTTCCTGGACAACGCGGATTTCCTCTCGGCAGAGATCGGAACGCTCATCCAAAGCCTTCAACAGTATAAGGATGCGATTGACGCCGGCGACGAGCAGCGCTTGCACGAGCTCCTTGTCGAGGGGGACCGCCTCAAGCGGGAGGCTGATGGCTCATGAACGAGACGATAGTGCGGGTCGATACCACCTCGCGTTCCTATGACGTGCATGTCGGACGTGGTCTGCTTGAAAGCGCTGGCCCAGTCTGCAGTCAGGCAGTTGTCGGTCGAGTCGCCGCGATCATCTCCGATTCGAACGTAGCGCCCCTGTATGCGCATGCGGTATGCCAATCCCTCGAGGCATCCGGCTTCGAGACGACCGTGCTCACGTTCCCGGCAGGCGAGCGCAACAAGCGATTCGCGACCCTTGAGAGTCTCCTCGAAGGCCTTGCTCAGGCGGAGCTCTCTCGTGATGATGTCGTCATAGCCTTGGGCGGTGGCATAACTGGCGACATGGGTGGCCTCGCGGCGGCGCTGTACCTCCGAGGCATCCACGTCGTGCAGATTCCCACGTCGCTTCTGGCAATGGTCGACTCGTCCGTAGGCGGGAAGACCGCAGTCGACCTACCGCAGGGAAAGAATCTCGCTGGCGCCTTCTTCCAACCATCGGCAGTCATCGCGGACATCGACTGCCTCTCGACGCTCAGTCACGAGCTCTTCACCGACTCTTGCGGAGAGGTCATCAAGCATGGCGTGCTAGCTGACCCAGCGCTCTTCGACGAGCTGGGAGCCAGCCCCATAAATGCCGAGGGCTATCCACCTGACGAACTCGTGCGCATCGTGGCGCGCAACATCCAAATCAAGCGCGATGTCGTCAATGCCGATGAGACCGAGCGGGGCCTTCGCCAGACTCTCAACCTTGGGCATACGCTCGGACACGCCATCGAGGCGGCCAGCGAGTATCGGCTTGGGCACGGATCTTCGGTTGCCGCGGGACTCTGCTGCATAGCTCGCGCATCGGCGAAGAAGGGGTGGTGCAGTCAGGATACGGCCAAACGCATCGTCGAGGTCACGGAGGCCTTTGGGCTTCCCACCGACACCAACGTTGACCATGAGACCATTCTTTCGTATGCCTGCCACGACAAGAAGCGTCATGCGGGCACCGTCAACGCGATCATCCCCTGCGAGATCGGCCGAGTCGAGATTCGCAAGCTCACCATCGACGAGCTCGCATCGCTCATAGAGCTGGGCTGCGGCACGAGTGACAAGCAGGCATAGCGCATGGATGTGAGAATCGACCCCAAGCCACTCGCGGGCACCGTCGCAGCCATCCCATCCAAATCCATGGCTCATCGCCTCCTCATCCTCGCCGCACTCTGCTCGGGCATTACCGATATCGAGTGTCAAGAGCTTTCGGATGACATCAAGGCCACTCTTCGCTGTCTCAAGGGCATCGGAGCTCCCGCGATGCAAACCATCCGTGGCCTCAGAATGGTACCTCTGACCATCGGTGGCGCCAAGGCCAAGGCGCCCATCGACGTCGGGGAGTCAGGATCGACGCTTCGCTTCATGCTTCCCATCATCGCAGCCCTCGGCATCGAGGCAGAGATCACAGGGCATGGCAGGCTTTCACAGCGACCCCTGTCGCCACTTGACGAGCAGCTGGCACAGCACGGTGCGACGCTCACGGGTGCAGGATCATTCCCCCTGTTCATCAAGGGAAAGCTCTCTCCTGGCTTGTTCGAGCTGCCCGGCAACGTTTCGTCTCAGTTTGCGAGCGGCCTTCTGATGGCAGCGCCGCTGCTGTCCGGCGATGTCGAGATTCGCGTAGATGAGCCCGTCGAGTCGAGGGGATACATCGACCTCACCATCGCGGCGCTGGAGACGTATGGCATTACTGTCGAACAATCCAAAACGACAACCCCTGATGGGAGGCGCTCGCAGACCTTCTTCGTGAGCAAGGACCAGCAGCTTACGAGCCCTGGTGCCTGCACCGTGGAGGGCGACTGGTCGAACGCGGCCTTCTGGCTCTGTGCCGGCGCCCTTCAGGAGACCCCCCTGACGGTTTCGGGACTCAACCCGCAGAGCAGGCAGGGAGATCGCGCCGTCATGGGCGCCCTGTCCCTTCTCGGCGCGAGAATCGGCAGGTCCGCCGGCCTCGTTGGCGCCTCACGCGATCACTTGGCGGGACGGAGCATGGACGTCTCGGGCATCCCTGACCTCGTACCGCCATTGGCGGCCGTAGCGGCTCTCGCACAAGGCACGACGAGACTCGAGAACGCCGGTCGCCTCCGCCTCAAGGAATCTGACAGGCTCGAGAGCGTTACCCAGGCGATTCGCTCGATGGGAGGGTCCGCACACGTGGAGGGTGACGACCTCATCATCACGGGATCAAAATCCCTGTCAGGTGGAACGGTGGACTGTGCCAACGATCATCGAATCGCGATGATGGCTTCCATATGCGCCGCAAATGCACGGGGCAGCTCGACCATCTGCGGCGCAGAGTGCGTCACCAAGTCATATCCCGGGTTCTTCGATGACTTCCGGTCTCTCGGCGGCCTGGCGACGGTAGTTAAGGAGTGACCATGGCCTCGACATTCGGCAACAGGCTCACCGTAACCATCTTTGGGCAATCGCACTCCCCCGCCATCGGCTGTGTCGTAGAGGGCCTGCCCTCGGGGCACATGGTGGACCTCGACGAGCTCAGCGCATTCATGGCTCGCCGCGCGCCCGGGAAGGCGGCCTGGGCCACCACGCGCAAGGAAGCCGATGAGCCCCACATCCTCTCGGGACTCAACTCGAGCGGGGCAACCTGCGGCGCTCCCCTCGCCATCGTCATCGAGAACAGCAACACTCGCTCGTCTGACTATGACAACATCCTGCGCACTCCCAGGCCGGGACACGCGGACTACACCGCCCAACAAAAGTGGCACGGCAATCAGGACATACCGGGGGGCGGCCACTTCTCTGGACGCCTAACGGCTCCACTCTGTGCGGCAGGAGGCATTGCGCTGCAGGTCCTGGCAAGCAAAGGCGTACGCATCGGGGCACATCTCCTGCAAATCGGATCGGTCCTGGACACCGCCTTCTGCGCCAGGGACGTCTCTTCTCGGGGAGCTCGTCTGCTTGCCGAGCAGCTCGACCGTCTGGGCGACGGGCGCGACTTTGCCACAATCGACAGCGCCGCCGCTCAAGCCATGAAGGACGAGATCGAGGCCGCCCGTCTGAGCGAGGACTCCGTCGGCGGATCGATCGAATGCGTGGCCGTGGGTTTGCCTGCCGGAATCGGTGGCCCGCTCTTTGACGGCATCGAGAGCACCATCGCACGCATTGCCTTTGGCGTTCCCGCCGTCAAGGCACTTTCGTTTGGTGCCGGAAACGATGTCGCGCATCTTCGTGGTAGCGTGAACAACGATCCCTATGGCATGGTCGACGGAAAGCCATCTCCCCTCAAGAATGATGCGGGCGGCAACTTGGGAGGCATCACCACAGGTGCTCCCCTACTGTTTCGCATGGACATCAAACCGACGCCCTCCATCAGCCAGGCGCAGGACTCTGTCGACCTCATTGCAGGCACCGCACAACGGCTCTCCATCACGGGTCGCCACGATCCATGCATCGCCCCGCGCGCCGTGCCGGTTGCCGAGGCAGTCATGGCACTCGCGGTTCTTGACTCCTGGCTCTCGTTCCCGCCCGAGCAACAGTAAACCCTTCCAGATTGGCACAGTATGAAGGACCTCGCCGAACTGCGCACGCAAATCAACTCGATCGACCAGCGCATCCTCGAGCTGTTCGTTCAGCGCATGGATGTGTCAGCCGACATAGCCGCATACAAGGAATCAGTGGGAAAGCCCGTATACGATCCCACACGCGAGCGCGAGAACATCAGGAGGGCCGCTGACCTCGTCCCTCAAGACCTCTCGAGCTCCGCCGTAACCCTGCAGACCGTTCTCATGGAGGCTTCTCGGCAGGCACAGTATCGGCACATGCATCAACAGAGCGGGCTCTCCAAACGCCTGACGACCGCCCTTGCAAATCAGCCGTCAGTCTTCCCACTCACCTCCCACGTCGCGTGTCAGGGCGTCGAGGGCGCCTACCAGCAGATTGCCGTGGACAGACTCTTCCATCACCCGCAGATCGACTTCTACGGCTCGTTTGACGAGGTCTTTGAGGCGGTCGAGCGCGATGCGTGCGACTTTGGCGTCATTCCGCTCGAGAACTCGACCGCGGGCTCGGTGACACGCGTCTACGATCTCATGGCAGAGCACAACACCTCGATCGTCCGTACGTGCCGCCTCAAGATCGAGCACAGTCTTCTCGTGACCCCTGGCACCAAACTGGAGGATGTCCGCGAGGTCTACAGCCATGAGCAGGCAATCAGGCAGTGTGCCGGTTACCTGTCACGGCTGCCTGAATGCCACGTGCACATTTGCGACAACACTGCCATGGCCGCGGAGAAGGTCGCGAGTCTCGACTCCCACGATGCGGCTGCCATCGCCTCGCGCGATTGCGCCTCCATCTACGGTCTCGAGATAGCCGAGCGCAACATACAGGACCAGAGCAACAATTACACGCGATTCGCCTGCATATCCAAGGAACTCACCATCTATCCCGGTGCGGACCGTAGCTCGCTCATGATTGTGACTACCAACGAACCCGGTGCGCTCTTCAAGGTGCTTGCCCGCTTCTTCGCGCTTGACATCAACCTCATCAAACTGGAGAGCAGGCCTATCCCCGACCGGGACTTCGAGTTCAAGTTCTATTTCGACATCGAGTGCCCCGCAGCATCTCCGCAGTTTGAGCGTCTCTTGAGCTCGCTGGACGACGTCTGTGAGGAGTGCCGTTACCTGGGCAGCTACTCAGAGGTGATCTGATGCCACAACAAGACCCCGTCACCTTTGGACTTCTGGGGAGGCACCTAGGCCATAGCTGGTCGCCCAAGATACACTCTCTTCTGGGTTCTGTGCCCTACGCCCTCATCGAGCGCGAACCAGACGAAGTGGCCGCCTTCATACGCGAGGGTTCCTGGAAAGGGCTGAATGTCACCATCCCCTACAAGCGCCAGGCAGCCAAGCTCGCCGACGAGCAAAGCGACCGTGTGCGCCGTCTTGGCGTGGCCAACACGCTCGTCAGACGATCAGACCAGTCGATCTATGCCGAGAACACCGACGTTCTCGGATTCTCATGGATGCTGCGCCGCTTCTTTGCTGAGAGCCTACACCGGGATGCGCGTGAGGCGCTTGACGGTCAAGAGGTCCTAGTGCTGGGTTCGGGCGGAGCTTGCCAGGCCGTCCGCGCGGCGCTCGAGGATACGGCACGATGCCTCGTCAGCGTCATCTCACGCTCTGGGAGCGACACCTACCAAGACATGCTCCAACGGCATGGCGGTGCTCGGCTCATTGTGAACACCACGCCCGTCGGCATGTATCCCAATTGTCCGCAAAGCATCCTGGACGAGCAGACCCTCGCCTCTTTCCCTCAGCTGCTCGGGGTCCTTGACGTAGTCTACAACCCGGAGCGAACAGGCATATGCCTTGCCGCTGAGGCCTGCGGAATCCCGTATGAGAGCGGACTGGCGATGCTTGTCTCACAGGCCTTCTACTCGAGCCAGCTATTCCAGGACCGGAAGCTCGACGAGGCGCTTGTCACAGCCATCGAGCGAGACTTGCGCTCCTCACAGCGCAACATCGTTCTCATAGGCATGCCTGGCGCAGGAAAGACCACCACAGGGCGCGCGCTGGCTCGTCTTCTCGGACGTCCCTTCATCGACCTCGATGACGCATTTTCGGTCGAGACGGGCATGAGTGCCGCGCAGTACATAGAGCAGAACGGAGAAGATGCGTTCCGAACCGTCGAAACCGAGGTTGCCTCGCAGTACGGGGCACGTTCCGGCCTCGTCATTGCCTGCGGAGGCGGCATTGTCACGCAGGAGCGCAACTATCCCATACTGCATCAGAACGGTGTCATCGCGTTCATCGACCGCCCGATCGACCAGCTGTCGACCAATGGCAGACCCGTCTCGCAAACCAAGGGAGTCCACAGACTGGCCGAAGAGCGAATGGGGCTCTATCGCGCATGGTCGGATATCGAGATAGCCTGTACGGGTTCTGCGGCGGGTGATGCATCGCTTCTAAATAGTAAATTGAAATTATAACACTAATTGTATAGACACTGTCATTCGTGCCACATTCGTCAACCATCTACCGCTCTCATACCAAAGCATGACAAATCACGGGCATGCTTGTCTTAAGCTATGAGGTGTTATTGCGATCGTTCGACCTGTCCGTCTGAATCACGAGAGAGGGCCCGAAATGTCCAACGACGATATCGCCGCAGCCGTCTTGGAATGCGTCGGTGGCCTCTCTAACGTTTCGTGTAGCTCCCTTTGTGCAACACGC
This sequence comes from Atopobiaceae bacterium, assembly GCA_017941705.1. Lineage (GTDB taxonomy): Bacteria > Actinomycetota > Coriobacteriia > Coriobacteriales > Atopobiaceae > UBA1367. Next base: position 8,630 of record JAGAVX010000142.1, read on the forward strand.
CTGCGCATTACCCTCAACGAGGCCGATCGCATCGAGCACAACGCCCTCAACCTCATTAATGGCGTACTTGGGGTCGCAAAGCGCGGAGCCAACGGCATAGAGGTCGTTTTTGGGCCAAACCTTGTCCGCGGGGTATATCAGTCTTTCGAGCGCCTCACGGGGCCCATGGCCGAGCGGCAGGACGACTCGACGGACTCCACACGCCCAAAGGTCGACAGCAACTTCCAAGTGACCATAACGCCCGAAACACCCGGGCGTCCGCAGGTGCAGATCGCGGTGCCACGCCCGACCACCGACCGCGCCCCCGTCGAGGACAACGAGACCAATGCGCTGCTCGAGATTCTCGACGAGGTCTCATCTGATTCAGCATCGCCTGGCATCGCAGGCAAGCAAGTCAGCTCTGTCGATGATTTTGATGACGGAGCCCGACTACTGGTCATCAATGGCCCCAGCATCAACATGCTGGGCATACGCGAACCCGAGATCTACGGCTCGAACGACTACTCAGCCCTACTGCAGGAATGCCACGACAGTGCCGCCGAAGCAGGCTTTGCAGAGTGCGAGTGCTACCAGTCGAACCATGAGGGTGACCTCATCGATCGCGTTCAGGATGCCTATGAGCTTTTTGACGCAATCGTGATCAACCCCGGCCCCTACACCCACACTTCCATTGCTTTGGCTGATGCGCTACGCGCCGTCGGAATCCCAGCCATCGAGGTGCACCTCTCTGACACAAAAAGACGCGAGGACTATCGTCGCCACTCCTTTGTCGCAGAGGCTTGTATCGACCTCATTGAGGGTATGGGAATTGCGGGGTACCGAAAGGCGATCTTTGCCTTGGCCCGACATCTCGAACTCGACCAGCTCTCGTAGGACAAACACGTAGGACAATTGCTTCACTTGCAAGAAGAGCGAACACAAAGCGACCCGCCAGATGTTGACGGGTCGCTCTTTTCATATTGATCTATTTGAGCTTGTTAGACAGCGCGCTTACACTTCCAGACCGCTCCATCGCTCACAAGGACGTCCATTGGAATATCGTGGTCATCATGTGGCAGTGGATTGCTGCTTATCCTGAGCGCTCTCACCAGTCCAACCTTGACGCCCGGATAATCTGCAAGGAAGTTGTCATAGTATCCGGCACCATAACCGATGCGATATCCCTCGGCATCAAACACGAGCCCGGGAACGAGGCAGATGGAGTCAGCAAAGTCAGCTTCGTCGATGGGAGAACAAGCCTTGGGGTCAGGCTCGAGAACGCCGCGTGAGCCAGCATGTAAGCCCTCGAGCGAGTCGATCTCATAGAACACAAGCCTACCACGGTCGCAGACGGGCAATGCCACACGCTTGCCATCCTTCCAAGCCTTGTGAATCAGCGCCTCCGTGTCGTACTCGTTGCGATAGGTCACGTACGCAAGAATGAGCGGGGTCTTGCGATACGTAGCCATGGCGGTAAAGTGCGTACGCACCTCACGATCAACACGTTCTGCATGAGCGGGAGCGAGCTGCATCTCAACTGCCTCGTACGCACTTCTCAATGCGCTCTTGCTTGCATCCTCACCGTACGTGCTTGCCATAAGGCGCTCCAATCTTCCGACTCACGATAGTGTATCGTATGGATGTTTTCCGGTAAATTGCCACTGGCATTTCTGCTGGTTAACAGCATATGTTTTGACCGTTGAAAGGCGATTGCGTACGTATGGGTGATTCGAGTGTCGAGCGGAGGGTCATTACGGTCGATGGAATCGATGTGACACTCACGCGAAAACGTGTCAAGAATATCAACTTGCGAGTAGACCATTCTGGAAACGTGCTGGTAAGCGCTCCGGCCCGGGTCTCGCAGCGCACAATCGAGGAATTCGTCACCTCTCGTCTCGCATGGATCAAATCCGCCCGTAGCCGGGTACAACGCGAACGCAAACAGATGGAACACGCATGCACCGAGGGGGCGACCATCTATCTTTGGGGTGAGCCGATGACAATCAGATTCGATGCTACGGCAAAGCCCAAAGGAAACGCTCGCTTTCACTTCGAGAAGGAGGATGGCAAGCTCGCAGTCTTCATGCGTGCCGCCGACTCGAGTGACGATCAGGCGCGTGAGCGTGCGTTTGACAGATGGCTCAAAACCGAGTTGATGGAGCACGTGAGCGTTCTTTTACCCATCTGTGAGCAGCTTGTCGGACGCAGTTGTGGCATGGTTCGCATTCGAAGGATGAAGTCGAGGTGGGGCAGCTGCAACACCAAGACGGGGGTCATCACGCTCAACGCCTCGCTTGTCCACTATGACCGCAGGTGCCTCTCGTACGTCATCACCCATGAGCTCTGCCATCTGCACGAGCCAAGTCATAACAAACGCTTTCACCAGCTGATGGACGCATTCTGTCCAGATTGGCGTGAGTGCAGGGCGCTGCTCAATTCCAAATAGAAGGCGTCTCGGACGCACTTGTCCGAGACGCCTTGACGCACGATGCCCACGTTATTCACGAATCGGGCTAGTAGACCATCCCCATTGCCTCGCGGACTTCCTGGAGCGTCTTCTCGGCAACCTCATTTGCACGGATGTTGCCCTCACGCAGGACATCCTTGACATAGTCAAGATCCTGCTCGTACTGGTGGCGGCGTTCACGAATCGGGGCAAAATAGCCATTGACGGCTTCGGTTACGACCTTCTTCAGCTGTCCCGCTCCCCCATTGCCGATCTCCTCAGCCAGCTCGACGGGATCGCGGTCGAGGCATATGCCTGCCGTAGTGAGCAGCGCCGAGACGCCCGGCCTGTTGTCGGGGTCGTAGGTAATGAATCGCTCGGAGTCCGTGCGCGACTTCTTGATCAGCTTCGCGGTCTCCTGCTCGGTCATGCTGATGGAGATGGCATTGCCATAGCTCTTGCTCATCTTGCGCCCGTCGAGGCCGGGGATGAGTGGCGTGGAGGTAAGGAGACCCGCTACGTCTGGGAACACCTTGCCGTAACGATCGTTGAAACGACGGGCAATCTTGGCCGTCACCTCGATGTGGGGCAGCTGGTCGCGCCCGACCGGCACGATATTGCCCTTGCAAAAGAGGATGTCACATGCCTGATGCACCGGATAGGTCAGCAACAGCCCGGTGAGGGAATGCCCCGAGGCCTCCATCTCGGCCTTGACTGTGGGGTTGCGCTGCAGTTCCGCCTCGGACACAAGCGAGAGAAACGGCAGCATGAGCTGGTTCTCGGCCGGAACTGCCGAGTGAGTGAAGATCATCGTCTTCTCTGGGTCGATACCGCACGCCAGGTAGTCCATCACCATGTTGTACACATTGTCTTGAATGTGCTCAGTCGTGTCGCGATCGGTGATGACCTGATAGTCCGCGATAATGATATTGGTCTTCACGCCAAGGTCCTGCAGGCGGACGCGCTCGACGAGCGTGCCAAAGTAGTGCCCGAGATGCAGTCTGCCCGTGGGACGGTCACCGGTGAGCATGGTGTACTTGGCGGCGTTGCCAGCGGCAATGTCGTCCTGAATCTGGTTGGAGCGGCGCAGCGCCGCCTCATAGCTTCCCTCATTGGGCATGGGGGCATCCTTTCGGTAGGTCTTAAACACAAGAAGTTATAGTACCGCAAATGCGGAGCTCATTGGAGCATCGAGGATTGTTCTCCTTGCCCGATGTGCCAATGTCCCTCATAACAGAACGGGCGCCCCAAAGGGCGCCCGGCACAGGGTATGTAGCTCGTTGTCTAGAGAGCCATGAAGGCGATGGTCAGCACGATCATGCAGATCACGGACATGACAACGATGATCTTGGTGCAGAACTTGACCCAGGTGGAGTACTCGATGCGGGACAGTGCAAGACCACCCATGATGGCGCCAGAGGTCGGGGTGATCAGGTTGACGACACCAGAGGCGGCGCAGAAGGTCATGACCATGACGGACGGGTTGAAGCCAAGCTGCTGAGCCAGGGGCCCCATGATGGGCATGGACACGCCAGCCATGCCGGAGGTCGAGGGGATGAGGAAGGACAGCAGGAAGTACAGGAGGTAGGAGCCAACCGAGAAGACGACGCCGGAGGTACCCGCCAGTGCATTGGAGGCGGCGGACAGGACGTACATGTCGAGGCCGGTCGCAGCCATGAGGACGGAGACGCCACGGGCGAGAGCGATAACCATGACGACGGACATCATATCGCCAGCGCCAGCCATGAACTCGTCAACAATCTCGTGCTCGCTCATGCCACCGACGATACCGATGATGATGCCGAGCAGCAGGAACCACGTGGTGGCCTCCTGGAAGTACCACCAGCCCAGAGGAACACCGGTGAGGAAGCTCGACCAGCTGTGGCCGTCAGGATCAAAGCCAGGGTTGAACCAGTCGATGCCGAGGTCCTCCCAGGGAATGAAGGAGACGATCATGACGACGAAAGCGAGAGCGAAGAGGACGAGGACGCCCTTCTGCTTGTCGGTAAGCGTAACGTCACCAGCCTCGGAGGCAGCGCCATACTGTGCCTCGGCGTTCGCGGTCTCAGTCGCAGACATGAGAGTGCGGCTAGGGTCAGCCTTGACCTTCTTCGCATACTGCAGCACGAAGAAGACGGCGATAATGTAGGTGATCACGAGCAGGGCAAGGCCGAGGCCGATGAAGATGGTCTGGTCACCCTTGATGCCAACGCCATCGAGAGCTGCGCCTGCAGCGCCAACGGCAAAGGGGTTGACGGTGGAGCCCAGGCAACCGACGCCAGCACCAAGAAGCACGATCATGGCACCGGTGAGGGAGTCAAAGCCTGCGGCCATCATAGTTGCAGAAAGCAGGGCATAGAAGCCGACGGTCTCCTCGCACATGCCATAGGTCGTTCCGCCGAGGGCAAAAATAGCCATCAGGATGGGGATGAGCTTGAGCTCGTTTCCGCCCATCTTCTTTACCAAGACGGCAATGCCGTCGGCAATGGCGTTGGTCTTATTGACGATGCCGAGGAAGCCACCGAGCACCATGACGAAGAGGCAAACATCGATTGCGTCCGCGAAACCGCGAACGGGAGACATCAGGAAATCGGACAGCGTCGCTGCGACAACCGAACCCTCCTCCCCATCGATCGTGTACGTAGCGCCATTGAGGAAGATCGTGATGATTGCCACGATCGCCAAGAGGATGAGGATGATCGAGAAGCTGGTGAGCATCTCCCTCTTCTTCTTGGGCTGAGCGGTATCTGCCATTTCAGATACTCCTTTCAACGCGTGGTTCCAACGAACCTTGCGAAACCCTACCGAAATGCAATGCCGACACAATGCACAAACATTGCCTCTTTAGAGTACGACCTCTTCTACACGATTACAAGTGTCAAATTGGAATCTTATCCAATAGGTTACTTACATGGGGCAAGTGGTCGAATCCGCTCACGCTTTGGCTCCACTCCATGGTTATCTTGTAATCTATTTGTCATAATACCATGTGAACGGCTGTGTTTATGGCTATAGTGCTCTTGGTTGGCAGGGTTTCGGCTTATTCTTTCAAGCCTGAAGCATAACTTGTATCAAGAGCTGAGCATATGCATAATTATTGAATTTCTTACACATCTATGCACTCTCTATTAAAAACGAGGGGTGCTTTCACATCCCTCGTTTTGACCAAGTTCTAAATCTGATGAAATCGCATCTAACTAGTCGAACTTCTCGTGCATGTAGGCGCTGAGCGTCGAGAGCCCCTCGCGCAGTACCGGCTCCGGCGCACAGTACCCTAGACGCGCGCCTCTCGGGAGGTCGAAACGGCTTCCCGGTACCAGCAACACGCCCGTGTCGTGCAGCAGGTCGAGGCAGAAGCTCTCGTCATCCTGCGGAATATCCAGCCGCATGTAGCTTACGCTCACGCCCTTGGGCGGAATCCAGCTTGCACGAGGCTCCGTGGCCATCCAATCATTCACGATGTTGCGGTTGGTACGGATGATGCCCAAGTTGCGCTCGATCACCTTGGAACGATTGCGCAGCACATAGGTAGCGAGCGCATCGTTGAAAACGCCGCTGCATATCATCGTGTAGTCGCGGAGTACCCGCATACGGTCCGCCAGCTCCTTGTTGGAGACCGTCCAGCCACAGCGCGCGGCGGGTACGCTGTAGTCCTTGCTCACACTGTTGGTACAAACACCCTTGTCGTATAGGTCCACGATGCTCGTGCACTTCTCGGGTTCCTCCAGCGGGAAGAACACCTCGTCGCAAAGCACCCAGGCTCCGACGCTCTTTGCGATCTCGACTATCTCTTCCATAACGTCGGTCGTGATAACGGCGCCAAGCGGATTGCTCGCATTGTTGACGCAGATGAGGCGGGTATCAGGACGCACCAACCTCTTGAGCTCGTCGATGCGCGGTTGCCAGCCATCCTCCTCATGGATGACCCAGTGGTCCACCTCGGCGCCCAGGGCGGCAGGGAGGTCGTAGAGCGGCTGGTAGGTGGGATACTCCGCCACCACGTGGCAGCCAGGCTCCACCAAAGCCATGATGGCGTTGAGGTTGGCGCCTGTGCCGCCGTTCATCTGCAGAACGTTGTTTGGGTCGACATGCTTGTAGAGCTTGGCGACCTCCGCCTTGAAGTCTGCAGATCCCTCGATCCAGCCGTAGTTCATCTTCTCGCGGTTCAACTGCTCATAGAAGCTGTCGCCACCTTGTCCGTCGAGCTCCAGGATCTCCTTCATGGTGAGGCTCGCTATCGTGCTCTGGGCGATGTCGAGCCGTGCCTCATGCTCATAGTCGTTGAGGAATGCCTCAACGCCAATCGTCTTGATGTTCATGTCGCTCTCCTGTTATGGGAGGGGCGGCCCGACACACAGGGCACCCCTCCGCTCTGATTACCAGCGCCTGATCCTAGAAGACAGGGATGATGCCCATGAAGGTCATCGGCACGCTGATGATTCCAAGAATGCAGATGACGATCGCGGCAATCAGCTCGGGTTTGGTGAGACCAATGCCCCCGACGCCCGCCTCCTTGCGCGCTTGCGCGTAGAAGACGAAGCCTGGAATGTAACCAAGGCAGGCAAGCAGCATGAAGGTCCATCCGGAGAGGATGACGGTGACGATCTGGAAACCTGCTGCGATGACACCATAGATGAGATTCTTGGTGTCACCCGTCTCCATGCCGAGCTTGATCTGATAGAGCGCGGCGAGCGTCCAGCTGATGATGATGGTGACGGTGCACATGCTGATCGCAAAGGTGTAGGTGTCCTCGGCAAAGCATGCGAGAATGTAGAACACCTGCGTGCAGGCACCAACGATGAGCAGAGCCATCTGAGGAGCGCCCTTGGCGTTCATCTTGTTCCAGCTGGCGGGTAGCAGGTGCTCATTGGACATGTCGCTTGAAGTCTCGGCAGGAAGCATAGTGAACGACAGCCAAGATCCAAGCACGGAGATAATGATGGCAACGCTCAGGAAGGTACCACCCCAACCGGGAGCGAGGTACTCGAAGATAGTGACCGTAGCGGGGCTGGGGGCCGCGATGAGCTCCTCGTAGGGCATGACGCCATACGGCAGCACGCTGGCGCCAATGTAGAGCACGAGCAGGATGACGATACCGATGATGGTGGCCTTGCCCACATCGCTCTTGCGCTCCGCACGGGCGCTCATGACGCAGGCGCCCTCGACGCCGATGAACATCCACATCATGATGAGCAGGCAGTTGACGATCTGCGTGCCCAGGCTACCAAGCTCCACGCCGTTTTGGGCCATAATCGCCGCATTTCGCGCGGCGGTGCCCCAGAAGTCCTCGGTGAAGACACCAGCCTTGAACGATATGACACAGAAGAACAGGAACACGACAATGGCGGCGACCTTCACCATCATGACCACGGCGTTGAGCACGGCAGCGCTCTCGACGCCGTTGATGACGAGAAACGTGATGATCCACAGCATGACTGAGACAGCGACAATGGCAACGACATTGGGCACACCTGCTTCGCCCGTGCTGAAGATGCCCGGCATGGCACCCGCCAGGGTCTGTGCGATCATCGTCATGAAGCCGACATTGCCAAGCCATGCAGAGAGCCAGTAGCCCCAACCGCTCACAAAGCCGGCAAAGTTGCCGAAGCCTTCAGTTGCGTACTGGAACAAGCCCTCGATCTCGGGCTTCTTGTCACCAAGATTTGCCAAGGCCAGGGCGAGGAACACAAATCCGCCGCCAGCGATGACCCATGACACCAGGGCACCTCCAGGACTTGCAACGTTTGCAAGCTGGCCAGCGGTTGCAAAGACACCAGAGCCGATGCAGGAGCTGACGACCAGACCAATAAGTGGGACGAGCCCCAGACCTTTCTTTTGTTCTGACATGCTGACACCTTTCGTAGAGCACGAATAAAAAGAACCGGTCGTCCTTTGTACAAGTGCTCAGGACGACCGGAATCTACCAACTCGACGTGGTACGCCTTGGGGTACCTTATGCAGCTATGATACTACTTCAGGGTTGCGTACATGACAGCCTTGATGGTGTGCATGCGGTTCTCGGCCTCGTCGAAGACGCGGGACTGCGGACCCTCGAAGACCTCGTCGGTGACTTCCATCTCGGTGATGCCGAACTCATCCGCGACCTCCTGGCCGTGGGTGGTGTTGGTGTCGTGGAAGCTGGGCAGGCAGTGCTCGAAGATGGCATGCTCGTTGGCCTCGGCCATGAGCTCCTTGGTCACGCGGTAGGGAGACAGCATCTTGATGCGCTCGCCGAACAGGTCGTAGGACTCGCCCATGGAGACCCAGATGTCGGTGTAGAGGCAGTCGCAGTTCTTGGCGCCCTCGTGCGGATCCTCGGTCAGGACGATCTCGCAGCCGTTCTCAGCGGCGATCTCGCGGCAGGTGGCCACCAGGTCATCCTTGGGCATGCGCTCCTTGGGACCGCAGGCGCAGAAGTTGATGCCGAGCTTGGCGCAGACGACCATGAGGGAGTTGGCCACGTTGTTGCAGCAGTCGCCGAAGAAGGTGAGCTTCTTGCCGCGCACGTCGCCGACCTCCTCCTGGAGGGTCAGGATGTCAGCGAGCATCTGCGTGGGATGGAAGTCGTCGGTCAGGCCGTTCCACACGGGCACGCCGGACTTCTCGGCGAGCTCCTCGACGTCGGACTGCTTGAAGCCACGGAACTCGATGCCGTCGTAGATGCGGCCGAGCACGCGAGCGGTGTCCTCGATGGACTCCTTGTGGCCCATCTGCGAGCTGTTGGGATCGAGGTAGGTGACGCCCATGCCGAGGTCGTAGGCGCCAACCTCAAAGGAGCTGCGAGTACGGGTGGAGGTCTTCTGGAAGATCAGGACGACGTTCTTGCCCTCGAGCCAGCGGTGCGGCACGCCAGCGCGCTTCATGCTCTTGAAGTCAGCGGAGAGCTTAAGGAGGTAACGGATCTCGTCGGGGGTGTAGTCGAGGAGCTTGAGGAAGCTACGACCAGAGATGTTGACGCCCATGTTGGTGTTCCTTTCTTTCTTGGCCCGACGCACGCCGGACACATGAATAACTTAACGATACATCCCTCATGAGAAGTCCGGGGACGAGTCGCCATCCCCGGACGTTCATTTGAGACGCTATGAGGTTAGAGGTCCTCGCGCTCGAAGGGCATGCTCATGCAGCGGGGGCCGCCACGGCCGCGCGAAAGCTCGGCGGACGGGATGACGAGGAGGTCGAGGCCCTCCTTGTAGAGCACGTCGTTGGTGACGGAGTTGCGCTGGTAGACGCAAATCTTGCCCGGGGAGACGCACAGGGTGTTGGAGCCGTCGTTCCACTGCTCGCGTGCAGCAGCCGTCGGGTCGCCGCCACCGCAGGGGATGAGCTTGACGGCGTCGATGTCGAGCGCCTTGGCCAGGACATGCTCGAGGGTGTCGATCATCTCTTCGATCTTGATCTCGCCCTCAGTGGCGCCCTTGGTGATCTTGAAGACCTGCAGGGTACCCATGATGCCCGGGTGAATGGTGAATTTGTCGACGTCGATTTGCGTGAACACGGTGTCGAGGTGCATGAAGGCGCGGGACACGGGGATGTTGAACGCATAGATGGTGTCAATCTCGGAACCACGATCGCCCCAGAAGCAGTTCTGGGCGAGCTCGTCGATGGCTGCGGCCTGCGTGCGCTGGGAGATGCCGATGGCCAGCGTGTGGGCGTTGAGGTTCAGGACGTCACCACCCTCCACGTGGTAGGAGGAGTCACGGCTGTACCACAGCGGCGAGCGCTTGTACTCGGGGTGATACTTGAAGATGAAGCTGCCCAGCAGCGTCTCGCGATTACGCGTGACGGAATACATGTGATGGAGCATGGCACCCTTGCCGACAACCGCAAACGGGTCACGGGTGAAGTAGGTGTTGGGCATCGGATCGATGAGAAGATCGGTCTCGGTGTCCTGATCCTGACCCACGAGGTCGGTCAGGCGAGTGCTCGACATCGAAGGAAGCTCGATCTCATTCTTGCGAAGACCAGCGATGGTCTTGTCGACGAACTGCTTCGTGTCACGGATCGAGTACAGGTACTCCTTGACGGCGGCGAGCATGTTCTTGCCGCGGAGACCAGACTCCTGCAGCCACTGCTCGGTATACTCCTCGCGAGCGCCCGGCTCGGCGTCAAGCGCCTCGGCACAGAGCTTCTCGAGGTACAGAACCTCGACACCCTGCTCACGCAGCACCTCGGCGAACCTGTCATGCTCCTGCTGCGCAACCTCAAGGAAGGGGATGTCGTCGAACAGGAGACGCTCCAGATCGTCGGGAGCAAGGTTCAGGAGCTCCTCGCCGGGACGGTGGAGCATGACCTTCTTCAGGGGGCCAATTTCGCTATGGACATAGAGTCCCTTCATAGTGCCCTCCACTCCTTTCGTGCCAGTCTTCTGACACACGTACCAATAGAAACCAAGTTTAGTCACCGCAATGCCGCAACTTGATTGCAACGGTAACTCTAATGCCAACTATATTCAATAGTCAGTTTGATTTGATTCGAAAGGCATTTTCCATGACGGGAACGGTAGCAAAAGTGACCCCAACGGTTTAGCCAAGGGCACAATTTTCGAGCATAAGCTTTTTACCTGCTATTTCTTTGATCTTGCGCAAAGCATTCGGTTATGGCTTCCCACATGCCAAATTGGAACGTATAAGGGCGCTCAAGTATGCCGTAACATTGCCGAAATGATTGTAATATGCATATTGATGTGAATCTTTGCGATTTTATAATCAATTGATACAAACCATGCCACCTTTGCCACATATCCGCGTCACCGCACGCCAATACGTTCACTTCGATTGTTTCGGCGAGCGGTAGTACTGATAGAATAGGAAGGCCAAAAGGACAAGCATCGATGGGGACGTCAAACATGGGAAGCAAGAAGGACAAGGACAATAAGAAGCAGCGGAAGCATCTTGCCAAGCAGCTCAAGAAGGCGCACAAGAAGCTTGGCAGCATTCCTGATTCGGAGGTGTCCCGCGAGGCGCTCGAGAAGCGTGCCGAAAAGCTCGAGAAGAAGCTCGAGAAGGCACGCCGCGCAAACGAGAAGCTTCATGGCAAGAAGAGCGATGCCAAGCCCAAGCGCGTATTCGACTACACCCAGAACCGTGAGGTGAGCTGGCTGAGGTTTGACGATCGCGTCCTCGACGAAGCGTTCGACGAGACGGTTCCGCTCTTCGAGCGGCTCAAGTTTGTCTCGATCTTTGGCAGCAACCTCGACGAGTGGTTCATGGTGCGCATAGGCGGCCTGTCGGACCTTGCCCTCCTCAAGCACCAGCCCCGCGACATCAGGTCAAACGAGACGCCTTCCGAGCAGATCCAGACCGTCCTTGCCATGCTGCCACCCATGCTGGAGCGTCAGGGCCAGGTGTTCGCCGGCATCGAGGCGAACCTTGCTGGCGCAGGCCTCACGCGCGTCCGCGCCAACGACCTGACCGACGCCGACCTCCGTCGCATCGCGCAGCACTTCGAAGCGCGTATCGCCCCGATCATGTCGCCCATGATCGTCGATCCACGCCACCCCTTCCCCAACCTCAAGAACGGTCGTCTCTATGTGGCTTGCTCGCTGACCGGTCCCGAAGAGAGCGGTCTTCTGGGCATAGTCGAGGTCCCCCACTCCCTCAGCCGCGTCGTCCCGCTGCCCTCAACCCCACGCAACTATCGCTACATCCTGCTCGAGGACCTGATGCTGTTCAGGCTCGGCGACTGCTTTGGCGATTACTCCCCCACCAGTTCGGCCATCATCAGGGTCACCCGCAACGCAGACATCGACCCTGATGGCGAGGGAGTCGAGGAGGATGAGGACTATCGCCAGCATATGAAGTCGATCCTTCGCGAGCGACTGCGCCTCCAGGCGGTCCGCCTCGAGATCGACGGCAAGCTCGATGGGAACCTCGAGCAGTTCGTTGCCGATTCGCTGCATCTCACGCCCAATCGCGTCTTCCACACCAACATGCCCCTGGATATCGGTTACGTCTTTGGGCTTGAGGGGCACATCCCCAACCACTCCCGCTCGAAGCTCCTCTTTGAGCCGTTCGAGCCCCAGAGCTCACCGATGGTCGACGCGCACGAACCCATGCGCCCACAGGTCGAGGACCACGACATACTGCTGTGCTACCCGTACGAGGGCATGGATTCCCTACTTCGCCTGCTGCGCGAGGCCTCCAGCGACGACAACTGCATCTCGATAAAGATCACGCTCTACCGCGTGGCAAAGCAGTCGAAGCTCTGCGAGAGCCTCATCGCTGCCGTCGAGAACGGCAAGGAGGTCACCGTTCTCATGGAGCTTCGCGCGCGTTTCGACGAGGCGAACAACATCGCATGGGCGGACCGGCTCGAGGATGCTGGCTGCACGGTCATCTACGGGTCCGAGGGATTCAAGGTCCACTCGAAGATCTGTCAGATCACCTATCACGACAACGGACACATCCGGCGCATCACGTGCCTCGGCACTGGCAACTTCAATGAGAAGACCGCGCGCCTCTACTCGGACTTCATGCTCCTGACGGCACACGAGGGCATCGGCGAGGACGGCAACACCTTCTTCCGCAACCTTTCGCTCGGCAACCTGAGGGGCACCTACAAGCACCTCGGCGTTGCGCCGATTGGGCTCAAGCCGCTGGTCATGCGCGGTCTCAACCGCGAGATCGAGCGCGCCCGCTCGGGCGAGAACGCCCAGGTGTTCATGAAGATGAACTCGCTCACCGACCGCGACGTCATCGACAAGGTCGCCGAGGCCTGCGAGGCTGGCGTGCGCGTCATCATGATCATCCGCGGCATCTGCTGCATCCGCGCTAACGTCGAGGGCTATACCGAGGGCCTCATGATCAGGCAGATCGTGGGCAGGTTCCTCGAGCACACGCGCATCTACGCCTTTGGCTCGAACGCCGACACGGTCTATCTCAGCAGTGCGGATATGATGACCCGCAACACCGAGCATCGTGTCGAGATCGCCTATCCGGTACTCGACGACACCTGCCGCAAGCTCGTGGTGCAGTTCATCAACATCCAGCTTGCCGACAACGCAAAGGCACGCCAGCTCACATCCGATGGCACCTGGAGCATCGTCGAGCCCGATCCCGGCGAACCGACCATCAACGCTCAGGAGCTCCTACTGTCGCTCGCCTATCGTCGCGCTCATGGCGAGCTCGCAGAGGGTGCCGACATGCTGCTTTCGGACGCCATCCACGCCGAGCTTCCGCTCGACCAGATGCGCAAGCTCGCATCGCTTCCGAGCGTCGCACATGTCGATGGCGTCATCCACAGTGATGACAAGAAGGCCTCAGACAAGCCCGTCGACCATGTCGAGGCGCATATCATCGAGTCTGAGGAGGAAGGCGCCGCAAGCGAGGTGGCGGGCGAGCCCGCTGCAGCCAATCCCGCAACCGCGCCAAAGGTCGCCGCGCCTGAGACCACCCGCTCCGCCCCCATCAAGGAGCAGGTGGCAGAGTCGAACAAGGCCTCTCAGGCGGAGTCCGAAGAGCCTGTCATCGATGCCTCTGACGAGGCGCATGATGACCAGCAGAGCGCAGCCATCGAGCTCAAGACCCCCAGTAGGGTCAGGGTCGCCATGAGACTCATCGGCATGGGTGTCAAGGAGCTCTTCACGGGCGGCATCTCACGTCAGGCCAAGAGGCGTGGCTTCCGTCGCTAGCAGACAATGACGATCTTTTGATACGCTGGAGGGGCTCGCGGCACTGATGACCGCGGCCCCTCCCGACCTTTGGAGCATCGATACACGTGGCAGAACAAGTGCTTGACAACCTCGTCATCGAACGCATGGCATATGGTGCGGACGCAATCGCGCACACCGATGAGGGCAAGACGGTGTTCGTATCAGGTGGCGTGCCCGGAGACACCGTCACCGCTCGTATGACCAGCGACGAAGGCACCTATTGCAAGACCACGGTCGAGTCGGTGCTCGATCCGTCTCCCAAGAGGGTGACCCCAGCATGTCCCTACGCAAGCGTCTGTGGCGGATGTCCCTGGTCCTCGCTCGCCCATGAGGCGCAGCTCGAGGCAAAGCGGGCGAACGTGGTCGATGCCCTGGTCCGCATTGGGCACTTTGAGGCAGAACGCGCAGAGGGGATCGTCGCCCCCTGCGAGGCGCCGAGCGATCCCTGGGGATACCGGAACAAGATCGAGCTGTCGACGGCACGCCAGCGGGGACGCACGGTCATCGGACTCTATGACCGCACCGGCTCCAACGTCATCAAGGTCGATTCGTGCCCCCTCCTCGCCAAGCGCAGCGCCAAGCTCGTCAAGGCGGTGTCCGGCGCACTTGGCTACCTGTCCGGCTCCCACCAGCTCGGTATCGAGCGCATCGGGCTACGCGCCGCGCGCAACACCAAGGACGTTGAGATAGCGCTCTGGACGAATCCGGGACCGTTCCCGCGTGCGCAGGTCGCCAAGGTGCTTGCTGATGCCACAAAGGCAAGCTCCATCGTTCGCGTGCTTCTCAAGGGCTCTCAGAAGGCGCGAAAGGTAACGGGCGTCGAACGCCTCTCGGGCAAGGGTTACTGGGAGGAGCGCGTTGGCAGGGAGCGCATGGCCTTCTCGGCTCCCTCGTTCTTCCAGGTCAACACGGCAGGAGCCGAGCGACTCGTTGAGCTTGTCTGCTCTAAGCTGCAGGTCAGCGAGGATGACGAGGCGATGGACCTATATTGCGGCGCTGGCACCTTCACGCTTCCGCTGGCGCGTCGCGCCGGCTTTGTCTCGGCGGTCGAGTCGTACGGACCAGCAGTCCGCGATCTCAGGCGCAACCTTGACAGAGCACAGCTTGTAAACGTCGATGCGGTCGGCGGCGATGCCGGGCGTGAGTTCCCTGACACCGATGCCGATGTCATTGTCGTCGACCCACCACGTGCGGGTCTATCTCAGGAGGTCATATCACGGCTTTCCGAGCAGCCCGCGCGCACAATAGCCTACGTCTCATGCGACCCGGCAACGCTTGCGCGCGACCTCGCACGATTCGAGCAGCTCGGCACCTTTGCGCCGACGAGCATTACGCCCGTCGACCTCTTCCCGCAGACCTTCCATGTGGAGACCGTCTCTCTTCTAACACGTTCTTGAGAAGAGCACATGTACAACAGCCATCTCAGGCTCTGTCCGTAAACCGCGACATTCAGGCAGCTGAGACCGCCGGCTTTCCCTCAGGTCGACAGGTTACGGCAGACTATGAATGAACTCGACCAGCTTCTCGCGGTCATACATAGTGTCATACTTGCTGATCACGAAATCCGGATCTACGCCCTTATCGATATCGTACATAGATCCATTCCTGATCGTACTGATCTGCAGCGGGCTGGAAATTGCAAACACGGCTCCGCTGGCAGTTGTAAACGTCATCACCGTGCAGGTACCTCCTCCGCTGGTCTTTCCGAGCAGTGTGGTATTGTTGCACCCCTTGAGGAACGCAGGCACCAGATTACCGCAGGAGAATGAGCTGGGAGAGATCAGCACGTATTTGGACACCTCGGCCGGGAGACCGTCGTCAGGGTCAAACTCTCCGTCCAGGTTTACGTCGGCGCTGTAAGAGCATACAGACTCCGCTCCAGTCATCTTATCGCGCACGGTAATCCTTGCCGCGCCTGCTTGGTACCATGCGATCGCAAAGGCTGCCGCATCCGCCGCGCCTCCATAATTCACAGAAAGATCGAGCACCACGTTTTGGATCGGGCTGTCCTCACGCGTGATCTGCGAATTCGCATAGGAGATCAGTTCGATCGTATCCTGCGGATTTGAGAGATCCGCCTCCTTGTAATAATCCACTTTGTTAGCCGCGAAGCTGTCGAAAGTGAGGATTGCCGTATCCCCCACCTCTTCATAAACCCATGGGCTCTTTGTCGCGATGAGATCGGGATCCATGTCCGGTTGGTCCGGATAGTATTCATACCGAACGTCACGGGCGGGCATGGACGAGAATGCCAGCTCGTTGGTCGACGTTCCTATGTCATTCACCTTGCCAATTAGCTCTTCTTCGCTATTCGGATCCGGTTTTCCTCCCATAAAAGAGAATTTGAGCAGTCCGCTGTGTCCGTCATCCAGATATTTCGTTGTCAGCCTGCGGAGCGCCGTGTCGAATTTCCTGGGATCTGTGCCGGCCAGATCCGTGGTCAGGTTGGTCTGTCCAAAAAAGTCGCCAAAATCCTGAATACTGTGCTGTTCCTTTAGCCCGTAATAGTGGTCCATCACAAAGCGAAGCTCATTGTAGTTGTACTGCGCGAACTCCTCGCTCATAGTTCGCGTCGGCGCATTATACATTTCATCGATCATTTTTTTGCTGACGGAGCTTACCAGAACTTCCTCACCGGTGAAGACACCCATCTTGTAATTCCGGGAGATCAGAAGGTCGTTGATCGTCTGCATCGGCGCATAGCACTCTCCGTCTACCTCGATGAAATCGATGAGATATTCGGACATGTCATACGTGATCAGCGTTTCTCCCGAGCGATAGTATGAAGAATCGTCATCCTCAAACAGGTTGGAAACGCCGCCCACGCCAGAGTCGCCCAGACTCAGGATCGCAGCCGGCGCATTATTGGTGGGCGTCGCAACAAACACGTCCATTGCGAGAAACTCAATCGTGTCCTTCTCCGCATCAATATCCATGGAGGATCCGTTGTCGGTTCGGGTGACCATGGTATGCCCCTTGACCGGATGCGTGATCTCGTACTCCGCAGCCGGACAACTGATATCGTCGTCCTTGTACGTCTCCCCCACAAAAGGCATGTATTCCGTCAGTGCCACATACGGGATATCTCCCCCGTTGACGAAGTACAGCGTGATCTCTCTTTCCTTGACCCCGCTGCGATCCAGCTCCGTCCGCATCGGATACGTCCGTGCCTCCAGCGTGTATTTGCCTCCCGAAGCCTGTCCGCCGGCATCTGCCGCCGCTCCGCAGCCCGTCATCAGAGTCATGGTCATTGTGAGCACGATAATGCCAGCAATAACACTCCTTTTCATTGCGGTCCTCCTATTAGGAAATGCCGTTTGGGCGGTTGTCCGAGAGCTTGTCAGACATGCACCAGGCTAAGAGTCGGCATGCATGAAAACAGTTGTTATTAAAGTTTTGAATATATTTTTGCGCATGATAAACAGGCGGTCAAGCATCGCCAACCTGAAGTGGAATTATCCGGCTCCTATTCGCTGTCTGCGCCTTCCCTATCCTGCATGCACGAAGGGACAGAGAAGCCGGATGTTATCAACTGGTTTGTCAGCTGGTCTAAGGATATAAAACTCACGCGACATCCTGATTGCGGAGGAGTAGCGAAAGAGAGGCGATGACCCATCCGATCTGGCTGCGATTACGCATGCCATACCGGATGGGTCATGTGTTCTGAGCTCTTACGTGCGATCGCTAGTTCAGGTCACAGGCGGCACGATAGCCATAGGCAGAAGTGGCACTCGTCGCTGCCCTTGCGATGGCAGACTCGAGAGCTGAGGTCGCCAGCATGCCGACAAGGTCAGTCTCGGCCTCTACCTGCCCCGTGGCCAAAACGAAGATGGTGTCTCCGTCGTTGGTCGTATGGGTGGGCCTGATGGCATGCGCATAGGCGTCGGCGGACATCTGTGCCACCTTCGTAGCCTGTGCCTTGCTGAGCTTGGCGTTCGTTACCACACACGAGATGGTCGTGTTCGAGCGAAGCGGCATGGCAGCCAGAGCCTGCATGTAGGCATCTTCCACCGATATGACATTTTCGCCGGTCTCGTCGAGCAGCCCTGCGAGGAAGGCGCCCGTCTGTGGGTCAACGATGTTTCCGACAGCATTGACGGCACTGATGGCGCCACAGACCAGCTCCCCTGCCTCGCGCACGCACTCACCGAGTCCCGACTTCATGGCACGGTCGGGCCCGAGGACCTTGCCGACCGTACAGCCGGTGCCAGCGCCAACATTGCCACAGGCAAGCTGCCCGTCCGCGTGGTCGAGGGCATCCTCGACAGCCTTGGCACCCATGGAGGGATCGGGACGCACGAACGCATCGCCGCAGGCAAGGTCAAAGAGGCACGCTCCCGTCACGATCGGCACCTTGGTCACCATGACATCGAGACCGATTCCCCTGCGCTCCAACTCCTCGGCCACGCCAGTCGAGGCGGCAAGGCCAAACGCGCTGCCACCGGAGAGCACGACAGCGTTGACCATCTGCACCATTTCCTCGGGCCTCAGCAGGTCGGTCTCACGCGTCGCCGGCGCTCCCCCGCGGACATCGACGCCACCCGTCGCGCCCTCGGGGCACACGATGACGGTGCAGCCCGTACCGGCCTCGCTGTTCGTCGCGTGGCCCACGTAAATGCCAGGAATCTGGGTGACGCTCGTATACTTAGGCATGCTTCTCCTCCAAAAGACGCTCTATGAGACTCGCTCCCTCGTCATCTGCGGCTAGCGCCACCATGACGCGCACGACGCGCGAGACGGGCAGGCCGACCACGTTATCATAGTCCCCCGAGATGCCCTCTACCAGAAGCCTCCCACTGCCCTGTATCGCGTAGGCCCCTGCCTTGCCGACACACTCGCCGCCTTGCACATACGACGCGATCTGGCTGTCGCTCAGGTCGTAGAAGCGCACGTCGGTCGTTTCGACGAAGGTCTCGTCGCGAAGGGATTGTCCCGGCTGCTGGTACAGGATGCTCACGCCCGTCGACACATGATGCACTCTACCAGAAAGCTCCCTCAGCATCGACATCGCCTCGTCGGCATCAACCGGCTTTCCGAGTGCCCGGTCATTGTGCCAGACGATGGTGTCGGCAGCCAGCAAGAAGCCGTCTGCGCCAACACCGTACTGCCCAAAGACGCAATGCGCCTTCTCGTACGCGAGACGCCTGACGAGGTCCTGTGGGTGCTCGTCATCCCCTCGCGATTCGTCGATGTCTGCCGGACGGATCTCGAGCTCAAAGCCAAGCCGCCCCAACAGGTCGGACCGCCGTGGCGATGCGGATGCCAGTATCATTGCTCTCCCTCGTATGAAAATGCGACCATGAACGATGCGTCCATGGTCGCGCCTGACTCTCTCAACGTGCGGCTCTAGTTGAACTTCACGAGCTTCTGGGCCACATGATAGATTCCGAGCGTGGTCTTCTTGCCCCATTCGCCCGGCAGGTTGGTAGCGAGGCCGACCATGCCCATGCGAGCCCTGCGGTACATGCGCGGATCATACTCCTTGAGCTCGGCCCAGAGGTTCGCGAGGTTTTCCATCGCGTCCTCCTTGTCGCTCATCTTCGAGAAGATAGAGCACACGGCCATCATGAGCGTGAAGTAGTCGATCATGTAGCTGCGCAGCTTGGGCTCATCGACATCATCGTAGAGGTGGTACGAGCGCATCATGATGCGCGTGACGCGAAGCTGCTGGTCGATGCGGCCGATCATGACCGTCTCGTTGACCGACTGGTCTCCCCTGCCAATGAAGTAGCGATACAGGTCGACATCGAGGTAGTAGATCGTCTTGCAGCGAGGCAGGGGCACGTACGCGTAGATGTTGTCGACGTAGAAGGTATGCGCCGGCATGGGAACGCCACCGTCACGCAGCACGCTCGTGCGGTAGCACAGCGAGTGCATGAGCAGGTTCTGCGTCATGTTGAAATGGCCGATCTTGCCCCACGTGAAGATCTTTCCGCGGGGAAGGACGTGATGGTAGTCGATGACGGTCTGCTTGCCATCCTCGACATGCTCATAGACGTAGTTGGTGATGACGAGGTCGACGCGCGTCTCGAACTCGATGAAGTGACGCAGCTTTGCCAAAAGCAGCGTCAGCGACTCGGCATCGAGCCAGTCGTCGGAGTCGACGACCTTGAAATACATGCCGTCAGCGTTCTCGAGCGCCTTGAGCACGGCCATTCCGTGACCGCCGTTCTCCTGATGGACGGCCTTCACGATGGTCGGGTACTCCTGCTCCCAAGCTTGGGCCTTCTCGAAGGTATTGTCCTTGGTCGAGCCATCGTCGACTACGATGATCTGGACGTCCTGCGCATAGCCCGTACCGTGAAGTATCGAGGTGATGCAGTGGTCCATGTACTCGGCCGAGTTATAGCAGGGAATACCAAACGATATGGTCTTCTGCATTGATAACCATTCCTTAAAACTGCTTGCCATGCCCCGTGGCTAGCGATTGCTGTTGATGATCTCGTCAGACAGGTCAAGCGCAGAGGCGACCACGCCGTCCATGTCGTAATAGCGGTACTCGGCAAGGCGGCCGACGCAGTGGAAGTTGAGGATGCCATCCACGCGCTCGCGATACGACTGATAGAGGGCCTGGCTCTCATCCTCGAGGATGGCGTAGTACGGCGTCTGGCCACTGTCGGGCTCGTAGGCCTTGGAGTACTCGCGCATGATCGTCGTCACGCCAGGCAGCTCCTGACCCGTCATCAGCTTGAACTCCGTGATGCGCGTGAAGTCCTCGGTCGTCGTGTAGTTGACCGTCGCCACCGGCTGGAACTGGTCCTGTTGGAGCGTCTCGAACTGCATGTCGAGCGTACGGTACGGCAGGGCGCCCAGATCGAGGTCGAAGAGCTCGTCGAGCTGGCCGGTATAGATGACCTCCCCGCCATACGGGCGGTCGAACACGTACACCATGTCACCCTTGACCGAGAGGATGTCACGAACGTCCACGCCGAGGAAGACGTTGACGAGGTCATGGTCGAGCAGGCGCTCGAAGAGGCGCGTGTAGCCCTCGGTGGGCATACCCTGATGCGGCGCCGCAGGGAAGTAGCGGTCGTCATCGCCGATGAAAATGGGCACGCGACCCGTGATCGACGGATCGATCTGATCGGGGGTCTTTCCCCACTGCTTCATCGTGTAGTAGAGGAAGATGTTCTCGTAGACATAGTCCGCGACCTCGGTGAGCTCCGGATCGTTCTTCGTGCGCAGCTCCATGATAGGAACCTTCTTGTTCTCACCAAAGGTCGCCACGAGCTTCTGATAGAGATGCTCGCCCTTCTCCTCGCCAAACGCGAGCTTGAGCGACTCGTGGTTGAACGGCACCGGCATGAGCGTCCCGTGGATGTTCGCGAGCACCTTGTGCTGATAGTCGGTCCACTCGGTGAAGCGGGAGAGGAACTCGTGCACGCGATCGTTGGTGGTGTGGTAGATGTGAGGACCGTACTGGTGAATGAGGACACCCGCCTCGTCCTCGCAGTCGTAGGCGTTACCCGCAATGTGATTGCGACGCTCGATGACCGCAACCTTAGAGCCACATGCCTCGGCGAGCTTGCGCGCGCAGACGGCACCGGCATAACCGGCACCAACCACGATGACATCGTATGCTTCAGGATTGAACGTGGCTGGAAGACCCATCATGATGCTCATGAACATCCTTTCGTGTGACGGGACGACGTACGCCCCATCCTCTGACCAATCGATCTCGCCGCACAATGTGCGTACCGTCCAAAGTCGCTTCATGATTCTATCATTGCACCGTATAATGAGGATGAAAGGGCAATAAATGCCCAACTTACGCATAGTTGAGGTGCGCAAGAGACCCGTATCAAGGAGATGGAGCATCGCATGAGTGACTTCCTTAACCGCATGAAGGCCGCCGCCAAGGCCAACAAGAAGACCATCGTTCTTCCCGAGGGCGAGGATCCCCGCACCATTGACGCTGCCAAGCAGATTGTCGCAGAGGACCTCGCCGACCTCGTCATCCTCGGTAATCCCAGCGAGATCTCTGTCGAGGGCGTCACCGTCATCGATCCGGCAACCTCCGACAAGCGCCAGGCCTACGCAGATGCCCTCTACGAACTCCGCAAGGCCAAGGGCATGACTCCCGAGCAGGCCTATGAGCAGGTTGCCGACGCCACCTACTATGGCACCATGATGATCAAGCAGGGTGACGCCGACGGCCTGGTGTCCGGTGCCTGTCACTCCACCGCCAACACGCTGCGTCCGGCACTCCAGATTCTCAAGACGGCCCCCGGCACCAAGCTCGTCAGCTCCTTCTTCATCATGTGCACCCCCGCGACCGAGTACGGCGAGGGCGGTACGCTGCTGTTCGCCGACTGCGGCCTCAACATCGCACCTGACGCCGACCAGCTCTCCGAGATCGCCATCTCGAGCGCGGCAACCTGGAAGTCCCTCATGAGTGACGAGCCCCATGTGGCCATGCTCTCCTACTCCACGATGGGTTCCGCCGGCGGCGACACCGCCGAGAAGGTCCAGGAGGCCACCCGTCTTGCCAAGGAGAAGGCGCCCGAGCTCTCTCTTGACGGTGACCTGCAGCTCGACGCCGCCCTCGAGGAGAGCGTCGGCAAGCTCAAGGCTCCCGAGTCCACGGTTCCCGGCAAGGCCAACATCCTGGTCTTCCCCGACCTCGCTGCTGGCAACATCGGCTACAAGCTCGTCCAGCGCTTTGCCAAGGCCGAAGCTTACGGCCCCGTGCTCCAGGGCATCGCCAAGCCCGTCAACGACCTTTCCCGCGGCTGCTCTGCCGAGGACATCGTCGGCGTCGTAGCCATCACGGCCGTCCAGGCACAGATGGCATAGCACAAAGGTCACGACAGAAAGCCTTTCAGGGCCCGGCCACCATGGTCGGGCCCTTTTCCTGCGAACCCGGTCACCCACCTCGACGAGCAGTCCCTCCCATCGATATGCCGCTGCATTTGCGCTTATGTTGCACGACAACCTCATATACTGATTCCATCACTCGCACTTCTCGTTGTTGGGAGGACTTATGAGAATAGCTATGGCAAACGATCATGCAGGAACCAGGCTCAAGAACGAGATCAAGGCCTGGCTCGAGGGAGAGGGTCATGAAGTCGTCGACTTTGGCACCTACGACGAGGAGGGCTGCGACCTTTCGGACTTCATCTATCCCGCGTCCATGGCCGTGGCAAAGGGCGAGTGCGATCGCGGCATCTTCGTCGACGGCGTCGGATACGGCTCGGCCATGATCGCCAACAAGTTCAGGGGCATCTTCGCCTGCGTCTGCCAAGACCCCGTTTGCGCCGAGCTGGCACGTCAGCATAATGACGCCAACGTGCTCTGCATAGGCGGCAAGCTCATTGGCCCCGTGCTCGCAATGGCAATCGTCAAGACATGGATGTCGACGGACGCCCTGACGGCGGAGCGCTACGCAAATCGTCGCCTGAAGGTCGCAAAGATCGATGAGGAGCGCACGGTAGCCATATAGGCATCACTTGCACAAGCTCTGTCACACGCTTTCGCCTGCATTGCATTGGAAGACCTTCGGTTGAGCTGGGGGTCTTCTGTATATGCCCAACTCCCGGCACATGCCCTCCCCTCTTTGGCTAGACTTGTTCCCTGTTGCAAACCGTACTTGGGCACGCCACCGTGCCCCGCACTAGGAGGAAGCTTATGAGCAACGAGGGCAAGCAGGTGCGCGTGCATTACGTTGGCACGCTCGACGACGGCACCAAGTTCGATTCGTCTCGCGACCGTGGCGAACCCCTGGAGTTCGTCTGCATGGCAGGGATGATGATCCCGGGCTTTGATGCCGCCGTTCGCGACATGGAGGTCGGTCAGACCGTCACCATCCGTCTCGAGCCCGCGGACGCATACGGCGAGCGCAATGACGACATGGTAAGAACCTTTGAGATCTCCCAGCTCCCCGGTTCGGAGAACCTCGTTCAAGGCCAGCGCATCATGCTTGCGGGACCCTACGGGCAGCCTATTCCCGCCCTTGTTTCCGAGAAGACCGACCAGCGCGTGACGCTCGACCTCAATCACGAGATGGCCGGCAAGGCTCTTACCTTCGAGATCGAGCTTCTCGAGGCAGTGGATGCCGATGACCACCATTGCTACGGAGGTCACGGCCATGGTTGCTGCCATGGCGAGGGCGGGCACCATCATGAGGACGGCGAGTGCTGCCATGGCGATGGCGAAGGCTGCTGCCACAAGGACGAAGAATAGAGTGGTGCATCTAGGGGACAGTCCCTTCGGCGCACCCTCGAAGGGGTGCGCCG
>JAGAVX010000016.1 GCA_017941705.1 Atopobiaceae bacterium
GACGTGAACCCTGCGTCTCAGTGGTTCTCTGGCGAGACGTACCTCGCTGTCCTTACCAACGAGCAGGTGCCGGCCTTCAACGTGACTTTTGCTCCGGGCTGCCGCAACAACTGGCACATCCATCATGCGACTGAGGGCGGCGGCCAGATGCTTATCTGCGTGTATGGCCGCGGCTGGTACCAGGAGTGGGGCAAGCCCGCGCGCGAGCTGCATGCCGGCGACGTGGTTAACATCCCTGCCAACGTGAAACATTGGCATGGCGCGGCAGCCGACGGCTGGTTCCAGCACATCGGACTCGAGATCGAGGGCAAGGACGGCTGGAACGAGTGGCTCGAGCCCGTCTCCGACGAGGAGTATGCCAAGCTCGGCTAGAGTCTCACTTTCATTGGCTGCACGAACCGGGGGCTTCCTGCTGGAGGCCCCCGCTCTTGTGTGGCGATGAACCGCTTTACCAGCGCCTTCAGCGCGCGCTGCGGATTCTTGCCAAACGATACGCGCTGATTATGGAAAGGTAGAATCGATAGGCATTTGTTACCCGCGTCTTTAGCCCGGAGAATGAAATCAGGAATTAAATAGGAGCGCTTGGCGCCGGTCTCTTTGGAAAACCGAATGAAGAGGTGGGAAGGCCAAAATGAACATCGTCATTTTCAACGGAAGCCCAAGGCCGCACGGTAACACTGCCGCGATGGTGAACGCCTATCGCGAGGGCGCCGAATCAACCGGTCATCATGTCACGGTATTCGACGTGTGCCGCATGCACGTGGCGGGATGTCTTGCCTGCGAGTACTGCCACACCAAGGAGCAGCGTACCTGCATTCAGAAGGATGACATGCAGAAGATCTACCCCGTGCTCGATGAGGCTGACATGCTCGTACTTGCCTCGCCTGTGTACTATCACGGCCTTTCCGGTCAGCTGAAGTGTGTCATCGATCGCATCTATGCGCCTGGCTATCCGCGCCACCTGCGCAAGTCGGCGCTGTTGCTCAGCTCGGGCAGCAAGGATGTGTACGGAGGAGCGATCTACACCTATCGGCATTCTTTCTTGGAGTGGCTCCATCTTGAAGACATGGGTGTCTTTGTTGCCGCAGGTGACGAGAACAAGTCTCCCCAGCTGCTCGACCGCTTGCGAGCCGCTGGCGCGGCGCTTGTCGACCCCGACGACCACAACGTCGCCCGTCTTGTCATCCGCGCGGGCGATGTCGAGGTGAGAGCTCCCCTCAATCAGACGCAGGCGGCGCGCGACCTCATGAACCGACTGCCGCTTACGGTGAGCGGTGTCGACTCGGGCGTTGACTACTGTTGTGGGCTCAAAGAGGGCACGTTTGACGAGGCCGAAAAGCAGCAGGGCTGGAGCAATGGCGACGTGAGCGTGTCTGACGGCTGGTTCGCCTTGCTTCACAGCGGGCAGGAACAATCGCAAGACTATCGCGTGATGGTGGTAGCCCATCTGAACGAGGCGGCAAATGCACAGGTAAAGGCCTTGCCGCAGCAGGTGACCTTTGAGCTCAGCCTCGAAGAGCCCTATGTCTCAGCACGTGACTTCGAGTCTCTGGAGGGCTGGTCATGAAAGAGTTGCTTACGCGACGGTCGTTTTTGCAGGGTATTGCCACGGTTCTGGCGCTAGGGCTGGAAGGCTGTGCCTCGTCGTCAGAGCCACAGGAAGAAGAGGCTCCACAGAGTCCCAGGGTAGAACGGGGCGAACAGGGATCCCAGGGCTATCAGCCCTTGGAAGATGCTACAGAGCAAAAGGAGAGTGCTATGCAGATCTCAGTCACGGTCAACGACGTGCCCTTTACGGCGACCATCGAAAACACCGCCGCGGGGCAGGAGCTGCTCGCTCGGCTGCCGCTCACCCTAACGATGGAGGAGCTGCACGGCAACGAGAAGTACTGCTACACCGGCCAAGGCTTTGGTGGCGAGAGCTTTGTGCCTGAGACCATCGAGGCGGGCGACCTGCTGGTATTTGGCTCTGACTGCCTCGTGCTCTTCTACGAGACCTTTGCCAATGACGGCTGGAGCTATGCGCGTGTGGGGAAGATCGACGACCCCGCTGGCCTTGCAGATGCTTGTGGTGCCGGATCCTCAACGGTTGCGTTTGAGCCTATCGCCTGACCGAGTCAACGAAGACGGGCCAGCTGACCTCTCGGTCCCCTCTCGAGCTTGCGTTGGATGCAAGGTGAGTTACCGAGAGCGCATGCCTTGCGGGGTCCTTTGTGGATTACAGTACTCATAAGAAAGACCTGCCTGCCAGAGGCACGCGAGGGAGAGAGAGGAACCGATCATGATGACCTTTGACGAGTACCAGGCGACACTGCCCATGCCCATCGGCCCCAAGCTGGACAACCCGCACTTTACCGGCGACGTGTGGCTGGTGCCCCTCGTGACGGGCAACGACGTCCAGACCCAGATGGTCACCTTTGCCCCGGGTTGCATCAACGACTACCACATCCATCATGGAAGCGAGCAGACCATCATCTGCACCGGCGGTCGTGGTTGGTACCAGGAGGAGGGCAAGGATGCCATAGAGATGAAGCCCGGTGACGCCATCGCCATCCCCGTGGAAGTCCGCCACTGGCACGGCGCGGCCAAGGACAGCTGGTTCAGCCACATCGTGGTCTACAGTCGCGCGCATGAGGGCTTCCACGCCGAGTGGTGCGAGCCCGTGCCGCAGGAGATCTACGACGGACTCGAGTAAGGTCCGCTGACGCGAAGGCATACAGTCCGCTACGACTCACGACCGAAGGAGCAGGCGCATGAACTACCAGCCCAGGACACCCCAGCCTTATGGTGACAATCCCTTTGGCTTCGTCTACGGCGATGCGTTGACCGCCAACGTTGAGAACGCTGTCAACGTGCATCCCATCACGTATGATGCGGCGGGCATTACCGTGGCAGCTAACGTCTATACTCCGGCGGGCTACCGCGAGGACGGCTCATACGCGGGCATCGTGGTGGGCCATCCCAACGGCGCGGTGAAGGAGCAGGCGGCGGGCCTCTATGCTCAGCGCCTCGCGCAGGCGGGCTTCGTGACCATCGCGTTCGATGCCGTGACCACGGGCGAAAGTGGGGGAGAGCCGCGTAACCGCGACATCCCGTACCTGCGCGTGGAGGACTATCGCCTGGCCGCTGACGTCCTTTCCACCTTCCCGGGCGTGGACGCCTCCCGTCTGGCCATGCTCGGCCTTTGCGGGGGCGGTGGCTACGCGCTGTCGGCCGCGCAGATAGACAAGCGCTTCCGCGCGGTGGCTGTCGTTTCTATGTTCAACACTGGTTCGGTTCGTCGCGAGGGCTTCATAAAGTCGCAGGCAGACAGCGTGCTCAAGCGCCTGCACGATGTGGCCGACCTCCGTGCACGCGAGGCGCAGACCGGCGAGCTTACCTACAACGCCAACATGGGTGACATGGACCCTGAGGTGGGCCACAAGCTGCCCTTCGACATGTACCGCGAAGGCTACGAGTACTACGTCGAAACTCATGCCCATCCGCGTGCGCTTTCGCGCTTTGCTCAGCGCGACCTCATGGACCTCTTCGCTTGGGATCCGGATGCCTTCATGTATCTCGTCGACCAGCCGCTGCTCATGGTGGTGGGCGAGAAGGCCGATACGGCGTACATGTCCGAGAGCGCCTTTGACGCGGCGGTGGGCACCGGGGACAAGGAGCTGTACGTGGTGCCTGGCGCCACGCACGTGGACCTCTACTGGCGTCCTGGTATGGTGGACGACGCCCTAAACAAGCTTACGGAGTTCTTCGAGAGCAGACTGTAAGACTGCGCTGTTGTCCTGGGGACACGCCCCTAGACCACACTTGTGTGGCCTAGGGGCGTGTCCC
>JAGAVX010000143.1 GCA_017941705.1 Atopobiaceae bacterium
CTCAAGGCCGTTGCCCGAAAGAGGCTCGGTGTCATCTTCGCGGTCATGCGCGACAGAGTGCCCTACGAGGAGCCCGCCGTCAGCCATGTTGTTGAAAACTTCCATCCTGAACCCTTGACAAAACTATAGGGACACCCCCCTTTGCACGTCCACCTTTGTTGCCCCGGCCCTCGTTGAACCACGCGGCCCTACACTACGCGCTTGGTCTTCCACACTCCGCTGCGCCAGCGCAGCACCAGCGCAATGGCCCTGACCAGCCAGTCAGCGCACATGGCCCAGGCGATGCCCATCACGCCCATGCCAAGCATGACGCCCAGCACATACGAGAGCACCAGACGCACCGCCAGCGTGCTGATGATCGACACCCACATGGTGTACGCCACGTCTCCCGTGGCGCGCAGTCCGTTGCCCAGGCAGCCGGAAAACGGAAACACCAGCGCATTGAACGTGTTGTGCAGCGCAACCAGCTGGATGACCAAGTTCACGGTCTCTGGCTCAAGCGAGTAGAAGCGCAGAATAACCGGTGTGACTGCAAACACGAGCGCGTTCCACGCAATCGAGAACACGAGCGTAAACCGCATGAGCTTTGCAAAGTAGCGCTCGGCTGCCCTGACATCGCCCGCACCCATGCACTGCCCGAGCACCGTGATGAACACTGGGCCAAAGGCCGCTCCAGCCAAGGCTGCCAGGCTCCAGATGCTCTGAGCCACACCGTTTGCGGCGATCTGGTAGGTGCCAAAGAGCGCAACGATGGAAGAGAGGGCAACCTTCACCAGCTGGAAAATCGCGTTCTCGGCACCGTTAGGCACTGCGATGCCGCCGATCTTTGCCAGCAGCGGACCGTTCCACTTGCAGATCCAGCGCATGCGGTAGCGCACGTCGGTCTCGCGAAACGCCAGCCAGGTGATGATAATCGCAGAGGCCACGCGAGCCACCAGCGACGGCCATGCCACACCAGCCACACCAGCGTGCAGCACAAAGATGCCAATGTAGTTGCCGACGACGTTGACGATATTGGAGATCACGGAGACGACCATCGTCACACCCGTGTTGCCCACGCTGCGAAAGAGTGCGGCCCCAGCGTTGTATATGGCGAGCGCGGGGTACGAGAGCGCCGAGATCCGCAGGTAGGTGAGGCAAGCATCCATGACCTCAGGTTCCACGCGGCCAAACATGACTCCCAGCAGCTGCCGCGCGAACAGAAGCACCACGGCAGTCATGGCCAGTGAGAACACCGTCGAGAACATGAGCAGCTGACTGGCTGCCTCGCTCGCCATGTCCTTGTCGCCCGTGCCTATGTACTGCGACACCACGACCGCTCCACCAGCGGCCAGCGCGGTGAACAGGAAGATGAACACGGTGTTGAACTGGTTGACCAACGAGACGCCCGCCACGGCAGCCTCGCCTGCCTTGCTGATGAAGAACGTGTCGGCCAGTCCAACCAGCATGACCAGCAGCTGCTCAAAGAACAGCGGGACGATCATGCGTGCGAGATCGCGATTCGTGAATGGCTCGCTTTGACTCATGGGCGGATGCCTCCTGGCGGTTGATGGTGGTCTTATCCTTGAGTATGGGCGCGGGCATGTCATAGCTCAAATACTTGGATTCACTATCTGGCATGCGCATTGGGCATGAAACGAAGAGTCATGGTCCACCTGTGAAACGGACGTCCGACTCTCACCAGCTCACGAAGCCCCAGAGCCAACGCCGCTCACGCATACGGAACTGCTTCGACGGTAAGCGGCTTCACCTACTTTGACACTGCCCACGTGTATGCCGGATCGGAGGCCGCCATCAAGAAGGCGCTGGTCGACCGCCATCCGCGCGAGAGCTACACGCTTGCCACGAAGCTCTATGCGCCATCTGCCCCCCACCGAGGGGGTTGCGCGCAGGCAGTTCCAGACCTCGCTCAAGAGCACCGGTGCCGGCTATATCGACTACTACCTGCTGCATTCGCTCATGGAGGGCAACTACAAGAAGTACGACCGCATGAACCTATGGGACTACGTGCGCGACCTCAAGCGCCAAGGTCTGGTACGCCACGTTGGGTTCTCGTTTCACGGTGGACCCGACCTGCTGGACGAGCTGCTCACCAAGCATCCCGAGGTGTTTGCAGCCATGAACCTCAGGTTGGCAAATGGGCAACTGACGAGGCGCGCGCAGCCTATGCGGCGGCGATAGGAGCGCCTGGCGCCGGTTCGGCGGCCGACTGCGTGGCCTGTGGCCAGTGCGAGGCTGCCTGTCCGCAGCACCTGCCCATCATCCAGCACCTGGCGGATGCCGCGGAGCAGCTGGGATAGGATTGCTCAGCCGCCCACAAGCCTTTGGGCGTGATTAGCGCGAGAATCCACGGTGCCCGTACACCTTGAGCTTGCCGAGCTCGGTGTCGAGCGCCGTCAGCTCGTCGGCAGTCAGCTCGACCTCGCTCGCGTCGAGGTTCTCGATGATGCGTCCCTTGTTCTTTGAGCCGGGGATGGGCACCACGTGGGGCCACTTGGCCAACATCCACGCGAGCGAGATCTGCGCCGGCGTGGCGTCCTTCGCCTCGGCATAGCGCGTGACGAGGTCAACGATCGGCTGGTTACCCTGGATGTTGCGCTTAGAGAGCTGCGGCACCCAAGTGCGCACGTCATCGAACTTCTCGAACTTCGTCTTGGTCGTAACCTTGCCCGACAACAGGCCGCTTGCGATTGGCGAGAACGGGACAAAGCCGATGTCGTGCGCCTTGCAGTACGGCAGCACCTCGGCCTCGACATCGCGCTCGACCATGGAGTAGATGTTCTGGATTGCCGTCAGCGGATACACCTGCTGGGCGCGGTCAATGATATCGACGCCAACCTGCGAGAGGCCCCAGCCATCGATGAAGCCCTCCTCCACGAGGCGGCCCATCGCCTCTGCCACGCGCTCGACCGGCGTTCCGCTCATGCGATGCAGGTAGTACAGCTCGATATGGTCGGTCTGCAAGCGCTCCATCGAGGCCTCGAGATGCGCGCGGATCTCATCGTAGACAGACCCGCCGACAAAGCCGCCGCGCCCCAGGAAGAGCTTGGTGGCCAATACCACGCTGTCACGCACGCCTGCGAGTGCCTTGCCTACGATGCGCTCGTTGTGACCGGTCCCGGAGAGACCGGGGCTGTAGACCTCGGCCGTGTCAAAGAAGGTGCATCCGTGCTCGTAGGCGCCTCGAATGGCCTCGATGCTGTACTGCTCGGGCGGAATCTGCCCGTAGCCGTGTGAGAAGGCCATGCAGCCCATGCCCACCTCGGAGACAGTCAGGTTGTGCAGCGTGCGCGTCTTCATGGTCAGTCCTTTCCGGTCAAAGCGTGCAGAGGAGCCTGTCCCCAGTGCACGTGCGCGTGCATTGGGGCCTGTCCCGGATGCACGTCCGCGTGCGATGGGGACAGGCTCGGGTGCATGCTATCCGTTGTACGGACGCTTCTCGGAGATGAGGAAGCAGGTGCGACGGCGCTTGATGTACCAACGTCCGTCGATCTTGACGTACTGATCGGCGTAGCGCACGTAGTTGGTGGTAATGACGTCGTGGCCATCCTCGTCGTTGACGTGCGTGGCCATGCAGTAGGCTGTGCCGGTCGCGGACTGGAGGTCGTCGGCAAGCTCGACCGCCTGCTGGCCGTTGGCATGGTAGACGGCCTTGGCGGTGCTGTTCACGCCCACCGTGCCCTCGAAGGCAGCCACGATTGCATCACGGCCGGGAATCTCGTGGACCTCACCATCGGGGCCCATCTGGAACTCGAGCACTGCGTCCTCGGTGAAGAGCGGGCCCTGGCCCTGGGCGTCACGGTTGTCCGCAAGGATGGAGAACTCGTCCACGAGCTCCTTGAGTTCCTGCTTGGCGATGAGCTGATCGATAGTCATGGTGAATTCCTTTCTCGGTGCGTCCGTTCCTCTGATTTGTATCCTACGCAGGGTAAACGGTCGCTACAATGGGCGATGTACCACGATGAGGGACTTAAGCAACCACAAGGGCAAAATGGTTGCCTAACGTGAGGGAGGCTTCATGCGCACCACGACGACAAAGGACCTGCGTGTCACCAAGACGCTTGAGGCCATCGATTCGAGCTTTAGGTCGCTGATGCTCGAGGTCGGATACGAGCGCATCACCGTCAAGGCCCTTTGCGATCGAGCGCGTATCAACAAAAAGACCTTCTACCGCTATTATGACACCCTCGACGACCTGCTGGCGGAGCTCATGGCCACCTACGCGGCCGCATGGCGCAAGCGCACGACGCACCTGCACGAGCCGGAGGACCTCGAGGAGGTCACGCGCGAGTTCTTCCGCTTTGGGTCCGAGCAGGACGAGCTGTACGACGCCATCACCTGCGATCCAGCCTACGACGTCATTCAGCGCCGCCTGCAGGATGACGCAAGCGGCGAGCGCGTCGAGAGCGCGCCCGCCGGCTTAACGATCGACCAGTGGCATGTGTACTACAGTTGGCAGACGGCCGGAACGCTTGCGATGTACCGGGCATGGGTGGCCGATGGCAAGCGCTTGCCCGTCGAGGAGGTCAGCGACATGGCGGTCACCCTGCTCTGCAAGGGAGTCGAGGGCTTGCTGGGTAGCTAGCGACGGCGCGCAGGAGACAATCTCACGACCTGCAGCCTATGCGAGCGCCAGGCCTTTTGCCCAAGATACGACTTCGTCTTGGGCGCCATCGACAGACGTTCCCGCCACCGCAAGCCCGTCGAGGAAACTCGCGCCAGGAATCGCTGCTTGCAGGTTTGACGGCACACTGCCCAAACCGGAACCACCGTGCGTGGTAAAGGGCACGACCGTCTTGCCGGACAGGTCGACGCCCTCGATGAACGTGCGGATGATCATGGGCTCGTCGCCCCACCAGATGGGGCATCCGATCAGCACGACATCGTAGCCCGACACGTCAGGCAGCGGGTTGGCGATAGCCGGACGCGCGTCGTCCGCCTGCTCCTGCTTGGCTTGGTCGCAGCAGGCGTCATAGCCCTCGGGATAGGCCTGCGCAGGCACGATTTCGTACTCGTCCGCACCGAGCGCCTCGGTAATGTATCCGGCCATCACCTTCGTGTGTCCGACCTCGAGCCACTCCGTTCCTCCGTTGCCATAGTTCTCGCCGGCACGCGAGTAGTACGCCACGAGGATCTTGCCTTGAGCGGACTGCTGCGGAGCAGCTTCGGCCTGCGATGCGTCCTCCGTGGGAGCAGCTTCGACCTTTTGCGCCTCGTCGGCCTCCGGCGCGGCCTGCTCCTGGTTGCGGGCGGACCCGCAGGCCGCAAGCAGCATGGCTGCCGCAGCCGAACCGCTCGCAAGCAGCGAGCGACGCGTCATGTTCTGTGTTCTCATGCCTTCACCTCTTTTTGTCTCACGCGAGAGGCGTAGGCAGTGCTTGCCCCATGTGTGCTCCCTCACGTATGTTTACCTGCAATAATTGTAGGCCGCAGCATGTCGCCCAACCAATGCGCACTGCTTATGGCTGCTATGAGCGCAGGTTATGCGAGTGACGTGGGCGGGGCCCAAAAGAAAGTCCCGTATCCCGCTACCCAGAACTGAATCATATGCCAGACCGAAGTACCTAATTTAACGTTGAGTAGAAGAATACTCCCACGTTTTGTTCCCGTTCGACGCTTAATTAGGTACTCCGGACACGTATCTTCGTAAAATGCGGATTAGCAATGCATAAAACTGACTTTAAAATGCATATATTGCCGATTCGTCCGTCAAGCGGCTTGCTAGAAGAGCTCACGCAGGACCTGCGCGACGCCGTCCTCCCACACCGGCGCGCATACCATGTCGGCACCGGCCTTCACCTCGTCCTCCGCATTGCCCATAGCCACGCCGCAGCCGCAATAGCGAATCATCTCGAGGTCGTTGGTACCGTCACCAAAGGCATAGGCATCCGCGCGCGACAGCCCCAGGCGATCAAGTACGACTTGGATACCCTTGGCCTTAGAGATCGCCGTCGGATAGAGTTCGAAGGTGCCCTCTCCCCCATGGCCGTCGCAGCTGATCAGGCCATCAAAGGCATCCATGATCTTAGCCGTCATGCGTGGACGATCCTCGCGCGGAACGAGGGTCTCCATCTTTATTGCCTGCGGCAGAACCTCGTTCAGGTCAAAGTCGAAGGTAAAAATGTTGCCGTGGCCGCGGGCAAAGAAGTCTCGGATGTCGTCGTTGGTGGGCAAGGTATAGATGGCACGTGCACAGGCGACAAGGTAGGGCTCGTCCATGTCATCGAGAAAGTCCACCACGCTTTGGGCCAGCTCGACACCCATACGCTCCTCGTGCACGGACTGCCCACCCATCTCCACGTACCCACCGTTAACCAGTACGAGGCCGTCCCAGCCGACATCAAGCAGGTCGTCGGTGATCAGCAGGCGCGGACGTCCGCTCGAGAGGAAGATCTTGTGACCCTGAGCCTGGACACGGGCAAGCTCGGAGCGCACGGCCGGCGTGACAGAGCTGATGCCGTGATAGCTGTCCAGCAATGTTCCGTCTACATCAAAGAAAAGCGCCGCCATGTACATCCCTCACTCATTCGCTTGCCCAAGGTACCAGCTTAACCCAAATGGGACAAAGGAAGCACTCCCTTTGTCCCAGACACGGCTCGCTCTTGAGCGATGCCTTGCAAGCGGGTATCAGACCGACTGCCGCCGTTTTCCATGAGGAACGCGGCTATGCGACTGGCTCGTCCCAGCGCGGAACCGTCACACCCAGAACCTGCTCGAGAGCGCGCAGGATGACCTCGTGGTCAAGGCCCTCCATCAGGCCGCTCACGCCAATGGTGGCCACCCACTCGTCGCCGACGCGGATGGGAAAGGCCCCGCATGCAGGCACTTCCTCGGACACGTTTGCCCAGACCTGACTGACATCACCAGCAACGACCGCCTCGAGCTGCGCCCATGGACCCGCATGGCCGGCCTTGAGCGCAGAGTGGCGCTTTCCGTCGGCAAACAGCAGGTTCTTCGCGTCCTTGGTGTCATCGACCCACTGGAACATGCGGACGCCGTCACGCTCGCGCGTGATGGTCACGCTGTAGCCCTCGCCAAACTGGGGAATGAGCTCGATGGCAGCCGTTCCCAGCCTCAGGGCGTCATGTGCGTCAAAGTGGCCGGAGAAGCGCAGCACACGCTCCTGCTCGAGCAGCACCTCCATGGCTCTGCGGGCGCCGTCTTCCGTCAGAACCGGAGCGGGAATGTTCTCTGCCATGGCTTTCTCCTTCGTCAAGCGTTGATTGGATTGCATGTCTGTTGGTTAGGGTCTCGCTTTTGGCCGCCTGCGGACAGCCACTACGCAAGGGACGCGCGCGCCCAGGCAGCAGCCCTGCCCGTCGAACGAGCGGAGTCGGTTCCGCGCACCGAGAGGCCGTCGAGCACGGTGGCCGCGGGATAGCTGCGGCGCAGGTCTCCCACACTGCCGCCAAGGCCCGACCCTTCGTTGGTGCAGAAAGGCAGGATAGTCACGCCGGCAAGGTCGACGCTATCGAGGAAGGTCTTGACGGCCATCGGCATGGTACCCCACCAATTGGGGTAGCCGAGGACGATGGTGTCAACGCCGTCCATGGAAGGCAGTGGCCCCTTGATGGCCGGACGCGCCTGATCGCGCAGCTCGCGCTTGGCCTGGTCCGTCGTCGCGAAGTAGTCTGCGGGATAGGGCTCGACCGTGTCAATCTTGAAGAGATCGGCACCGAGCTCCGCCGCAATGGCTTCGGCCAACACCTCGGTGTTGCCCTTGGGGAGGTTAATGACACCGCCGTTGCCGTAGTTCTGGCCAGCACGGGAGTAGTAGGCGACAAGGGTGGGCATGAGCGATCTCCTTTGATCCTTGGGTTTCACTAGCCCTATCATATGCACCGTACGCCTTATAAACAATTCACTTTACTTCCGCCATTCATTAGGATTGCTTCTAGAAGAGGAAACCGTATCGGGCAAGACAATCTGTAGCGCTTGGCGCGCCTGCACGGAGCGGCTTGCGCCACAGGGGATGAGGACGCCATGGAGCTTCGCCAACTGCAGTATTTCAGGGCTGTCTGCGAGCAGGGCTCGTACACCAAGGCAGCCGAGGCGTGCTTTGTGAGCCAGTCAGCCATCTCGCAGCAGGTCAAGGCACTCGAAAGCGAGTTGGGCTATCCGCTCACCGAGCGACGGGGCCGCAGCTTTGCGCTGACTCCTGCCGGGTTGCTGTTCGCACGCAAGCTTGGCGACATCCTCGACGCCTTGGACGACCTGCGCTTTGAGGCCGAGGGCGTCGCCAACGGCTACGCCACCACGCTATCGGTCGGCTACCTCAACCGATACGACGGCTGGGAGGTGCAGGGGGCGGTCGCCGCCTTCGTCGCGCGGCATCCGCACATTCCCGTGCACACCGTAACGGGTAGCCATGAGACGCTTTACCATCTGGTGCGCGACGGAAAGGTCGACATGCTCTTCTCGGACCGGCGGCGCGCGCTCAACGACGCGTACGTGAACCTGCACCTCATCGACGGCTGGCAGTACATCGAGGTGTCCGAGGCGAGCGACGTGGCTTGGGCAGCGGAGCTTAGGGTCAGCGATCTCCTGCACCTGCCCTGCATCCTCATCGCAGCGGAGGACCAAGAGGACACCGAGGCTGCCTACTACCACGATATGCTGGGGTTTTCCAACAACTTCATCTTTGCGCGCTCCCGCGAGGAGGGACGCATGATGGTGGCGGGCAATCGCGGCTTCATGCCCATCGAGGCGCGCGAGCAGTCTGGCCGCACCGGATCGATCATCCGTCGCATTCCGCTGATGGGACAGGACGGCCAGCTCAAGAGCGAGTACTACGCGTACTGGCCCAAGGATCGTGAGAACATCCTCATCCGCGAGTTCGCCGACATCCTCACCGGCATGTTCGAGAGCGAGTAGCGATCCGGGCACATGGTGCGGGGCGAGACTCGCCAACCGCGCCGGCTCCGCACGAGCTACACGATCCTGTAGGGATTGCCGCCGCCTGTCGCCCCCTCAAAGAGGTGGTCCATGCCCATCGCACGCATGCGCACGGTGAGGTCCGCAAGCTCCTCTGGTGGCACCGGAAAGTCGGACAGGATCCAGGAGACGGTCATGTAGGTCGAGGCCATGGCGTGGTACTCGGTGGCAAAGCGCAGCGCTTCGGGCATCGGTTCGGACCCCCACTGGCGCTGATGCCAGGCAAGGTCAAAGTCACGACTATGCGCCAGGGCGTATTCGGTCAGGTTGTTCTGGCTGGTCATGCGCAACGCCTGCTTGAGAAAGGTGCCATGCCTCTGCATTCGCTCAAGCGATTCGACAAACGACGCACGGAAGTCAAAGTCCTCCGGAAGGGCGCTCGCATCGAACGGGCCAACGATGCGCTGGTCGTATGCCTTGGCGATGAGGTCGTTCTTGTCGAGGAAGTGGTTGTAGAAGGTCTGTCGAGAGACGTCTGACTTCTCGAGCAGCCGTTTGACGGTGATGCGCTCCAGAGGAACGCCCTCGTCCTCGACGAGCGCAAACAATGCGTCTATAACCAGAGACTCGACATTGATGGCCATAAGAAAACCTCCCTCTCGCGCATTGTACGCCGAGGAGGGAGGTCTGCCGTGAGCATATCGGTCACTGAAGATGAAAGCTGATCCTCCGCCGGGCACGCTCCAGGGTTCCGTTGGGCGACCTCTGTAGCCGAATCAAAGCTGCTGCCCGCAGAAGAGTGCGGCGAAAGCGTGAGGCCAACGGAACCCTGGAGCGTGCCCGGCGGCGAACCGGGACTGTAAGGCTGCTACGCCAGGGCCTCTGCCGTCCGTGCCAGGTACTCGATAATCGGAAGTCCCTGCGGGCACGCGGCCTCACATTGGCCACAGCCGATGCACTCGTCGGCGCCGACGCCCGCATTCTTGAGCGTACGGGCATAGCGCGACTTGGCGTCGGTCTCGTTCTCAAAGATCAGCTTGCGATTCATGGCCGCAAAGTAGTCGGGGATGGGAATCTGCATGGGGCAGCCCTCGGTGCAGTAGTGGCATGCCGTGCACTTGATCTGGTCCACGCTGGCGAGGGCGGACATCGCGCGCGCGATGACATCCTGCTCGTCGGCAGTCAGCGGCTTGAAGTCACGCATGTAGCTCACGTTGTCCTGCACCTGCTCGAGCGTCGACATGCCCGATAGCACCGTCAGCACGCCTGGCTGCGAGGCCACAAAGCGGATGGCCCACGACGCATACGAGAGGCCATTGCCAGCTGCGTCAAAGATCTCGCGGACCACGCGCGGAGGATAGGCCAGAGTGCCTCCCTTGACCGGCTCCATGACGGTGTAGGGAACGCCGTGCTTCTCGGCGACCTCGACATTCAGGCGCGAGGCCACATTGGCGTCATCATTCCAGTCGGCGTAGTTCACCTGCAGTTGGATGAAGTCGATGTCGGGATTCTTGGAGAGCAGGCGCTCCAGGCGCTCGGGGCCGGCGTGGTACGAGAATCCCCAGTGGCGGATGACGCCCTGCTCCTTGAGGCCGCGGATCCAGTTCCACAGCTCATAGTCGTCGTACACCTGCTGGTTGTTGTCCTGCACGGCGTGAAGCAGATAGTAGTCGAGGTAGTCGACACCCAGGCGCTCCATGCTTGTCTGCAGCTGGCGCTTGGTCTCGTCTGCGGTCGGGTTGCCCAGCCAGGCATTCGCCTTGGTGGTGAGGGTGTAGCTGTCGCGCGGATGACGGTCGACCAACGCCTTGCGCGTGGCCTCCTCCGATCCCGTATACACATACGCCGTGTCAAAGTACGTGAGGCCTGCGTCAAGGAAGCAATCCACCATGTCGCATACCTGCGGCACATCGATGGAGCCATCCTCGAGGTGTGGCAGCCTCATAAGGCCAAAGCCAAGCTTTGGCGTGTCGTGACCAAGATAGTCAGAAGCGTAGGGCATGGGTTCTCCTCTCCTCGAACCTGCCGATTGTTGCACCAAGTATAGATTCTCGAGCGCACTTAAAGGCAAGCTCAGGGACTGTGACCCGCAGAAGTGCCGCAGCCGGTGGGGTGAGCATGGCCGCGTGCGGCAAAGAGAGGCTTGGACCGCATGTCGCCGTCGAGGATACTTTTGTCAGCGCTTTTTTCAGGGGCAATGAAAAAACGCACCTACAAACTTAATCGTAGGTGCGTTTGAGCCTGCTATTTACGACATGCGATTTTCGTCGCGGTCAAAAGTACAAACAACTCTTCAAAACGCCTCGGAAATGCCGGATTGATGACCTACAAAACGCTTTGTCGGTACTTGGCGCTTCCATCTGTTTTGGAGGCGACTTTCGCACGCATCCTTTGTGGCATGAGTCACACGAAAGCGCCTCTAAGCGTCCGCAGCCGACTTGGCGATAGCCTGCGCGAGCAGGTCCTCATCGATTGCCCAGCGATTGGGAACGCCAGACCCGTCCAATCCACCGCACTCGATGCCCGTAAAGTCCGCGGTAAAGACTTCGATGCAGGAGAAAACGCCGTCTTCCCACTCGTAGACGTAGGTCATGCAGTTGCCATTGCTGGGCATACCCTTGACGCGAGAAGTGTCATTATGCGCCATGAAAAAATGACGCAGCACGCCACCCGAGCTGACTACCAGCACGTTCTTCGTGTTCTGATTCTCCATGATCTGCGAGAGGCAGTCATTGATGCGGGTGTCAATCTGCTCGTCGGCCTCGCCACCACCTGCCTGCATGACGAGGGAACGAATGTCGAGTCCCTGGACGGGGAAGAAGTTCGGCTCGCAGAAGTCGTCCTTGGCCTCAAAGATCCCAAAGCCGCACTCACGCAGACCCTTCTTGCGTACATAGGGTTTTACCTCTCCAAACGCCGACTGGCACACCAGCTCCATCGTGTCGCAGCAACGCTCGGACGTGCTGGAGTAAAAGTGGTCGAACGTCATGCCACGCCTCACCAGCTCCTCGCCCGCCAGCCTGCATTGCTCCACGCCGCGAGGCGTGATGGGCGAGTCGCACCATCCCTGGCTCTTGTGCTGGACATTGAACAGGGTCTCGCAGTGGCGCATGGCATATAGGAGCTTTTTCATGGATGGCCTCTCTCTTGGGGATAATCCCCTATCCTACCAGCAGCCGCGCGTCGTCATGAACGAGGCGCGGCTGCTCTATCAAACATATTGTAGTAAAGGCGCAGACCTCCCGTATGTCAATGCGGTGCGAAGCCTGCCCACGCATCAAATGCTACGCGCCAAACACCACTGCCTCGAGGGGCCTGAGTTCGCCGGGCGTGCTTTCGCCATGCGTGCCCGCAAGGAGATTCATGCCCTCGATCAACGCCGAATCGTAGGCGGCAGGCCTGTCGGAGAGATTCGCGAGTATCACCGCCGCGCTGCCCTCACCCTGGCGACGGAAGGCATAGACCTGGTCGCTGTCGGCCATGAGCTCCTCGTAGTCGCCCGTCACCAGCTCGTCACGTTCGCTGCGAAGCTTGGCAAGCGTACGGAACCACGAGAGCGGCGAGGAGGGGTCTGCAGATTCGACCTCGACGTTGACGGTCTGGTAGTCATCGTGGACCGGAAGCCAGGGCGTCGCGGACGAGAAGCCGGCATTTGCGCTGGTATCCCACTGCATGGGCGTGCGGGCGTTGTCACGGGAGAAGCGGTTGCATGCCGCAAGTGCCTGTGTGGCGTCAAAGCCCTCGCTCAGGGCGAACTCGTACTGCGAGCGGGTCTGGAGGTCGTCGAACTCGTCGAGGGACTTCCACACGCGGTTGCTGTAACCCAGCTCCTCGCCCTGCATGATGAAGGGGGTTCCGCGCAGGGTGAGCAGGACGGTGCCGAGTGCCTTGGCCTTGCTTGCCGCGCTCCCCTCGCACCGGAAGAAGTTGACCACCGAGCGCGGCTGGTCGTGGTTCTCGAAGAAGATCGGGTACCAGCCGTTGGTCGCCGTACCCTCTTGGCTTGCAGTCAGCGCCTGCTTGAGCTCGGCGAGCCTCCAGTCTGCAGGGCGGCACCAGACCTCGGCCTTTCCCATGGGGACATGCGTG
Source organism: Atopobiaceae bacterium (assembly GCA_017941705.1). Taxonomy (GTDB): domain Bacteria; phylum Actinomycetota; class Coriobacteriia; order Coriobacteriales; family Atopobiaceae; genus UBA1367. The sequence continues at coordinate 12,964 of JAGAVX010000143.1, forward strand.
TGGCTGAACTCGAAGAGCATGTCAAAGACGCCCTCGTCACCGACCCACTGGCCAAGCTCGCTCGCCTCGACGCCGTTGGCCTCGCCCACCATGAAGATGTCGCGGCCGTCGCGCACGGCCACCTTGAACTCGTGCAGGAAGTCGAGGATGCCGGGAGTATTGGCCGTCGCGGCATGCACCGCGTACATGCCGTCCTCGCCATCGGCAGGCCCGTCGGCAAAGACCGCAGGCTTCTTGATGTAGGTGATGGCATCGATGCGAAAGCCACCCACGCCCTTCTCGACCCAGAAGTTGGCGATGTCGATGAGCGCACTGCGCACTGCAGGGTTCTCCCAGTTGAGGTCGGGCTGCTGCGGGGCAAAGGTGTGCAGGTAGTACTGCTGGCGCTCTTCGCACCAAGCCCAGGCGCTGCCACCGAAGATCGAGCGCCAGTTGGTGGGGGCGCTTCCGTCGGGGCGTGCGTCATGCCATATGTACCAGTCCGCATAGTCGTTGTCGCGGCTCTTGCGCGACTCCTTGAACCACTCGCACTCCTCGGACGTGTGGTTGAACACCAGGTCGAGGACGACCCTGATCCCCAGCTCCCTGCCCCGCGCGATGAGCTCGTCCATGTCGTCCATCGTGCCAAACGACGGGTCGATCTCGAGGTAGTTCTCCACGTCATAACCGTTGTCGACCATCGGGCTCTTGTAGCAGGGAGTGATCCAGATGGCGCCGACGCCCAGCGAGGCCAGGTAGTCAAGCTTGGCGGTCACGCCGGCAATGGTGCCCGTGCCCTGGCCTACCGTGTCGAGGAAGCTCTTGGGATAGATCTCGTAGGCGATGGTCTTCTGCCACCAGGCAAGGTCGGAGAGTCTGGTCATCGGTTGCTCCTGTCTATACGGTCGCTTCTCTGGCATTCCCGCTGGGTACTACTATGCCATGCTACTTTGCGCTGGTGGTCAGCCTCTGCAACACAAGGGCCAATTCGCCGAGGAAGATCTTCTCGTGGTAGTCGGTGATGTGGATGAGGTCGGGGATGAACTCCTCCGGCATGCCTTTGGCAAGTTCTGCCCGCAGGGCGTTCATGTCGTCAACGAGGTCGTAGTTGATGTAGATCGCGTCTGGGGCGGCGATGGCGATGTTGGCCTGCAGCATGGTGGCGAGGACGGGCAGCATCTGCTCGCCGCTCCATGCGATCTGCTGCTCCCTGTGAACGGTCATCGCGGACGAGTCGGCGGGTTCGACCCCCTCGTAACACTCGTCCATGACGTCAACGCGCCAGTTGAGCGCACCCAGCTCGCCAGCCATGCCCTTGTGCCCGCGCAGGAGGTGGCCATTGCACACCGTTCCCTGACCACCCACCAGCATGCCCGTCTGCTGTGTGTGCAGCGTCACGCTGTCGTAGGTGTCCTGGCTCACATAGCAGCCCACGGCACCCGCGTTTGCGTTGTTGTCCACGAACACGTGCACGCCAAAGCGGTCCTTGAGCTCCTTCTCGATGTTCCAATCGGCAAAGCCGAACCCCGAGAAGGTCACGGTGCCGTAGTCCACCGAGCCAGGCACAGCAATACCCACCGCATCAAGGCTCTCCAGGTCGACACCCTTGTAGCGCAGCGTCGCCATGATGTCCACGATGTCCATGAAGCCGATGTCGGGCTTGTGCACCTCGTCGGATGCCACCAGCTTGTAGCCGTCAAACAGGCGCCAGGAGATGCTCGAGATGTGCGGACGCCTGATGGCCGAGATGATGAGCACGGTCTTTGCGGGCAGCTCGGCATTCTTGTGCATCGTGCGCATCACGCGGAGGTCGGTCGGGTCGCTCACCGCAAGCGACTCGTCGCCCAGGACGCCCATCAGCATGCGCAACGCACCGGCTCCGTCGTATCGAGCAAAGATGCGTGCAGGAATCTCGAAGACCGTCGCATCGGGGAGGGCCTCGGCGACCTCGCGCCTGCGGAACCCGACCTGCGGCGCCAGCATGACGGCGTCGTACGCGCCTCCCTCGCGCTTGGCATCCTCGAGCGCCTTTGCCTCGAAGGTGTAGTCGAGGGAGAGGGTCTTGGTGACCTCGGTCATCTTGTTCGCGAACATCGTGGTGGTCATGCCGACCGTGCAGCACAACAGCACGCGGGTCGTGTTGCTCTCGCACGCCGTCTCGAGGAGGCCTTTCATCTCGTTGAAGAGGTTTTGGGCGCGCTCGAGGTCCTCCAGCTCAAAGTGGAGGAAGAAGCGGTTCTCACCCGTCGCGTCATCGGTGACGGCCAGTTCCACCACGTCGGGCATGTCATCAAAGCAGTAGAAGTTGACCTGTCCGGTCATGCACTCGTGCTTGATGGCGATGTGGTCGTCGTCAAGCACCGTAGTCGTACAACCATCGACTTTCTGTGCGGCCACCCAGTCGCGAAACGTGCGCCCCAGCTCTTCCATGCCCGTCCTCCCATCGCGTGCGGGTTCTTACGACCAGCGTATCACGGATGGGCGTCGTTGACCTCTAGAGTGTGGTCCAGGGGACACGCCCCCGCGCAACAGAAGTGTGGTCTGGGGGACACGCCCCCAGACCACACTTCTGTTGCGCGGGGGCGTGTCCCCTGGACCACACTCCGGCTGCTACTTGAAGAGCTCGTCGATGGACTCCCAGGTCACGCCATCTTCGGTTCCGGCCGCCACGGCAGCGTCGTAATAAGCGCACTTTCGCTCGATGAGCTCGGCCACCGCGCGCAGCCCCTCGATCTGCTCGCGAACCGTCTCTCGGCGCTCGTAGAACATCTGCCGGCGCTCCTCAAGGGTCTCGTCGCCCTCGCTCAGGAGGCGCGAGAACCGGCGAATGTCCTTAATGGGCATGTTGGTGCGCTTGAGGCACTCGATGACCTGCAGCAGCTTGATATCGGCATCCGAGAACTCGCGCTGCCCACCCTCGCTGCGCTTGACGTTGGGCAACAGCCCCTCGCGGTCGTAGTAGCGTATGGTCGTTACCGGCAACCCAAGCATCCGCTCGACTTCACTAATGCGATAGCCCATGTGCCCTCCCACATGTCAGCGTTCAACCGTGAAACAGGATAGGATTGAAGTAGGCTCTAGGTTCAAACGTTGTAACAAACTTGTCGCGGGCTATTTTGCAAGCGTATCGACCTGTGGCGATAACGGTACTCAAGAAAACGCGCCCGCAGATGAGTCCGCGAGCGCGCATGGGACAAGCCTTGCTGCGGGCTGACACGTCGTAACCAGCCCGCAGCCCCGTGCAGGTCCCTCTCCCCTACCCCTCAAAGGGAACGACGTGTGCGACGGCATCGGTCAGTCTGACCTCCGCCTCGTTATTGTCAAGATCGACAAGCTGGTACTTCCAGTTGCCCATGCCCAGCTCGTGCATGTACTCAAGCTGCCTGAAGCCATGGCGCGTCGTCATGCGCTCTTGCAGGTCGTGGTTGTGCACCAGACCC
>JAGAVX010000144.1 GCA_017941705.1 Atopobiaceae bacterium
AGCCCCTACAGCTCGACCAAGGCGAGCTCCGACATGCTCGTCCGCGCCTGGGCGCGCACCTTCGGCGTGAGGGCCACCATCTCCAACTGCTCCAACAACTACGGCCCCTACCAGCACATCGAGAAGTTCATCCCGCGCCAGATCACCAACATCCTGTGCGGCATCCGCCCCAAGCTCTACGGCGACGGCAGGAACGTCCGCGACTGGATCCACACCGAGGACCACTCCCGCGCCGTGTGGGACATCCTCACCAAGGGCCGCGTGGGCGAGACCTACCTCATCGGCGCCGACGGCGAGCTGGACAACATCACCGTCCTGCGCGCGATCCTCGAGCGCATGGGCCAGCCGGCGGACGCCTTCGACTGGGTGCGCGACCGCCCCGGCCACGACCGCCGCTACGCCATCGACTCCTCCAAGCTGCGCCGCGAGCTCGGCTGGCAGCCCATCCACACCGACTTCTCCGAGGGCCTCGACCAGACCATCGCCTGGTACACCGAGAACGAGTCCTGGTGGCGCGCCGCCAAGGACGAGACCGAGGCCAAGTACGCCGCCAAGGGCCAGTAGGAGGCACCAATGAGGATTCTTGTCACCGGCTGCAAGGGTCAGCTGGGCAATGAGCTGCGCCGCCTGCTCGAGACGGGGGAGGCCGAGATCGGCCCCATTCCTGCCGAGCTCAGGGATTCCGAGGCGACCTACATCGACGTCGACGAGCTCGACATCACCGATCCCGACGCAGTGGACGCGTTCTTTGGGGCGCACACCTTTGATGCGGTCATCAACTGCGCCGCGATGACCAACGTCGACGGGTGCGAGAAGGTCGAGGACCTGGCGTTCAAGGTAAACGCGCTGGGCCCCGAGAACCTCGCCCGCGCCTGCGCCACGCAGGGTGCCAAGTTCGTGCAGGTCTCTACCGACTACGTGTTCCCCGGGAACGAGCCCGGCGAGCGCGTGGAGGAAGACCCCACCGGCCCGATCAGCGCATACGGCCGCACCAAGCTCGCCGGCGAGCACTTGGTCCTCGAGGCCAACCCGCGCTCCTTCGTGGTGCGCACGGCCTGGCTCTACGGCTATGTGGGAAGGAACTTCGTCAAGACGATGCTGCGCCTCGCGCGCGAGCTTGGTGGCATGACCGTGGTGGACGACCAGATCGGCAACCCGACCTCGGCGAACGACCTTGCCTACGAGCTGCTCAAGCTCATCCTCACCGACGAGTACGGCATCTACCACTGCACGAACGAGGGCATCACCTCGTGGGCGCAGTTCACGAAGGCCATCGTCGAGGGGGCCGGCTATGACCCCGGCATCGTGACACCCTGCACCTCCGATGAGTATGCGGCGGCGCATCCCGATGCGGCACGTCGCCCGCTGTTCTCGGCCCTCAGGAACGCACATCTCGAGCGGACCATCGGCAACGAGATGCGTCCTTGGCAGGAGGCCCTCGCCACGTATCTGAACAACCTTCCCGAGCTTGAGGGCTAGCGGGGAAGCGCAAGGAAAAGCGTGGCTAGCCGCCAAAACGACAACATTTCAGGATGAAGAAGAGATTCTTGTGTCTTTGCGAGACGCGCAACTACAAGGCTTTTTCTCCTGTATGCTTCTGTAGCTATCGATTTATCGAAATCACTGGTGCAGTCTTGGCGGCACCATTAGATGGGATAGGAGGTTGTATGGACTATCAACAGAGAAGCGCCAAGCCTTCCGAAAAGCTTCTCAACGTCTTGGCTCCGTCAGGGCGTGCGATTGGTCGCGTGGTTGTCGCGGGTCTCGTAGGCATCATCCTCGCGGCGTCTCCTGTCTCGGCTTTTGCGGAGGAGGCCATTCTGGCTTCTGCCGCAAGCGATGCTGGGGCAATCGTCGAGACCGTCAACACCGATGCGACCGAAGAGGGTCTGACCGAGGCTGGTCAGGCCGATGAGGTGGCTGATCAGGCGGACGACGCGGCCGGCCAGACCGAGGTGGCAGCTGATGATGCTGCTGTCGCCGAAGAACAGCAGGTCGCATCCGAGGATACCGAGCTTACTGAGACTCCCGCCGAAGAGCAGTCCGCAGTAGAGGGCGAGCTCGCCGAAGAGGTCTCGAATACCGAGCCCGCTGCGGAGGAGACGCAGGCTGTGGAGCCTCTCGCTACGGTCGATGCCAAGGTCGAGAATGCCACTGAGGCAATCGCCGCTCAGGGTGAACCCAAGCAGGGCCACTGGGTGGTTGATGCCCGCTCCGGCTCTCTTGAGCGCTACTGGGTGTGGGAAGACGGCACCCTGGCAAAGAACGTGCTGATCACCCCTGAGAACGGTGCCAAATACTACGCCTATGCCCGTTCTGACGGTCGCATCGTTCGCGGCAAGTGGGACAGCGGCCACGGACTGGTCTACGTCGCCGACAACGAGGGCAAGCTCCTTGGATCTGACCTCGACGAGGACGGCTGGGTCGTTACCGGAATCTATGACGGTGGCTACCAGCGCTACTACGTCGATGCTGCGCTTAAGGGCGCGCGCTCGGGCTTCTTCAGCGTGAAGAACTACGGCGATGCCTTTGGCGCTGCCGGTCAGGGCTATGTCGTCCGCGAGGACTTCATCTTTGGTGACAGGAAGTGGTCTGCCGACAACGACGGTAAGCTCCGTTCTGGCTGGTACGTCACTTCTGGTTTTGGCGACGGGCTGCAGCGCTACTGGATGGGCGATACCGTCTTTGGCTCTCCTCACGCTGCTGCAATCAACAGGCTCATCGACTCCAAGAAGGAGAAGTCGGGCTACGACGCCTATGCGACCTCTGCGGGCTACGTGGTTCGCGGCAGGCTCGACAACGGCAAGGGACGCGTCTACATTGCCGACAACGACGGCAAGCTCATCGGCAGTGGCATGACCAAGAGCGGATGGATCGTTACCGACAAGTTTGACGGCCATCTTGAGCGTTACTACGTTGATGCTGTCACCAAGGCAGCCGTGTCCGGCTTCTTCACGGTTGACGGTTACGGCGACGTGTTTGGCAGGGGCGGCACAGGCATCATCCATCGTGGTGCTATGCCCTTTGGCGCCATGGTCATTCTTGCCGACAACGACGGCAAGCTGCCCACCAAGGGTGGTTGGCTGGTCACCAGCATCTACAACCAGGGTCTTCAGCGCTACTGGGTCGAGAAGGTGTACGGCAAGTACTATGGCACCAAGCCTGGCTACTCGACCAGTGGCTACGCTCACTACACCACCGCCGACGGCTATGTCCTCCGTAACGGCATCCAGAAGGTCGGAAGCGAATACTATCAGGCCGACAACGACGGCAAGCTCAAAAAGATTGAAGTGGGCTGGGTTACGATTAACGGTACCCGCTACTTCCGTCGCGTTGACGGCACCATGGTTAAGGTCACGAATGCTGGCTATTCTGCCTGGAAGAACATCCAGGGCTACAACAGCAAGGATTACATCATTGCCATCGACAACAACAGCTGCCGTGTGTTCATCTTCACGGGGTCGCTCGGCAATTGGATGCCCCTGTTTGACTGGACAGCATCGGTTGGCTGCACACCCGCGCAGGGTGGTGACGATACCTTTGGCGAGACCTTCCGCGGTATCAGCCATGTTCGTGCCAAGGGTTACTCGATGGGTAACGATCCTTGGGAGTACTATTGGACCGAGTTCTTTATCAACGGGCAGGCTGAGCGCACCGACGGCGAAGGTCAACGCTTCCACACGGAGCTATACAAAACGGGTCACCCTACCGGTAATCCAAATGATTTCTTTGATCCCGCGGATCGCACACTGGGCAAGAAAAACACTCACGGATGTGTCCGTCTTGCCACGGCCAATGCCAAGTGGATTTACTACAACATCCCTATCGGAACGACGGTCTGGAGCTACTAGTCCGTAAGGACAACGGCTAACGCAATGGTCCCCGGCATCTCCAAGAGGTGCCGGGGACTTTTTCGTGCATCGGGGACAGGCACCAGTGCACGCCGCCGTGCATCGGGGACAGGCACCAACGCACACGCGCGTGCATCGGGGACAGGCTTCCCCGACGCACGCCCAAGGGCAGACGGAAAGTCTATTGCCTGTTCAGGCGGGCAATCACCACGCAGCCGGCGAGCGTCAGTGCCACTCCCACCAGGGAGCACGCGACGCCAAGCCCAAGGTGCGGGGCGGTGTAGGTGGCCTCGACGTCATGAACGCCCGCAGGAACGGCGAACCCGATGAAACCGTAGTCGGCTCGCGTGGTCTCGACCACCTCGCCGTCAACGCGGACCGTCCAGCCAGCCACGTGCGGAACCGCCAGGCAGGCAAACGAGTTGATGTTGGCAAAGACCTTGCCGGATATGGAAGTCTTGTCCTTCTGGCTCACGCGAGCCTGCGATGCAGGGACTGCGGCAGGCAGACCGTTCTCGCCCATCTCCCACTCCTCAAGGGGCATCCAGCTCAGGTCGAGCGCGGGGAGATCCTCCATGGTGACATCCGAGGGATTCTCGTACGAGATGACGTCGAGGTGGTCATCGGGAACGACGATGAGGTTGCCGACCATCTCGCGCCTGCTGGCCACGTCCATCTGGGCCATCTCGCCCTCACCAATGATGCCGCTGGTCAAAGTCAGGATCGAGTCCGCCCTCATGTTGCGGTAGACATGCACGGCGCCGACGGTCGTGAGCTCGCGGCACCAGTCCCAGCTGAGGGGCTCGCGAGACAGCAGGTACTTGACGCCCAGCGCATGGAGCAACGTGGGTTCCGCGGGATCGCTGACAAACGCCTGGTAGGCCACGTCGCCAACAAGGGCCTCGGGCCAAAGCTGCTGGTAGAACTCCTCGACATCGGCATCGAGCGTAGAGTTGTACGAAGACACGCCGCGATAGTGCTGTACGAGCGAATCGTTGAGCGACGTCCAGTCGCTGTAGAGCTTCTCGGCACGCCAGAACGTCGGGTCATAGTCCCTAAGCCAGTCAAGTGCGGCAACGGTGTCGGCGTCCTTTGCCGATTGCAGCGAGCTGGGCATATTTGAAGGTTGGCAGACGCTCCTGCTATTGGTCGAGAGGAAGCCGTCGACGATACTGCTCGACACGATGGCCAGGCAGCAAAGCGCGTACACGAGACCGCTTGCGCCGGCAAAGGGCATGCCGGAATCATTCGCGACGGTGCGGTCCGACGCACTAGCATGCTTGCTCATGGAAAGGTCTGGCACGGGAGAGTCACCAAGTCGCCACAGCGCTGCGGCGCTCGCGCACGTCGCGATGAGGTACCACAGGCACCCCAGGCGTCCGTCGACGGTATGTGCCAACGACCATCCAATCACGCCCACGCTCAGAACCGTCGCGACGGCAAGGGGGATGCGAGCGACCTTCCCCGGCACGACGCGGCGGTCAAATCCCACCGCCATGGCGATGCATGTGGGGATGACAACCGCAAACGAGCTGCGGTACTTGGGCGCCACGAGCGCGTTCGAGAACGCAGGAAGGAAGAAGTTGAGGCAGTACGCCACAACGAGCAGCCCCGCAAGACACGACAGGACCTTCGTGCGACGGTCGGCGTCCCGCACCACCCATGTGGCAAACTGCGACAGGAGCATGAACACGCCGCAGGACAGTCCGAGCGTGATGATCTCGTACACGTTGACGTACGAAAAGCCCGGGGTTGGTGGCATGACGCTCTCGGGAATGGGGTTTCCGTACGACACCAGCCCGTTGCCCATGGCGCGGCTGAGGATCATGGGAATCCAGTGCAGCGGGACAAAGGTGCCCAGGTAGGTGATGGCACGCGAGAGCGCCGAACCGTTCTCGGACCCGACCACCCGCGTGGACTCGCCCAGCATGAGCGTGGCGTAGGGGATGACGGCACACATCGAGATGATGATGCCGCAAATGACGGGAATGGTCAGACGTCCAAAAAGGCGCAGGTAGTTGCCGACGCCACCCTCCGATACATGGGCGGCGCGGAGCAGCGCATAGGCAGTCGCGAAGAGCATGACCATGAAGCCCGAGTAGACGCTCGCCATGATGCTGAGGGCAACGCCCACTGCCAGCATGAGGAACCTCAGGGGCGTGAGGCGCTCCATGAGAAGCTCGAGCAGCAGGGGGAGAAGTGTTGCTAGGACAAACACCGTGCCAAGCCAGTAGTGCTGACCCCACAGCATGAGGTAGCCCGAGAAGGCACACAGCACCGAACCCAGGATACGTGCCAGCGGAGTCTCGCAGTAGAAGGTGAGCAGATGATCGGCCAGCAGAGCGACGATGAGCACCTTGATGGACTGCACGATCACGAGCGCAAGTGCCACGCGCTCGTTGCCAAGCACCAGTCCGAGAGGCACAAAGAGCAGGTTGAAGGGGTCAAGCGTCCACGACTGGTACGACATGAAGCTCACGCCGAGCCCGTACTCGTGGTTCCAGAGGTCAAATGTCCCCGACCGGATGGCGTCGAGCATGTTGCAGTAGTAGGGCACGTATTGCTCCGAGGTGTCGTTTCCCACGTCAAGGTAGGCAAACGAGAGGCTCCCCCGATAAAAGCGGTAGTAGATCGTCACGAGGCCAAGTGCGACGACGAGGGTCAGTACCAAAAGCTCGACTGAGGTCCGTGAGCGGGATTTGCGCAGAAGAGAAGGCATTGCCCTGCAGACCAAGCCAAAAACCGCGACTGCCGCAAGGGCCACACCGGCAAGATACCTATAGGCCAACCAGTTCATAGGGACTCCCGGAAGATGGGTTTGTATGGTGAAACCAAAGTCATGCTACCATCTTTGTACATTGTTCATGAGCATGGAGGAGTCTGGTCCATGGTTAGTTTCAACATACCTCCCTTTCTTGGTCCTGAGCTCGACTACGTGCGCGAGGCGGCCGCCGTCAATCAGAAAATCTGCGGCGACGGTCCCTTCTCGGAGCGCTGTCACACTTGGCTCGAGGAGCGCTTTGGAGCCAAGAAGGCACTTCTTACCACCAGTGGGACTGCCGCGCTCGAGATGGCGGCGATCCTGTGCGACCTGAAGCCTGGTGACGAGGTGATTCTCCCCAGCTTCACGTTCTCTTCCACGGCGACGGCATTCCAGATGGTCGGTGCGACGCTTGTGTTTGTCGACGTTCGTCCCGACACGATGAACATCGACGAGACGCGCATCGAGGAGGCCATCACCGAACGCACACGCGTTATCGTGCCCGTGCACTATGCGGGTGTGGCTTGCGAGATGGACACGATTCTCGACATTGCCCGTCGGCATAACCTCCTTGTGGTCGAGGATGCCGCCCAGGGGGTCATGAGCACCTACAAGGGACGCGCTTTGGGAACCCTGGGGACGTTCGGCTGCTTCTCGTTCCATGAGACCAAGAACTACTCGATGGGTGAGGGTGGGGCCATTCTCGTCAACGACCCGGCGTACATCGAACGCGCCGAGATCATCCGCGAGAAGGGCACCAATCGCCAGCGCTTCTTTAGGGGGCAGGTCGACAAGTACACATGGGTTGACCGTGGCGGCTCTTACCTGCAGAGCGATCTCAATGCGGCCTACCTGCTCGCGCAGCTCGAGCGAGCGGATGAGGTCAACGAAAACCGGCTTGCGACGTGGCGTGCGTATGACGAGGCACTTCGTCCGCTCGAGGCGGATGGGATGGTCTCGCTGCCCTGCATTCCCGAGGACTGCGTCCACAACGCGCACATGTACTATGTAAAGCTCGCTGACCTCGCTGAGCGCACCAGGTTCATCGACCATATGAAGCGCAGTGGCGTCTCGTGCGTGTTCCACTACATTCCTCTGCACAGCTCCCCTGCTGGTCAGATGTTTGGTCGCTTTAGCGGTGAGGACGTCTACACCACGCGCGAGTCCGATCGTCTCGTTCGCCTGCCCATGTACTACGGAATGACAGACGAGGACCGTCAGACGGTCATTGACGCGGCGCTTGCGTTCTTTGGAGCGTAGCTGCGTATGGGTGCGATGACAGAAGCGGAAAGGGGCAGCGCTCAGCCGCTGGCCGGCAAGACGATTCTGCTGCTAGGAGGATCGGACTTTCAGGTGCCCGCGATCGAGTGCGCCAAGCGACTTGGGTTGCGCACGGTGCTCTGCGACTACCTGCCCGACAATCCAGGTCAGTATGTGGCCGACGTCTTCTATCAGAAGAGCACGACCGACCGCGAACTGATGCTGGAAGTTGCTCGTGCCGAGAATGCTGATGGGGTCCTATCGTTCTGTTCGGATGTTGCTCTGCCGAGCGCCGCCTACGTTGCGGAACAGCTTGGACTGGCCACCAATCCCCTTTCATCGGTCGAGATTCTGAGCAAGAAGCAGCTCTTTCATCCGTACCTCGCCGAGCATGGCTTTGCGTGTCCGCACCTTGTGTCGTTTCCCGTTGGCACAAGTCCCGCGGAGGTCATCGAGCTTGTAAAGGGGCTCGAGGGCTCCATCGTGATAAAGCCGACCGACTCGTCGGGTTCAAAGGGCGTCACGCGACTGGACAAGCGCGAGATACAGCGCGTCTCTGAAGCGCTTGATGCCGCCGCCGAGTATTCCCGCAACGGGGTGCTTGTCGCCGAGGAGTTCATCGAGTACGAATACCCGCACCTCATTGGTGGTGACATCTTTGTCAAGGATGGTCGCGTGGTGTTCTGGGGATTGATGAGCTGCCTTCGCGACAACGAGGTCGCGAGTCTCGTCCCCGTGGGAAAGGCCTACCCGGCAGGCTTGTCGACCGAGCAAGAGCAAGCGGTTCACGAGCAGTTGCAGGCGTTGGTGACGAGCCTTGGACTTCGCTTTGGCGAGATGAACATCGAGGTGATCATCGGCCGTGGCGGCAAGCCTTACATTCTGGAGTGCGGTGGTCGTGCCGGCGGCAACATGATTCCTCTCGAGCTGACTGACATCTCCGGTATCGATCTCGTAGAGGCAAACGTTCGCTTTGCGATGGGTGACACCTCGATGGACCTGGTCTTTGATGGTGGCGACCGCGTTATTTCGACCTATGTGCTTCACTCGGGTCGTGATGGCGTTTTTGAAGGTGTGGACTTTAGCCCCCAGATTGCGCCCCATGTCTATCGCAAGATGATTCACGCTCATCCAGGCGACCGAGTGGAACGTCTCACCAATGGTGCGAAAGCGTTTGGGCAGGTTTTCCTGCGCTTTGATACGTCCGACCAGATGTGGGACATGCTGGGGCACATCAAAGACCACATACGCGTTAACGTTGGGTAGACACACAGATACTGACAACACCTACAAACAGGTTTGTAGGTGCAATTATTTGGGAGAATGGGCCCGAATTACGATTTGTATGTAACTTTTCGAACCCTCCGTCAGCAAGTGGCCTTTCGGCACCCAAAAACGCACCTACGATCTGAGTTGTAGGTGCGTTATTTTGAGGCGTCCAGAAAAAACGCTGACAAAGTGTCGGTGACAGCCTGTAGACGCCCGATCCGGTCAGAAAGAGATGGTGGGCGGCCCAGCTATGCCATCAGCTCATGCAGCACGCTGACCATATGCTCCATGTCCCGCTCGTCATAGCGCTGATCGACGGGCAAAGGCAGGATATCGTGCGCATACCGGCCAGCGATGCCCGGCTCGTCTGCGGCATGGTCCCAGAGCATGGAGATATAGAGCTTGCGCTGCTGCATGGGCTTGCGAAGGTCTCGACCGTTTGGGAGCAGAAGTGGGTACATGAACGGACCAAAGGGATCCACAAGATCAAGCTGATTGATGCCGTCAAGCTCTCTTCTCAGGTAGGCATAGTTGCGTTTGCGCTGTTCGAGAGTGCGGTCATAGTCGATGGCACGCATGAGGTTGCGCGTGATAGGCGACATGACGTGAATGTCTTGGCTGCGGAAACGGACATTGTTGTTGCTTGACTCGGTATAGAACTCGCTTGCCGGTCGTTCGTAGCGTCCGAGGACAAAGCGCATCTTGTCCCATGACTCATCGACGGGAAGTTCGCGCCCGATTCGTGCGGTGGTGGCGAGGTAGGCTCCGTCGGACACACCAAAGAACTTGCGGCAAGAGTAAATGGTGTCAAACTTGCCAATTGGCCTGCGATAGAAGGCCATCACCTCATCTACGATCAGATGGTCCCCATACTTTTCAGCCGCATGGAGAATGTCTTCGTCAGAAAGCTGGCCGTAGAAGTCCACGAGATACACGTAGTCATTGGCTTTTGCACAAATGCTCTGGTAATCAGGGCAAAAGTCCGCATTGATGGGGTAGGTCTTTACGTCGACGCCGTACTTTTTGGCGACCATGGGCACGGAAGAGCACAGGAAGGTGGGAATCCAGAGCGTTGTAATGCCGCGTGCCTCGATAAGGTAGGCCAATGCGTTTCGCGCGCAATCGAGAGCAAGCAAATCTGCGTGATATTCCTCGCCGTAGAAGTGCTCGAGCTCGAGGTAGCCGCCGATTTCCTTGTCTTCGCCTGAGATCGTCATGATGTCCTCCCCTAGTTCCGATGAGCCACATTGTACCCAGTGCGTACTGGCAATGCATCCCGTTCAGGAATCCAACAGGTTTTGATGGTGCGCAAGCGGTCGCAGCGCGCATGCGTCTAAGCGCGTCGAGGGCGAATCCTGCATCGATCGAGGCCAGCCGGCGCTTTGTATGCGCTTTTTTCAGACTGCCCCGAAAAACGCACCTACAAGTCAGGTTGTATGTACATTTCTGACCCATTTTTGTGGGCTTGCTTTTTCAAGACGTTCAAAAGCACATACAACCTCTAACATCGCCCCAAAATCGCCCGATCATAGACCTACAAATCATCTTGTATGTACTCGAGCGGTAACCGTGCAAACCGACGGCAACTTGCCAGACCCAATTCATTTGGAAGGTACATGTGCAGGTCGTTGGGCAATGCTCCATCTTGCCCAAGATGTTGATGCCAATAGGGATATAGTGATGCGCAGGCCATGGCCATGTGTCGTTGCATACATGCGCCCGCGGCATCGAGCGATAAGGAGCATCTTGATGTTGGTAACCAATAACATGGACGACCTGCTGGCACGCGGCTTTGCGCGTCGTATGGGCAAGGAATACCTTGATACGCTTGCGTGGGAGGGGCAGAGTCCCCTCTTTGACAAAGACCAGCTCGCATGGGCTCATGCGCACGGCTTCTTTGCCGAGACGGTTGCATGCCTTGGCATCACCGATGAGAACGCGGACGATTACCTCACCGACTACGACTACTTCCGCGTCTGGCCACTCAATAGCTGGCAGCGCGTCTGGATCAACGACAAGCTGACGCTCAAGTACATGTTCTCGGGGACGGATTATGACCGCTATCTGCCCAAGTACTACTTTTACGGATCGGCAGGCGGCCTGGTGCCCCTGATTGACAGCGGGCTTGCAAACCAGGGGAATGCTTTGCCTGAGGATGCGTACGTAAACGTGAGGCCGCTTCGGCAGGAAAGCGATGCCTATCGCAAAGAGTTCCTGACGCTGCTGCGCGAGGTCGGAGAGTTTGCCTGCAAGCCTGCGAATGCCGAGCTGGCAGTGGGCTTCCACAAGCTTTCGTATGACGGCTCTTCGTATCTGGTCGATAACGCCCCCGCAAGCGAGGATGAGGTGTGGCAGTACGTCCGCACGCATCCAAACGACGTGTTCACCGAGTTCTTCCATCCCGGTGGATCCTTGGCGGATATCAGTCCTGTCATCCATACCCTGCGCGTCCTCGTGGTCAACGAGACCGGCGTGACTCCGCGTCTGACCGCATCGTACCTGCGTCTGGCCACCGACGTCGCGGGCGATGACAGCAAGGCAAACTATCGCTCCCCCGGCGAGCCGGACATCCGCTCGTACAACATGAGCTTCGACCTTGCGACAGGCGCGTACGGAGATGGCATGCTCGTGTATGGAAACAAGAGCGTCGCATCCGTCGCGCACCCTGACACGGGAGTCAAGGGCGAGGGCGTCATGGACAGCTGGCCGCAGCTGAGGCAGGCAATCTACGACGTGTCCCTCAGGCTCGGTCCGGTCGAGTACATGGGCTTTGACGTCTGCGAGACCACCGACGGCCCCAAGATCATGGAGATCAACTCGCACTCGGGTAGCAAGTACCTCCAGCTGTACAAGCCCTTCATGCGTGACCCCTACCTCGCTGACTACTTCACGCGCAAGGTCGAGGCCATTGAGAGCCTGGATGCCGACGCTCGGTCGCGCCGCAACGCAATCATGCGGTAGTCGCGTCTGTAGAGGAGAACTTGCATGCAAAAGTCGATTCTGATGCTCGGCGGCTCGCGCCAGCAGGTCGTCGCCATCGAGTGTGCAAAGAGGCTCGGCCTTCGCACGGTCCTTTGCGACTATCTGCCGGACAACCCCGGGCAATACGTGGCCGACGTGTTCTATCAGGAGAGCACGACCGACCGAGAGCGGATGCTCGAGATTGCAAAGGCCGAGGGTGTGTCGGGCGTGCTGGCCTACTCCTCCGACCCTGCGGCTCCGACGGCTGCCTACGTTGCCGAGCAGCTTGGGTTGCCTACCAACCCACTCTCGGCGGTTGAGACCCTCAGTGAGAAACACCTCTTTAGAGCACACCTCCAGCAGGTCGGTCTGCCGTGTCCCAAGGCGCAGCCACTGGTGGTCGGGACCACCCCGCAAGACGCGCTTCGCGCAGCGGAAGAGCTTCGGATGCGTTATCCCGTTGTGATCAAGCCGACCGACTCGTCGGGGTCAAAGGGCGTCACGGTCATCGAGAGTCCCAACGTGGAGGCCATCGGCGCGGCCCTAGCCCATGCGGCTGAGTTCTCGCGCAACAAGACGCTGCTGATGGAGGAATACATCCGTGCGGCGTTTCCGCGCGTCATCGGCGGCGACGTCTTTGTCGTCGACGGAGAGGTTCGCTTTTGGGGGCTCATGAGCTGCCTGCGCGACGAAGGTCTTGGCGGCCTTGTTCCCATCGGCGAGCGCAATCCCTCGGGCTTGAGCAGCGGTCAGGAGCGGGAGGTGAAGCGCGTCGTCCAGAAGCTGGTAAGCAGCCTTGATCTGCGCTTTGGCGAACTTAACGTCGAGGTGATCGTGGGTGAGGGCGACGTCCCCTACATGCTCGAGCTGGGCGCCCGCGCCGGCGGCAACATGATTCCCGTGCAGCTCACTGACATATCGGGCATCGACCTCGTGGAGGCGAACGTTCGTAACGCAGTGGGCGATGCGTCGATGCCTGTCGATTTTGACGGCAACGATGCGGCCTACGCGACCTATGTGCTTCACGCCGACCGTAGCGGCATCTTTGAAGGCGTGAACGTCTCGCCGCAAATCGAAGGCTGCCTGTACCGCAAGGTGATGTACGTCGAGCCGGGGGATCAGGTCGAGAGCTTTGACGGCGCCAACAAGGCGTTGGGAATCTTCTTCCTTAGGTTCGACTCGGTAGCACGTCTCGAGGAAGCCATGTCCAGTATCAGCGGCCTGATCAGCCCGATCGTCCGATAGGGATGACGTCCAGACCTTCTCTGATTACCTAGCTAGCTGCGCAATCAAAGAGAGCCAACAAGAAGCGGGCCCTGCAATTGCAGGGCCCGCAGTCGTTTTGGCCTGTTGCGCCTCTTGCGCTAGTAGACGATGACGCGCGATCCGTCGGGCACGTGGTCGTAGAGCCACTGCGCGGTGGAGTAGTTGGGGATGACCGTGCAGCCGCCGGACGAGTATCCGTAGTGGAAGCCCTGGCCGTCGTCGTAGCCCTTGCCGCTCTCGTAGCGCAGGTGACCGGAGTAGTTGTCGCCCGACCAAGCCTCGATGAAGCAGACCCACCAGTCGTTCACGTCGTATCCATCGGGCAGTGCCCAGTACGCGCGAGAGTGGAACACCACGCTAAAGTGACCGGTGAACGTGTGGCCAGTGGTGATGACGTCGGTTGTCATCGCGGCCTTCCAGACGCCGCCCTCGTTGCGGAATACGGTGCAGCGACCGCTGCCCTTGTCGACGACGCAGCCCCAGTTCGTGCCGCTGCCGGAGCTGTTGAGGATGCCCTGCTGCGCCGCGATGTAGCCAGTGTCATACGACCATCCGGCCTGCGGGCCCATGTAGTTCGCGACATCGGAGAGGCTGCCGCCCGACGAGTCGGAGGGCTGGCTGACAGGGGCTTCCTGCGATCCGCCATTGTCACTGGGGGCAGACGGGGTCTCCTCGACGTGCGAAGGCTCCGAAGACTCCGAGCTGCCCGACTCGGGCTTCGACTCCGAGCTCGTGCTTGCGCTGTTGCTGCCCGAGGGGTCCTTCTCGACCTTCTGGATGATGGACTCGGCCTCGCTGTTGGTTGCCTCGAGCTGCTCGGCCTTCTCCTGCTGCAGGACGCCCTGGATCTCGGTGGGAAGGCTGTCGATGTAGGACTGCTGGCTTGCGCGCGCGGCCTGCAGGCTGCTTACCTGCGCCTCCTGCTGCGATGCAAGCTCCTCGAGCGAGGCCTTCTTGTCCTGAAGCTCACGTTGCGTGTTCATCATGTCCTCCTGCGCGGAGCGAAGCTCCGAGAGGGCATGCTGCTTTTGCTCGGAGATTCGCTCGGCGTAGTACACGCGCGACACGAGGTCCTCGAAGTCGGTGGCACCAAGGCAGAAGCTCAGGATGCCGACGTTTCCGTGGTTCTTGTAGTCGTTAGCTATGAGAGTGGCATAGTCACGCTGCATTACCGCGACCTCACGCGCCTTGTCGTCAAGGGCCCCGCGTGTCTCGTCGATCAGCACCTGGGTCTCCTCGACCGCTGCGCGGGTCTCTTGGAGAGCCGAGATGGAGCTGCTCGTCTGTGAGAGAAGGTCGTCAAGCTTGGCGGAAGCGCTGTCAAGCTGTGCCTGCAGATCCTCCGCGTTTGCGGCAAGTGCGGGCCTCGGGGCGATCACATGCCCGAGGACGATGGCGCAAGTCAAAATGACAGTCGTGACGACGGTATGTCTCGATAGGCTGCTGCCTGTCGCTTTCAATGGACTAACCTCCATGACAGTCACTATTCCTTCAACAATGACCCTACATTTTATGCTACCTTTTCATTCTCCATCGAGTGGAGTCAGCGTCCCTACATTATAAGCGGATGAACTGGGTCGCCCGGCGTGAGTATTGTTATATCAGCAGGCATTTATGCGTGATGCACGACAAGGGAGACGCACGTGGTAGGTCACGATAGCTGCAGTGACGACGCACTGAAGGGCATTGACGAGAAGAACCACGACGATATCGCCGTCTCTATCGAGCGTGTGGAGGCCTCTGATGTCCCCCAGGCTTCTCCTGAGACCGTCGGCCCCAAGCTGGTTTCGGTCGTTATCGGATGCTATTACTCCGAGCACACGCTTCGCGACGTCGTCGAGCAAGTGATGGCGGTCTTTGATACCCTTCCTGACTACGACTGCGAGTTTGTGCTGGTAAACGACGGTTCGACCGACGGGACCTATCCCCTCATCCGCCAGTTGGCGGCAGAGTACCCCTGTGTTCGCGGCATCAACCTCATGCGTAACTTTGGGCAGCACAACGCTCTCATGTGCGCGATGAGCCATGCCAAGGGCGACTACATCCTCGGCATGGATGACGACCTGCAGACGCATCCCTCACAGATTCCCGTCATCCTCGCCAAGATGGAGGAAGGCAACTACGATCTGGTCTACGGCGTGTACCGCGAGGACAAGAACGGCCTGCTAAAGCGCCTTTCCAGCTGGCTCAACAGGACGACCGCGCACGTGCTGCTCGACCGTCCCAAGACGCTTCGGTCCAGCAACTTCTGGCTGGTCACGCGCGATGTCTGCGACCAGCTCGTGCAGTACAAGAACTACAACCCCAACGTCGATGCGCTGTTTACGCGCATGACCAGCAACGTGGCAAACGTCACCATCGAGCATCACGAGCGCGCGTGGGGCCAGTCGGGGTACACGCTATCTAAGCTGGTCAAACTCTGGTTGGCGTACTTCAACTACACGACTGTCCCGTTGCGTCTCGTCTCGAAGGTCGGAGTCGCCACGGCCGTCATCGGCTTCATCGCTGGCATCATCACGGTCATCCGGAAGCTCACCGATCCCACTATGCCTGCAGGATGGGCATCTATCATCTGCATTCTGCTGTTTTTCTTTGGCCTGGTGCTGATTGCCCTGGGCATCATCGGCGAGTATCTGGGGAGCATCGTGCTGAGCCTCAACGGAACGCCACAATACGTCATACGCGAGAAAGTTAATCTGGATTGAGCGAGAGAGATCGACAAGAGCAAGGAGTCGAGGTCGACACAGGGGCGACGGCTGCCGCCGCACCCGAGCGCGACATGAAGTCCTCTGCGATGAAAGCCCTCTTCTGGCGCTTCTTCGAGCAGGGTGGCGCGGCCATCGTCACGCTTATAGTGCAGGTCGTGATGACGCGCCACCTCGACCCCGCATCGATCGGGGCCTTGGCGCTCATCCAGGTCTTCGTGAACATTGGCAACGTCATCGTTCAGTCGGGTCTCAACACGGCCATCATCCAGAACCCCGACCTTTCCGACGACGACTGCTCGACAGTCTTCTGGATGAGCCTGAGTGCCTCGCTTGTGATATTCGTGACGGTGTTCCTGTTCGCACCGCACTACGCGGCCTTCTACCAGGCACCGTCGATCATCTGGCCGCTTCGCGTGCTCATGCTGGTGCTGATCGTCAATGCCTACAACTCGGTCCAAGAGGCGCTCGTCACGCGCAACCTCGAGTTCAACAAGACCGCGCGCTCCACTGTCGTGGCCGGCGTGGTGTCGTGCGTCATCGGTGTGACCATGGCCATCAAGGGCTTTGGCCTTTGGTCGCTTGTTGCGCAGTTACTCTCGCAGCAGCTGGTCAAATGCATCGTCCTGGCGGCTCAGGTTCCCTGGAAGCCCCGTGCGGTGTTTGACCCCCGCAGGGCGCGGGTCCTCTTTGGCTTTGGCTGGAAGCTGCTCGTCTCGGGCATTCTGGACCAGGGCTACCTGAGCCTTACCGACATGATCGTCGGCAAGGTCTTCACCCAGAGCGACCTTGGTTACATGACGAACGGCAAGAAGTACCCGCAGTATCTCGGCGTGATGCTCGACAGCATCATCCAGCCGGTGATGCTGTCGGCCACCGCGCGCATGCAATCCGACATCGACCAGGTCAAGCGCATCGTGCGCCGTGCGCTCAAGACCAGCACCTTCGTCATCGTACCCGCGATGGCGATGTTCGCGGTTGCCGCCGACCCCATCGTACGCATCGTCTTTGGCGAGCAGTGGCTCCCGTCGGTGCCCTTCCTGCAGCTCTACTGCATCATCTTTGCAATGCTGCCGATTGACACGATGAACCTGCAGGCCTTGAACGGCCTTGGTCGCTCCGACCTGTTCCTGAAGCTTGAGATTGTCAAAAAGGCCATCGGCATCACGACAATCTGCATCACGGCGCTCGTGCTGCGCGACCTCCACGCCATCGTTATCGGTCAGGTTATCAGTAACACCGTCTGCACCTTCGTGAATGCCTACCCCAACAAGAGGCTCATCCACTACGGCTACTTGGAGCAGGTGCGCGACGTGCTGCCGGCGTTCGCGCTCGCCGCAGTGGCTGCCGTTGTGGCATGGCCCATCGGCAATCTTGGCTGGGCGCCTTTTCCGACGGCTGTGGCGCAGGTTGGTGTCATGGCGGTCGTGTTTGTGCTGCTTGCCATGCTCTTCCGTGTCGAGGCCTTTTCGTATCTCATAAACACGCTGGTCGAGCTTATCATGAAGAAGAAGGCTGGCGGCGAAGAGTCCTAGGCCGCCCGTTCCGTTTGGAGAGACTCATGTCAGATAGAATCCTGGTCACTCGCTCGTCGATGCCCCCTCTTGACGAGTACGTTCGCGAGATCGCGCCGCTGTGGGAGAGCCATTGGCTCACCAACATGGGCGAGAAGCACCAGCAGCTTGAGGAAGATCTCAAACGCTACCTGAACGTGAGCAACGTCGCCCTGTTCGTGAACGGACATACTGCCCTCGAATGCGTGCTCGAGGCCATGCAGCTTGGCGCGGACGGTCGCCGCAAGGTCATCACGACGCCCTTCACCTTTGCCTCTACGACACATGCCATCGTGCGCGTGGGTCTCGAGCCAGTCCTCGCCGACATCGATCCCGTGACGTACACGCTCGACCCCGAGAGCGTCGAGGCCCTCATTGACGACGAGACCTGCGCGATCGTGCCCGTGCACGTGTACGGCAAGCTGTGTGACGTCGACGCGCTCGCCGATATCGCCAAGCGTCACAACCTGGCGCTGGTGTATGACGCAGCCCATGCGTTTGGCGTCACGCGCAATGGCGTCTCGTCGGCCTCCTTTGGTGACGCGGCGATGTTCTCGTTCCATGCGACAAAGGTGTTCAACAGCATCGAGGGTGGGGCGGTGTGCTTTGCCGATCCCGCGCTGGGCCCCCTGCTTGACCAGTGGAAGAACTTTGGCATCACCAGCCAGGAGGACGTCGAGTACGTAGGCGGCAATGCCAAGATGAACGAGTTCGCCGCCGCCATGGGCATCTGCAATCTGCGCCATCTCCCCGAGGAGATAGCCAAGCGCAAGAAGGTCACCGAGCGCTACCGTGAGCGCCTGAGAGGACATCGCGGCATCGTGCTGTGCGACGAGCAGCCAGGAGTGGTCAGCAACTACGCGTACTTCCCGGTGGTGTTCGAGGATGACTTTGGTGCTACGCGTGACGATGTCTTCGAGGAACTCCATGTCTACGGAATCTACTCGCGCAAGTACTTCCATCCGCTTGTGAGCGACTTTGCCTGCTATGCCGGAAGGTTCGACTCGAATGCGACGCCGGTGGCGAAGCATGTCGCAAAGCGCGTGCTCACACTGCCCATGTACGCGGACCTGGCGATGTCTGACATCGACCGCATCTGCGACGTGGTCCTCGGCTGCGCACGATAGAGGCAGGCATGCAGGTGAGTGAGCAGATGCAGAGTCCCCTGCCGGGTGCGGGTGAGGAACAGCGCGGCCTGGGTGCCGTCGACGAGCGAGAGCCGCTCGTCTCGATCGTGGTGACTGTCTACAATCACGAGCGCTACATACGACGTTGCCTCGAGGGCATCGCGATGCAGAGGACCGAATACCCCTTTGAGGTGCTCGTCGGTGAGGATTGCTCACCCGACGGCTCGCGTGCCGTGCTCCAGGAGATGCAGAAGACCCTGCCGAGCAACTTCCGCTTCTTCTATCGCGAGCACAACATGGGAGCGATGGGCGACAACAACAGTGCCGACCTGCTTGCCCATGCGCGAGGAAAGTACCTTGCCGTCTGCGAGGGCGACGACTTCTGGACCTATGAGGGCAAGCTCCAGGAGCAGGTCGGCTGGCTCGAGGCCCATCCCGACTACTCCGGCTGTTTCCACCACTGCTCCGTGGTCGGCGCGGATGACGAACCGACCGGTGAGAAGTACCCCGACTGCTACAACGAGGAGTACACCCTTCGCGATTACTTCTATATAGTGATGCCCGGACAGACGGGTACGCTGGTGACGCGCATGGGACCCTACCTTGAGGAAAAGGCACGCTTCATGGAGCTTGCCACGTACGACAACTATGCCTCCGACCGACGCAATGCCTTCATCCTGCTTAATCGGGGACGTGTCAAAGTGTTCCAAGGAGAGTGGAGCGCCTACCGCCATATCACCTCTGGTGGTACCAGTCACTCGGCAACCATTGTCAAGGACGACAGCTTTGCCCGCAACGAGCTTGGGTTTCATGAGACGTTGCTGGCCTATGCCAACAAGTGGGGAACCTCTGAAGAGGTGCGTCGCACTGCTCAGCGCTGCTATTACCGCGTGCGCTTCCGTTGGAGTCACGGCAAGGTTCGCCTGCTCAGCCTGAAGGATGTCACTGCCGATGCCTGGAACAGCGATGATCGTTGGGGGTGCCTTACTGCCGAGGTGCGATGGTACGCCGTGCTGGCCATGCGCATGCTTCGTGGTAGAAGCGTCGTTCTTTAGAGTCACGGCGCACTCTGCAGGTTTGTCAGCGCTTTTTTCGAGGGTCGCGAAAAAACGCACCTACAACCCATCTTGTAGGTGCGTTTTTTGTGCCCTGGAGGGCGGATGCTCTCCCGAGGGTGACATAAACTGCAAACAAAGAAAGAATCGGAAGCAGATGGGTCGTTCGGGACACCTACAAAGTAGATTGTAGGTACCAGGCCAAGGTCCACATGAGCCGCGGCGCGAGGTCCGCCCAAAGTGATGCATACAAGTTAAATCGTATGTGCCAGATCGGCGCCTTTTTGGTCTCGGCAGAACTTTGTATGTGCATTTGGGCTTCTTGTATTTCGTACCATCTGAAAACAGCCCAAAAACGCACCTATAAAGTGCGTTGTAGGTGCAATATCCAGGCGCCTCTCAAAATAACGCCTACAAAGTTACGGCTGGTCTGTTCGAGCCGCTGATGCTGTCATGGAGTCCTGTGGCCAACAGGTGTTTTGTTGTGCCACAAGCTCCGCCGCCGTGACTACTAGCTTTCGTTGCTCTTCTGACCGCTCGCATAGACCAGGTTGAGGGCGCGAGCAATCGGCTCTGGCCAAAAACGC
Organism: Atopobiaceae bacterium; assembly: GCA_017941705.1. Classification (GTDB taxonomy): domain Bacteria; phylum Actinomycetota; class Coriobacteriia; order Coriobacteriales; family Atopobiaceae; genus UBA1367. Next base: position 20,396 of record JAGAVX010000144.1, read on the forward strand.
CTGAGCATCTCAAGGTCCTCCGAGGTCCTGGTGTTGTCCTCGATGAGCGCCGAGGTTGTCGATCCCTCGTGAATGCGGTGGTGCATCAAGACCTCTGGAGCATAGGCAAACTCGCCGTCCATACGCGAGAATCGCTCCCAGGCATCCCAATCGAGGTTGCTTCCCATGCCAACCATAAACGGGGGGCGGGGCAACAGGTTCATGTTCAAGGTGACGGAGGGGCAGCAGATCGCATTGCCGTATTTGATGACGGAGCGCTTGACGTGGCGGTACCTTGACACACCGTGCCTCCTGGCGAGCGGCCGCAGCAGCAGGCGCTTGACCCGTAACAGGGTGCTGTCGTCGACCACCTTCCCCCCACGTAGCTCCCCGTAGTCCGAGAAGAAGATGAGTGGACTCGCCGCCCTGTTCATGGTCTCGAGCATTGCCTCGGTGTAGCGGGGCATGTAGGTGTCGTCCTGATGTGCGAGCGTCACGAGGGGAGTCTTGCAACAGCTGACCGCGTAGTTCCAGTCCGAACCGATGCCTGGTGCCGCGTCGTTCACGTGCAGCTCGATTCCCGCATGGCTCGCAATCTCGCGTATGTGGTCATTGGGGGTTGCAGTTGCCATCAGTATGGAGCTCGGTGTTGTCTGGGCAAGCAGCGAGTTGACGCATTCCTGCAGGTACGGGCTCTCCTTGTAGGCACAGACGACAAAGGTGTGGTCGGTTGGATCAAACATGCTCTTCTCCGGTGGGGCTAGTCGATCTTGTACAGGGTGCAGGCTCCGTTGGTAAGCAGTGCGGTGAAGCCGGGCGTCTCGGGGGTGATCTCGGATATGCCCGCGAACTCCTCGTGGCTAAAGTCCCCGCGCAGGTCAATGAACGACCATGAGCTGGCGAACTCGTTTAGCACCAGGACATACTGCGCGCCGAGCTCGTCCACGGCGGCGCGAACCTCGTCGTCTGTCGCGATATCGCGGAGCCTGGTTCGGACGATGGCGCTCTGTGGCGTCTCGGTCGAGCCGCCGGCATAGCCAAACTCGCGGTAATACACGCGCAGACCTAAGCCGCCGTAGGTTAGGAAGCTGCCGTCCATGGGGTTGTTGATGATAAGCGCGCCCTTGGGCACGATCGTGGCGACCTCATCCAAGAACTCGCGTTCCTGCTCGTCGATGGGAATGTTGTTGTGGTAGATGTCACGCAGGAGCTGGCGGAAGTCGCCAAAGGTCGTCTTGACCGTCAGCGTGTCATACTCGCGACCATCAAGCCTCAGGTCCATGAGCTCGGTATCGGGAAGGGTGCTGTGTGCGCCGGGCCAGTTGAAGCCGGGCATGTAGTTCTGCACGAAGAAGCCCACGGCAAGCACGGTGGCTATGGCGACAGGATGGGTCGCCCTTCCGAGTCTCTTGTTATAGCGTCTCATCGCGAAGCATGCGAGTTCGTACACCCACGCAAAGCCATGCGCGGCGAGCAACGCCGCAAGGAGGCATGCCATGGCGGCGAGTCTCATCGAGTCGGTGTACCAGAAACCCGACACGAACTGCTTGATGAGGACGTTTGGGATGCAAGCCGCCACGAAGTTGACGAAGCAGACGGCGGCATAGGAAACGGCAAGCCAGCGCATCCTTGGCTCGTAGGCACAGCGCACCCATCCGATGAGCGCAAGCGCGCCGAGTATGACCTGCGCGGCTATCTCGTTGAAGAATCCCAGGACGTATGTCTGCGTGAGGATGTTGATGACCTCCTGCCAGGCGTACGCAAAGCCAGGCCAGTATTCGCTCACGATGGGCTCGAAGGCGGGAGAGAAGAAGCACGCCGTCCACACGCCGGCGCATGCGACGACGAAAATCGCTGCATAGATGAGCGACTGGACCATGCTCTTGCCCCGCGCGGTGAGGTTGTAATCGTATATGCACCAGGCACAGTAGGGCGCCATCATGAGGAAGATGGAAAAGAGCGTGTTGGGATGTAAGAGTGCCTGTCCAGCGGAGGCGACAACAAACGGTATGGCATACAGAGCGATCCGTCGAGCGGAGATCTTCCGACCCTTCTCGGTGCCTGACCGCATGAACATCCTGATGGGAAGCATGAACAGCGCGGAGGTGGCGGGAAGCGCGGCAAATCCGGCGAGGTTGGGGTAGAGCGGCCCAAAGACGAGCATGCTCCATGGGAAGGTGGCAAAGGCGCTGCATGTCAGCGAGACCGCAAGCACCGAGACGGAGAATCCCTCAAAGACGAGCGCGGCCCACGAGAGGCAGGCCAAGGGCAGCACCACGCCGGTGATGACACCAATCGAGGCGTTGATCGCAACGGGGGCCGATACGCCAGAGGCGTGCATGAGAAGTGCGCAGAGGGCATACCAACCAGATGGATACGCTGCCGCTAGGCCATAGGGCATTATGGCCGCATCGGCAGGCGCAAGGTAGGGGCTGACGCCAATCGACGAGATGGTCTTTGCGTCATAGAACGACTGAATGATGTTGAGGTGGTGCGTGACGTCATAGTGCTGCACCACTGCGTTTGGCGAGTCGAGCTCCGAGATGAACACGTTGTTGCTCACGAAGAGGCCGACGGCGACAAACAGCAGCGGAACCCACCACGAGATGTTGGGCAGAAGCGTCCTGTCGACGCTGGCTGCGGCAAAGGACGCCTTGCTGCCATTGGGCCGATTCCTCCATGCGGCCAGCAAGTGCGCAGCGGCGGGCAGCGCCACGAGCGGGCCAAACACCGTGAGGGGGACAGCCGGTATGCCGAGCGGCCTGTAGAGCTCACCCACAAATCCCACGAGACCGATGGTCACGATGGGGGCGATGCAGGCCGACCAGGTTCTGGGCAGCCTGAACAGGCGCAAGAAGAGGAAGCCCGGCACCATGAGCAGCAGGCAAAGGATGGCCATGGGTGCAGCAAGCTGAGAGAACATGTACACTCCAAATGCGGCAGGAACGTCTTGGACACAAATCGGGCGCGGGCTGGCTCGTCGTGCCCGTTCGCCTGATGTCGTGGGGCGACATCTTCGTCTATTATAGGGGTTCATGCCAGCCACTAAGCTTGCTGGAGATTTGCGACGCGTTTGGAGGGTTGATGGACGAGGTCAGGCAGCGCCTTTACAGTCGCCATCAGTTCATCCGCCTCGCTGGGCTGGCGGGCGCGGCGCTTCTCGCCACAGGCTGCGGCAAGAGCGCTCCTTCGTCAGAGGACACGCCGGCTGACGTGCGCGCGTATGACGAGACGTACCAGGCCTTTGACCACGCGCGCTCGGTGAGCGAGATCCAGGAGTCTGGCGTCCTGCGGATTGGCGTGTGCTCAGACACGCAGCCCCTGAGTCACCTCAACATCGGCGGTAACTACACGGGTTTCGAGGTGGCGATCGCCAACAAGTTGCGCTGGGACATCGGTAGCGGCATTCGCTATGTGGAGACCGACCCCGTCGACGTTGCCGCATATCTGGCCTCGAACAAGGTGGATGCGGTCATCTGCAGTCAGATGCTCCCTACCGATGACGTGTGGCAGGCGTTCCCGTTCTTCGCGCCGCGCCAGGCGATCGTTACCAAGGCGGGAGCGGAGGTCGCCACCCTGGACGAGCTCGAAGGGTCCGTGGTCTCCGTCTGCGAAGGAACCTATGCGCAGCGCTACATCGAGAGACAGCTCATGACGGCAGACGTGCATGCCTACGAGTCCCATACGACCGCCTATCAGGCTCTCATGAACGGCACCGCCCGCGCCCTGTGCGTCGACCAAGTCGTTGCAAGGTGCTGGACGATGAACAACCCCGGCTATGCGGTGGCGATCGACGACCTGGGTGATCCGTGTCCGTCGGGCATTATGGTGGCTGCCCAGAACGAGGATCTGCTCAAGTTCATGAACCACGAGACGTACACGCTCGTGAATGACAACTTCGTGCGCCGAATGTACGAGAAGCACATTGTGCCGCAGGTAGCCGGTGCAGACTATGCGCAGGTGCTGCTTCCCGTCACGCAGGACGTTTAAGCTCTGAGATTGCGATGACCCGCGACCCCTGGGGTCCTACACGCCGGACGAGTAGATCAGCACGCCCGCGATGATGATCGCCAGGGCGAGGATCTTGGTGCGGTCTATCTTCTCGTGGAAGATGGTTATGCCAAAGAGCACCACGTAGAAGTAGCCGGTCGCATCGAGGATCGGTCCCATCGACAGAGGAATCTGCCTGAACGCGATCACCGAGCAGAGGGTTGCCCCCACAAAGAGCGCGTAGGCGCCAATCACGAGGGGATTGAGGTACTCGCCCAGCGCAGAGTCATGCTTTGCCATGGCGCTCTTCTTGAGCATGACCTGCGAGATGCTGCTGATGAACACGCCAAACAAGGCGATGAGGACGGACGCTAGCATGTGGCATCATCCTCCTGCTCCTGCGCTCGGCCGTCCGCCCAGGCATAAAGGGCAACGCCGACCAAGACCACCAGTGCACCCACGGTCTTTGCGAGGTTGAATGGCTCGTGGAAGATGAGGATGCCCCAGACGATGCCCCAAGCCACGGTGACCGCGCGGTTTGCGTAGGCAGTGGTGAGCGGCAGACGCTTGATGACCTGCTGCCAGCCGATGGCGTAGATGCCCAGGAACATGATGCCGCATCCATAAAAGAGAATGAACTGGGGGCTCATGATGGGGTGCTGCGAGGCAAGCTTGCTGCAGATGCCATTGAGCGAGTAGATGACCAGAAGCAGGTGAAGGAGCAGGTAGGTGAACCCACGCCCGCTGCCGCCATTCGCCGTCGAGCCCTCGGTGCGCCTGTCCGTCATTTGTCCTCACCCTGTGCGGATGCGTCGTTGTCGGCTTGCGCGAGCGCGCTCTCCTGCGTGAGCTCCTCGAGTTTGTGCCTCAGGAGCGAGATGCTCGCCGTGTCCCTGAACGCCTTGACCGTGAGCAGGCCGGTCGCAACGAGGAAGACGAAGTTTGCCGGCGACATGAAGCCAAGCTGTCCCGATATCCAGACGACGACCTCGGGGAAGATGGCCATGAACAGCAGAAGCAGGGCCACGCAGACCCAACCGGTCGCGTCGTTCATCAAGATCCGCTTCTTGCGGATCGACTTGAGGACGGTGGCGATGATGAGCAGGGCTCCCGCAAGAATGATGAGTCTCAGTGAGAGTTGCATGACACTCCTATCGCAACCACTGATAGAGAAGGATGGAGAGGGACGTTCGCAGCATGTACGAGACGGAGCGACCGATCGTGAGGTAGCTCTCCCCGCCCTGCCGCTCGCGGACGTGAGCCGGTATCTCAGCTATGCGACCTCCACGACGAGCCACCAGGGCAACCATGTCGGGCTCGGGGTGGACGTCAAAGCCCGTGGCAAACATCTCGATCATCTTGCGATTGTAGAGGCGCATGCCAGAGGTCGGGTCTGTGATCGTGGCCCCCGTGGTCCGCTTGATGAGCCAAGACAGGAGCTTTGATCCTGCGTTGCGCAGCCCGGAAGGCGCCTCTCCGTTGAGTACGCGCGAGGCGATCACGATGTCCGCGTTCTGCTCCTCCATCGCGCGTGCCATTGTGGGAATGTATTCGGGCACGTGCTGCCCGTCCGCGTCGAGCTGCACGACCGCATCGTAGTCATGGCGCAGCGCGTACTTCATTCCGGTCCGAAACACCGACGAGAGGCCCGTGTTGACGGGCATGTGGATGTGGGAGAAGCCCTGCTGCTTGCAGATGTCCCAGGTTTTGTCGGACGAGCCGTCATCGATGACCAGATAATCGACCTGGGGGCAGGTCTCAATCAGCTCGTTGACGGTTGATGCGAGGGACTCCTCCTCGTTATAGGCTGGTATGACGGCGAGTACGTTCATGGGATCCTTGGGGGAGAACGGGCAGATAGGAGTTCAGTTTAGCACTGTTATCCACTTGTCGATGAGGCCCGGCTCTTCGGCACATATCGCATAGAGTGCATGGGGCGACCCGCGAGCCGGCGTCATGGCAACAGACCAGCCCCGACCAGCTGAGCCTATGGCTGCAGTTGTGGTATGAGTGCGCATTCATCCAGACAATCGTATAATCAAGAGTGCTTGCAATTTGCTTTGACGCGACCTGCGTTTGGAGAGAGCCACATGGATCAGATCACATCGGGAAACTTCACCTTCACGAAGACCTCCATCGACGGTGTCGTCGTAGTCGACGTTAAGAGCTACGGTGACGCGCGCGGATACTTCATGGAGACCTACAAGCAGCCGGATTTCGTGGCTGGTGGCATCGACGTCGAGTTCGTCCAGGACAATCAGAGCGCCTCGACCAAGGGCGTGCTGCGTGGCCTGCACTTCCAGATCAACCACCCGCAGTCAAAGCTTGTGCGCGTCGTGTCGGGAACCGTGTTTGATGTGGCCGTTGACCTGCGCAAGGGAAGTCCCACGTGGGGAAAGTGGGAAGGCGTCGTCCTCTCGGCCGAGAATCATCGCCAGTTCTTCATTCCGCGAGGCTTTGCCCACGGCTTCTTGGTGCTCTCCGACAGTGCCGAGTTCTGCTACAAGTGCGATGACGTCTACCATCCCAATGACGAGGGTGGCCTGATGTGGAATGACCCCGCGATCGGCGTGGACTGGCCCGCACTTGAGGGTGACGAGGTGTTTGACCCCTCGAAGCTGGTGCTCTCCGAGAAGGACCAGCATCATCCCGCACTGGGCGACCTCGACCTCGCGTTTGAGGTGTAGCATCCGCCTTCTGACGTCAGCGCCACTTTGTAGACGCATATGACTACAGCACATGGCTGTGCACCATTGTTTTGAATCAATATGACGGTGTGTAGCCATGCAGTAAAAAATGCAGCAGTATCGGGGGACGACAATCATGCCAAAAGCAATGCCCAAGGGCCTCGCTCGTACGGTCGCCACGTGGTGTGCGACCCTCTGCCTTGCCGGTTTGCCGCTTGCGGTGCTTCCGTCACAGGCCTTGGCGGACGAAGAGGCCGCCATCACGGTGGCGGGCGACGCCGAGCCAGGCGACGAGCTGCTGGAGACAGAGGCCTTACCCAGCGATCAGGGCGGCGACGACGCTGGCCAGCAGCTTGCTGTGGACGCAGATGGCCAGGATGAAGTCGCTGCGACAGACGAGCCGGCTCTCGACGAACCCGCTGACCCCTCTCTGAGCGCGCCCGCAGCGGAGGATGCTGCTTGCGACGAGTCGGAGCCTGCTGGTGCTGACGAAGCTTCTGGTGAGGCTGGCACCACTGACCCTGCCATGGCGCAGGCTGATTCCAAGGACCCTTCACTCGAACAGGCTCAGGCGAGCGTCCCCGTTGTGCCCGCTGCGGAAGACGAAGACGTTGATACCAGCAAAAACGGCTGGGTCGAGGAGTCGGGCGAGGATGGCTCGGCATATAGGTACTACGACCATGGTGTCGTTCGTACGGGCTGGCTTATCACCGACACGAACCCGATCACCAAGGCGAAGGGCCTCGATCGCTACTGGTTGGATTCGACCGGTGCCCTTGCCGTCAACCGTCTGATCGATCCCGCCACCGATGGCGGTAATTCCTACTATGCCTACTCCACCATCAACGGAAACGTTGTGCGCGGCAAGTACGTGAATGGCATGGGCTACGTGTACCTTGCTGACAACGACGGCAGGCTTGCGGGCACTGGTTGGCTTGTGAGCAGCGCGTATGGTGACGGCCTGCAGCGTTATTTCATCGAGAAGGCGGTCCATGCCGCCGTACCGGGCTATGCGTCCACTGGGTACGACCACTACACCAGGCCCGAGGGCTATGTGGTGCGCGGCAAGTACATTGCAAGCGATGGCAATGTCTACCTTGCCAAGAACGACGGCCGTCTTGAGGCTGACGGCTGGCTGGTAAGCAAGCGCTACGATGGCGGGCTCCAGCGCTACTACATCGACGAGTCGGTTCACGCCTGCGTGCCGGGCTACTCGACCGATGGCTATGCGCACTACACCACTAAGGCCGGCTACGTTCTGCGCGGCGCGACCGATGAGGACGGCCAGATGCGTATCGCAAACAACGACGGGCTGCTCGTCGAGGGCTGGGTCGTGGCCGATGCGTTTGGGTACGGACTTCAGCGGTACTGGCAGCGTGGCGGTCAGGTCGTGAAGGACGAGCTGATCGAGACTGACGCTAACGCCTGGGCCTTTGCTCGGCCCGAGGGCTATGTGGTGCGTGGTAAGTACATCGCGCCGGACGGCCGCATCTTCCTGGCAAACAACGACGGAAAGCTCGAGAATCCTGGCTGGCTGGTATCGGCGGCATACGACGGCGGCCTCCAGCGCTACTACATTGACGGTGCCTCGCATGCGGCTACGACGGGATTCTTCTCGGTTGCCGGCAAGGGCTACTACGGCATGATCGGACTTGGCTACGTTGCCCGCTCCGGCATTTCGTCCATCAAGGCCGACAACGACGGCGTGCTGCGCTATGCGAAGGGCTGGCTGGTGACCGATGCGTTTGGCCATGGGCTGCAGCGCTATTGGGTACAGGGAGGCGCGCCCGTCACCAGCAAGCTTATCAGCAGCAAGGCAGCCGGATACTGGGCGTACGCTCGCCCCGAGGGCTACGTGGTGCGAGGCAAGTGGGTCGACGCCGCAACGGGCAATGTCTATCTTGCCAACAATGACGGCAAGCTCGAGAACCCCGGCTGGGTGACTACCTCCCGCTATGACGGAGCGACGCAGCTCTATCGTATCGACAGCACCACTCACGCAGCGGTGATAGGCTCCTTTACCGTTGGCGGCAACGAATACCTTGGCCTCGAGGGCAAGGGTTATGTGCTTACCGGTCATGGCGAGGTCAATAACGTCGCCTATGACGCAGATGCCAATGGCGTTCTCTATCCGACGATCAACGCATCGGTCTCGAATCGCGATGCCACCGTCGTCACAAAGCAGCAGAGCCTCGTTGCCAACGGATCCATTTACGTCATGCTCCCGTCCTTCGCTGACATCAGCAAAGTCGAGCTGTCTGCGACGATGCCGTCCGGAAGTGTCGTGCTGTTGGTCTCGGTGAGAGGAGAGGATGCCTACGTCGAGCGCGGCGTGCTTGACCTGACCGCGGCAGGCATTGCCCGCGACGGCAACGGCGCCTACCTCTTTGACGTGAAAACAGGGTCGGCAAAGCTTGTCCGTCAGCTGGCCATCATGTGCTCTGATGGCATCGGGGCGCTCTACGTGACGAGCGTGGACCCCGAGCAGGGACGTCGATATATCGAGGCCAGTCGGGATCACAGCGCCAAGGCCGAGGTCTGCGTGCTGATGGTCGACGCCGAGGGGAACGTGACGTACAACAAGGACACCTCCTCAAAGACGTCAAAGATCAAGGGACGCGGCAATACGACTTGGGTTGCTGGCGTGAAAAAGTCCTATCAGATCACCCTTAACAAGAAGGCCGATCTCTTGTCCACCGGAAACAAAGACAACGAGAACAAGAAGTGGGTTCTCCTGGCAAATGCAGACGATGCAACCCAGCTCCACAACCTCATAATCTTTGATTTGGCGCGCGAGGCAACGGGTCATGGCATCGAGTGTGCGCCAATCGACCTGTACTATGACGGGGAGTACCGCGGCACGTACCTCCTTTGTGAGAAAGTCGAGGTCAATAAGGGTCGTGTCGATATCTATGACCTTGAGGGTGCGATCGAGGACGCAAACAAAGGCATTGATCTTTCGGAAAACGACCTTGGGGTAGCAAATAACTCGTATGGCTTTGAGTACCACTATGTAAAAGGGGTGGTCGATCCCGAGAACATAACCGGTGGTTACCTGCTCGAGATGGATGGCGCCTACTATAAGAAGGAGATCTGCTGGTTTAAGAGCAGCTGGGGATTCGTCGTGGTCAAGAGTCCCGAGTTTTGTTCGCAGGTGGCAATGTGCTACATCAGCGAGAAGTTCGAGGCCGCCGTCAGGCAGCTCAAAGACAGCAATCTCGATCCGAAGAACTCGATGATAGACATTGACTCTCTGGCGTTCACCTATCTGGTCAACGAGTATGCGAAGAACGTGGACGCGTTCTTCTCGTCGACCTACGTCTACAAGGACATAGATTCCGACCGTTTTGTGTTCGAGCCCCTTTGGGACTTCGACGGCTCGATGGGCACGCGCATCGAGCCGAGCTTTACCACATACCAAGAGTTCATACTGCCTCACGTGAGGAACACTGCCGAGGAGGGTGGCTTCGTAGGTGTGCTGGACAACCCAATCGTCCGCAAGAGCGTCCAGGAGCAATGGAAGAGTACCTTGTCCCCGCTGATCACTGAGGTTCTGCTGTCGAATGACGAGGAGGCCGAGGGGTCCAATGGAGAGCTGCATTCCCTTGCATACTATCGAGCGCTTACAAAGGCTTCGCTCACTATGGACAACATCGTCCACGGAATCAGCGTGTTTGACAACGCCATAACGCCCTTCGCCACCTACGAGCGAAACTATCAGTACCTGGTTGACTGGATCGGCTGGCGCACCAGCTGGATCACTGCCAATCTCTGGCGCTTGAGCAGCAAGAAAGCCGTCCATGGACCAAGCAAGTACGAGGGCATGTACCTTGGCCTGGTGTTTGATGCGGGCTATTACCGCTCAAGGTATTCCGATCTTGCCAGCATGAGCGACGAGGCGCTGTTGCAGCACTTCTATACGTACGGAATGGCAGAAGGGCGAGTGGCAAGCCGTAACTTTGACGTGCGGGCATACAAGGCACGCTACGCCGACCTGCGCGCCGCGTTTGGCGATGATCTGAAGAGCTACTACAGCCACTACATCACCAACGGCTTCTACGAGGGGCGTATTGCGTAGGCCTTTGCGCGGGATCGTATGAGGGCGCGTCGGGAGAGTGATCCCCTGACGCGCCCTTGGACATGGCAATGACTGGCGGACCTTACGCGCCTATTCTTGAGGCAGCTTGAACCATGGGCTGTACGGATCGCACTCAGGGTTGAGTTCGGGATCGCCCGTGGCAAAGAACTCAGGCCAGCGGTTGCGCATGAGGGTGGCCTCTCGCTCGGTCTGGGTGGCCTTCTCGGAGTTGACGCTGTCGCGCCCGCGGGTTGCGAACTCGTGATGCGTCATCTGGGCATGTGGGGTGTAGACCACACGGCGGCCCGTCTGCCGCACGCGCCAGCAGAAGTCAACGTCGTTGTAGGTTACCGCCAGCTCCTCGTCGTATCCGCCTACCTCGTCGAACGTGGCCTTGCTCACCAACTGGGCGGCACCAAGAACGGCCGAGCAGTTGCGGGGGCATTCCAGACTTGCCAGATAACCTCCGTGTGTGGCCAACGTCAGGTTTTGGTTCATGAAGCCAAGCCTCCCGTCGGCCATGAGCGCAAGGCCAGCCGTCTGCACCAGACCGTCGGGGAAGAGCAGGAGCGGTCCCACAACGCCCACTCCGGGCTGCTGCGCCTGGCCCAACAACGTGCGGATGAGTCCGTCGGTCAGCGCCTCGGTATCGTTGTTGAGGATGTAGAGGTAGTCACCCTCGGCCTGCGTGGCGGCAAAGTTGACGATTCTCGAGTAGTTGAAGGCACCCTCGTAGCGCAGGACGCTGACTCGTGGTTCGCGTGCCGTCAGCTCGTCGTAGAAGGCAAAGGTCGCAGGGTCCGTGCTGTTGTTTTCCACGAGCAGAACCTCGAGGTTGTCCCAGCCCGCCTTCTCGAGCAGGGTATCCACGCAGGGGCCCAGCAGATCGATGTGGTCCTTGGTGGGAATGATGACACTCACCTTTGGGTTGCTCTCGACCTCATAGTCGACCACATGCGTTCCCGGGCGGGCGCCAGAGGTAACCTGAGCCCTCACCCCCAGGCGCTCGAAGTGGTTGCTCAGTGCGGTTATGGCAGCATCGGTGACGTAGGGCTTGCTCTCGTTCTCGTCCCAGTTGATGGACAGCTGATGCTTGCGCCAGTGGTAGAGGACGCGTGGTACGTGGGCTACCGGTGCCGCTTCGGAAAGGCGCAGCGTGAGGTCGTAGTCCTGCGCGCCCTCGACATCCGGTCCGGGGAGCCCCACCGCATCGAGCGCCTCGCGCTTGGCCACGATCATGTGGATGACGTAATTGTGGGCGGCGAGGGCATCGGGGTTGTAGTCGGGTTTGAAGCGAGGGTAGAACACGCTGCCTATCCCATCGGTGAAGCTGTCCTCGTCGCAATAGATGAGGCCTGCATCGGGATGCTCGTTTATGGTGCGCACATACTCGAAGAGGGCGTCAGGCTCGAGCAGGTCGTCCTGGTCGAGGAAGGCTACGTAGTCACCACGCGCCGCCTCGACGCCGACCCTGGTGTTGCCCACGATGCGCTGGTTCTGCGAGAGGCCTACCACGCGAACGCGCGGGTCACGGGAGGCGGCCTCGTCGAGGATGGCACGGGCTTCGGCGCCTTCGGGGTCGGCGTCCACGGCGACAAGCTCCCAGTTTGCGTAGGACTGCGCCAGAACGGACTCGACGCATTCGCTGAGGAAGCCCACCGGTGCACGGAATATGGGAACAACGATGCTGACCAACGGCTCGTTTGCAAAGTGATGCTCGCGTTGTGCCGCGAGGTCCTCCTCCTTTGCGCGATGCCTCAGGAACCACTCCGCATAACGAGGGTCACCAGCTGCGTCTTGGCTAAGGTCGGCAAAGCCGCGCACAAAGGTGCCGCGCAGGACGGGGTCAAGACAGAGCAGGCCGGGCTGGCAGTCCTTTGTGCCGGGCGCGCCAAAGACCATGAGACCCTCGTCCTTGCGGATTCGATAGCACAGGACCGCCTGATAGCGTCGCACGTCGTTGAGACCGCTCTCCAAGACGGTGGCGTCCTGGGCGTTTCCCGACACAAGCACCTTCCATGGGTCGACCGTTGGTCCGGTGACGCCATCCGGGTAGGTCACGCGCAGGCGAATGACTTCGTGCTCGTCGTCATAAGGACAGCTCGCGATGCACTCGACGTAAGCGTACTCGTCGCGTCGGGCGAGCTCGATCCCGCGCATCTTCTCTGTGAGGCCGCGGCGCACGCGGCAGGTGATGCTGTTAGAGAGGTTTAGCTGGCTCTGCGTGTACGACCGTGACCAAATGACGCCCTCGGTGCCGTTCGAAAGCGCGATCTCTTGCCGGTCGGTCTCACGGTAGGGGAAGGCGACGACGTAGGTTCTGGCTGCACCTCGCCGCTCGACGCAGAATACGGGGACAGCCATGCTCTTGTCGTCATACGAGTAGCGGGCCGTTAGTGTGGGATTCTCGCCCGTCTCGCTTGCCTTGAAGGCAAAGTAGCGAGTCCAGTTGAGTCGTCCTATACCAAGGGTCTTGATCTTCATGGTGTCTCCCGGTACTACCTTTTCGTAAATCCTTCTTGGAAGAGTATAGGCCGCGATGCCATCGATATACTTGAAGAGGAGCGAACCCGCTATACGAGAGGTGGTACGAGATGCTGGATGGGAGCGTAGGATCGCGCGTCAAGCGCGTGGCAAAGAGGGTTCTTCGTCGCGGAGAGCCTGCTCCCGCGCCGATGGAGGAGCTCCCTGCCCCGCCCGCACCGTCTCCCGCACAGGAGCTTCTGCGCGGCTTTGTCGACGTGCTGTTCATCAACGGATGCGACTACTCCGTGCCCCATCCCATCCGCTATCGCGTGACACACCAGATGGAGCAGCTCGAGAGCATGGGAATCTCCTGCGCCGTCGTGAACGCATGGGAGCTGCTTGACGACCATGTGCGCACGGCGCGCACCTTTGTCATCTTCCGTTGCCCGTACGTGGAGGCGATCGGCAACTTCGTCAAACTGGCCCACTCCCTCAACAAGAGGGTCTACTTTGACATTGACGACCTGGTCATCGACACCAAGTACACCGACCAGATTCCCTTTGTGGCCTCGATGAAGGCAGATGACAAGGCGCTCTACGATGACGGCGTGCATCGCTACGGTCAGACCATGATGCTGTGCGACGGCGTCATCACCACTACCGCCCAGATGGCAGAAGAGCTGGGACACTACCTTGACCTCGTGTATGTCAACCGCAACGTTGCCTCTCAGGACATGGTGGGGCTCTCGCTGCGAGCGGTTCTAGAGAGGGACGTCCTTTCGCTCAAGGAAGAGGGGGATGTTGCCGAGGCGGAGCGCGAGCGCTGGGAGGTGGCACGTGCTCTTCGCGAGGACCATACGGGCTTCACGATGGCATACTTCAGCGGCCGCATCACACACAGCTCGGACTTTGAGCTGGTGGCTCCTGCCGTCCTTCGCGTCATGAGCGAGCACGAGGATGCCCGGCTGCTGGTCGTGGGCGAGCTCGAGCTGCCCGAGGGGCTCGACTTCCCAGAGGAGCGTATCGAGCGCAGGCCGTTCCTTCCGTGGCAGGATCTTCCTGACCTGTTGGCGAACGTTGACGTCAACCTGGCACCGCTCGAGGACACCATCTTCAACCGCGCCAAGTCCGAGAACAAGTGGGTCGAGGCGGGCTTGGTCAAGGTTCCCACGGTGGCAAGCAACCTTGGGGCCTTTGCCGAATGCGTCACCGATGGGGTCGACGGCCTGCTCTGCAGCACTCCGGACGAATGGTACGAAGCGCTGACAAGGCTCTATGAGGACGAGGACCTGCGGCGGCGCATCGGAGAGGCTGCCCAGAAGGAATGCCTTGCCCATCATGTCACCGTGACGAGCGGACGTGGCCTTGCCGACTTCATCGTTTCGCACCGTACGCCCAATGCGGCCATCGTGCTCTTTGACACCGCTCTCTCTGGCGGCGTCTTCGTAGCCATGAAGCATGCGAGCATCCTGCGCAAGGCGGGCTATGATGCTGGGTTCATGAGCCTCCACACCGACAGGGAGGGCTTCTGGGTCGATTTCGAGGGCGAGAGGTTCTGGGTGCTCTCGGGCGACGTTGCGCCTTACCGTGGCCGCATCGACAAGATGATTGCCACGATGTGGGCGACTGTGCCCTACGCGCGGTTCTACTACAACAAGCTCGATAGCTATTACCTGGTTCAGAACAAGGAAAACGAGTTCTACGAGCTCAACACCCAGCAGTTCCGCGATGCAACGGCCACCTATGGACATGTTCCCGGGCTCACTTACTGCACCATCTCGCCGTGGTGCAAGCGTTGGCTGGAGGAAGAGTACGGCAGGCAGGACGTGAGGCTCGCTCCCAACGGCATCGACCTCGAGCAGTTCTCTCCGGTCGAGAGGGATTGGTCGGGAAAGATACGCGTTCTCATAGAGGGCGACTCCGAGAGCGAATACAAGAACGTCGACGAGAGCTTCCGGATCGCCGAGAAGCTCGACCCGGAGAAGTACGAGATCTGGTACCTGTCCTATCGTGGCAAGCCGAAGGACTGGTATCGGGTCGACCGCTTCTTCAATGCCGTTCCGCATGACGAGGTGGCCAGCGTCTACCAGCGTTGTCACATCCTGCTCAAGACGAGCGTGCTTGAGAGCTGGAGCTACCCGCCGCTCGAGATGATGGCGACGGGTGGGCAGGTCGTGGTGCTGGTCAACGGAGGGAACGCCGCCTATTTGGCCGATGGCGAGAATGCGCTCGTCTTTGACCGCGGCGAGGACGAAAAGGCCGCCGAACTCGTGGAGATGATTGCGACCGACGCGCGGCTGAGGGAGCGCCTGCGCGAAGGAGGCCTCAAGACCGCTGCCCAGTATGATTGGGGCCTAGTGAAGGAGCAGATCGTCGCTCTGTACGAGTAGGCAGTCGCGAGTGTGGTCCCGGGGACACGTCCCTAGACCACACTCGGTGGCCATCGTTTGCTCACAGTGTGGTCTAGGGGCGTGTCCCCGGGACCACACTCGGGTTTTCTACACGTCGAGGGTGTGATAGGGGTTCCAGAACCTGAAGAGCTTGCTGTAGTAGTGCTCTCCCAAGGTGACGTGACGTTGCCAACGGCCTAGGAAGATGCCGTGCTCACGGCCAAAGCTGATGGCGTTTGCCCTGCTCGTCGAGGGGGAACGCGTGACCGACTCGTAGTGGCGCAGGCGCGTGTCAAGCTGAAGCAGAACGGCAAGGCCCGCCTGTTGCACCTTCATGCAGTAGTCGATGTCGTTGTAGTTGACCGAGAGGGTCTCGTCCAGGCCGCCCACCTCGTCAAACACCGACCTCTTGGTCAGCAGGCAGGCGCCCGTCACGGCGGAGGCGCGGTGGCTGAGCAGGTCGGTCTCGTAGTAGCCCCAGGTGCCCTCTGGCAGGCTGACGTCCACGTGGAAGGGACCAAAGCCGCGGCCAAGCGCCACGCCCACATGCTGGAAGGTGTCGTTGGCGTAAAGCAGCTTGCAGCCAACGGCTCCGACATCCTCTCGCATGCAGGGGCCCATGAGATGCTGCAGCCAGTCCGCGTCGATGACCTCGGTGTCGTTGTTGAGCATGAGGAGGTACTCGCCCCTCGCGGCGGCGAAGCCGTCGTTTATGACCTTCGAGAAGTTGAAGACACCGCCCGTGTTGCTGGTGATGACACGAATGCGCCGGTCGCGTGCCTGCAGTCGCTCGTAGAGCGCAAAGGTGTCATCCTGGGTGCTGTTGTTCTCGACCACCACGATCTCGTAGAGAGGCCAGGTGGTGAGCTCGAGGATGGAGTCGATGCAGGTCGAGAGCACCTCCGGTGCATCCTTGTTGGGGATGACGATTGAGACCAGCGGGAACTCGTGCATGTCGTACGTGACCTCACAGCGACCCGGCACACGCGCCTCCATGACAGCCTTGGCGGGGATGCCACAACGGTCGAGATGACCCTGCACGGCCAGGCGCTCCGCCTCGAGGGCATACGACTTTTGGCTCACGCCCTTGCCCGCGGTCGAGTTCTCGTGGATGCGCCAGTGGTAGAGGACGCGCCTCACGTGATAGACGTTGCGGGCCTGCTCGCCCACCAGGAAGGTCATGTTGTGGTCCTGCGAGCCGTCAAAGCGCTTGTCGGGCAGTTCGGGCAGCGCATCGACCAGCGACTTGCGCACCGTGAGCATGTGGCACACGTAGTTCTCCGAGCACAGCAGGTCGGGGTCCCAGTCTGGCTTGAGGAAGGGGACGATGTAGTGGCCGTCCTGAAGATGGTCCTCGTCGCAGTAGAGCAGGTCAGTGGTGGGATAGTCGCTGATGCCCTTGGCGTACCAGTACAAGATGTCCGGTTCGAGCACGTCGTCGTGGTCGAAGAACGAGAGAAAGTCACCGGTCGCAGCACGTATGCCTGCGTTGGTGTTCTCGGTTATGCCGTAGTTGCCGTCCAGGGGTATGTGGCGAATTCGCTTGTCCGCCGCACAACGCTGCTCCACCGCGGCGTGAAGGGCGCCGTCCTCGGGGCTTGCGTTGACCAGCAGCAGCTCCCAGTTGGGGTAGGTCTGCGCCACGACCGAGTCGACCATCTCGGCAAAGAAGTCCAACGGCGTCTTGAAGAGCGGGACGATGATCGAGAACGTGGGCTGCTCGGCCAGATGGGGCACGGCACGCTCCTGGAGGATGCGGTCGTTCTTGCGCATGCGATGCCTGTTGAGGAACCAGTCCTCGTAGCGCACGTCACGGTCGGCAGGCGTGGCAAGCTGGGCCCACTGGTCACGAAGCTGGGCCAGGCGCCAGGGCTCGAGCTCGATGAAGCGCCACTGGTCGGCGAAGTCCACTCCGATTACCAGGGCGTCCAGGCCTGCTGGGACGCGGAGCGAGAAGGTCGAGGAGAAGCGCTTCTCCGAAGGGTACTTGGCATCGGGGCGCAGGTGAGTGCCCAAGTCGATCCATCCGTCATCGACCCGCGTGCCATCCAAGGCGAAGATGGCCGGGCTCATCTGCTCGTGGCCCACCGGTTTGGGGAAGGCGTCGACCGTGCAGGTGACGATGATCTGATCCCCGTCGGGCACGATGCTCTTGGCCTCGAGAGATATGCTGGACAACTCTGCGTCGATATTGCGTATTCCCGTGGCGGCCTCGTTTTTGCGCAGCGTATTGGCGGTCGATTGGACGCGCGCCGCCAAGGGGTTGATCCGCATGCGGGCGTGCTTGTCAGCGTCTTGCTCGCCGGCCCAAACGTCAAGACGCTGCGTCACGGAAAGAACGGGGACGGTGACGACCCAGTCGCCGTCGTCAAGGCGAAAGGCCTCGCAAGGTAGGTCGTTGCCACCCGCGCTCGATGAGGCCCAGAGGCGATTCGCATTGGTGTGCACGCGGACGAACACCTTGCCCGAGCCGCGGGTTATCTCTCCAAGGGTAAGTGTGGTGGGCATCATGGTCCTCGCTTGTGGTTAGAGCAGGGGCTTGTAGTAGTGGTCGGGCAGGCTCAGCACCTCGGGGTAGGTACGCAGGAGATACGAGCGATCCGACTCGCTCTGGAGGGCGGTGCTCTCCATGTCGAGCGTGAGGTCGTTGCGCACGAAGCCAAACTCGATGCGCGAGGGGGAGTGCTGGGCGATGCGAAGGCCCCGCACGCGCGCCTTGAGGCACAGGTCGACGCCCCAGATGGTCTGGGGGAGCCCCTCGGTGAGCCCCTCCAGCTCGTCGTACGTAGAGCGCGTCAGGGCGACCACGTGCCCGCTGCCCGCCGAGACGTCATGCGGTAGCACGGTGATGGCGCGGTCGGCGTTGAGGTCCTGGTAGAAATAGCGGTTCATGTGCAGGATCGAACGCTCGTGGAAGGCCAGCCCGTTGCCGTGGTTGGTCCCATCGGGGAAGACCGTCTTGGGGCAGGCTATCGCCACATCCGGCCTCGTGGCGCAGGCAAGGAGCTGCTCGAACGAGGCGGCCTCGCGCACGGTGGCGCCGGCGGCCAGAAGCACCAGGAGCTCGCCCGTCGCGCCCTCGACGGCACGGGCAAAGCTTGTCGAGACCTCGTTACGTTCCGCTACCGGGTCCGAGGTCAAGATCTGCAGATTATCCCAACCCAGGGCCTCGAGCGACTCGACGGTGCGCCTGACCTGCTCCTCGCTTCCCGGCGAGACCACTGCGCTCACGCTGGGCAGCGCGTCGGGAGTATAGACGGGGACATAGCAGTGGGGCGAGTTGGGCAGGTCGTCGGCACGTGCCGGGATGCCTAGGCGCTCGAAGTGCTCCTCGATGGCGCGACGTCCCGCCACCAGCGATTCGGGCTTGGCGGCACCGTCGCCTGCAGTGGACGCGGAATGGATGCGCCAGTGGTAGAGCATGCGCCGCGCGTGGTAGACGTTGCGCGCCAGCTCACCGGCGGCAAGCGCCAGGCGATGGTCCTGGGCGCCATCGTATACGTCGGTTGGGCGAGGCAGTGCGTCGATCACGCTCTTGCGAACGGTGAGCAGGTGGCACACGTAGTTGTTGGTCTCGAGGAACAGGACGCTCCAGTCGGGCTTGTAGAAGGGCTCCACGTAGTGTCCGTCAAGCAGCTTGTCCTCGTCGCAGTAGAGCAGGTCGGTCTCGGGGTATTCGTTGATGCCGCGCACGTACCAGTAGAGCAGGTCGGGCTCGAGCAGGTCATCGTGGTCGAAGAAGCTTACGAAGTCGCCCGTGGCGACATCGATGCCGGCGTTGGTGTTCTCGGTGATGCCGTAGTTCTGGTCGAGCGTCACCACGCGCACACGCTCGTCCGCCGCGGCGAGCTCGGTCACCGCCTGGGCGAGGTCGGCGTCCTCGGGCGTCGAGTTGACCAGGATGAGCTCGAAGTTGGGGTAGGTCTGGCCCAGGACCGAGTCTGCCATGTCATGGAAGAAGTCGATGGGGGTGTGGTAGAGGGGCACTACGACCGAGAACTTGGGTCGTATGGGCAGCGTTGCCTGGTCGCGTCGCTGAATCTCGAGGTCGGTCGCGTTGGCGCGCGTCGACTTGAGCCACGCCTCGTAGTTGGGGTCTGCCCCCTCGAAGCCAAAGGGGATGGTGTGCCAGAAGTTGAGCAACCCAAACATGTCGTGGGGCTGCATGCATATGAAGTTGGGGTCGATGCCTGCCTCGGGACAGGAGACGGAGAGGCAGAACCAGCCCATCTCGTGCGTGATGGGAATCGAGTACTGGACGGCGCGATAGTAGACGCCGGGATAGTCGGGGAACTCCTCGACGAGGTCGCCCAAAAGAACGGGCTCGCCCAGGACGGCCGAGCGTCCGCGGTCATCAAGCACCTCGAGCTCAACGGCCGGCGGTTCCTGCGCCGGGTCGACCACGGCAAAGAAGACCAAGGCGTGCAACAGGTCGCACTCGGTTCCCTTGGGGATGAGCCGCAGCGCATAGACGGCCAGCTCGGTGGTGGAGGCATCCTGGTCGCAGTTGCGCAGCGCGGCGACGCGCGGGTTCTTGAGCAGGGTGTTGGCCTTGGAGGCCAGGGCTGCTCCTCTGGCGCTCACCGTATGCCGTGCCTGTCCGATGATGGCGCCATTGGTATCGCGTGCGGTAACGGAGACGCTTTGATCCACTGCGAGTCCCGCCACAACCAGGACGGGAGTTCCGTCATCAAGGAGGTGCACTTTGGCCGGCACCTTGTCGTTGCCCTTGGTGACCGCGCTGGCCTCCCACGAGGCTCCGACGAGGTCTGTCTCTATAAGCGTGAACACTTTCCCGTTGCCACGCGTGGTGGTCGAGAGCTTGATTGTCATGCGAGTCCCTTTGATTCTGTCGAAGACAGCCATACGGCTCTGATGATACCTTTTTTAAGAAAGGTTCGTTACACAGGCGCCCAGCAGCTTCTCCTCGCCATCGGTGCCGCTGTAGATGTCGGCTTCCACGATGCCCCAGGTACCATGCTTCGTGAGGTCGAGCCTGATGAGGTAGGACCCATCCCTTTGAAGTTCGCCCTGGTACCAGACTAGGTCGTCCTGAGAGTGGCTCCAGCTCCAGGCGGGGAACGTCATCTGGTCGTGCGTCGTCCCGTCCTCGGGCTTGAAGGAGATCTCGAGGACCGGCCCCGACTTCTCCTGAACTACGCGTGCGTCGAACGTGCCGTTACCGTTTGCCCGGGTGAGGTCGACGTGGATGTCCTCGGCGGATCGTGCCGCGCTACCTTCGCTGCTCTTTGGGGCGACGTCGCCTCTCGATATGTCAACGCTCGTGGTGTTGAACCACTTGGGAAGGCCGTCGTCCATCATGAAGTCGATTTCGACATCATAGGTGCCTGGCTCATAGTCAAACTCGCTCATTGGGACCGAGGTATGGTAGGTGCCATCCAGCTCGTCGAGGGCAAACTGGACGAAGTCGCCGGACTTCTTGTTGGTCACCGTGCAGTAGACGAAGTCATAGCTCCAGCTATCGTCGATGCCATCCAAGACATCGATGTCGATGTGGCCGGACTCGCTGTCATACGAGGCCCGAACCTCTCGATTGACCTCCTCGCCCAGAACGTTGTCGTAAAAGGCGCTTCGCAGCGCCAGCTGGTCGTCGAGCTCGTCTTTTCCGAGCTCTTCCACGAGGGTTGGTGTGTCAGAGAAGAGGTTGGTTCCCAGGCCGAGCCTGTCGCCTTCGATGGTGGCGCCCAGGGCAGCGACGACGGTGGGAAAGTTGTCCATCGAGCAGAAGAGCCGCTGTCCGTCGCTTTCGCGCTCGGCTGCGGCATTGATGTAGGTGGTATAGATGCGGCGATCGAAGCCCTCGGCCATGTCATCGGCATAGTCGTGGTCCATGGTGCAATGGTCGCCCACGACAACGATGGTCGTGTTCTCGTAGAAGCTCTGCTTCTGGCACCAGCGCACGAAGTTGTAGGCCTGGCGGTTGGCGCAGGCAAAGGCGGTCGAGTAACGGTCTCCCGGGAAATCGTTCTTGCAGAGGTCGCATACGTAGCCATCTTCGGCATGGGTGTCCACCGTGAGCATGGTGAGGTTGAAAGGCTCATCGGAGGCAGACAGCTCGGCGAGATGGCGCTTGGCGTTCTCGTAGAGGATGGCGTCGTCGTAGCCCCACCAGCCCCTCGAGTAGTCCGCGGGGATCTCGCCCTTCTCGATCGAGTACTTGTAGTCCCAGATTTCAAAGTCCCCGTGGTCGGCGAAGTACTTGTCGCGGTCGCCGAACGCCGCGTCGGTTCCCAGCAGGAAGCAGTTGCGGTACCCAGCCTGCTGCAGCATGTCGCCCAAGGCGGTGATGCCGGGTATGAAGCCATCGGTGATCGACAGCGTGTCGGACGAGAGCGTCAGAGGCAATCCAGAGGTTTGTGCAAACATGCCGCCCATGGTATAGGTCGCTCCATAGAGCGCGTAGCCGCCATTGAGCTTGGTGGGGTCGCCCGAGAAGGTTTCGTTCTCTAGACCCAGCTCAGTGAGCTCGGGAATGACGTTGGTGGGTTTTCCGCCGCCGTTCTCCTCGTCCGAGAACGACATCTCCATGGACTCGATGAACAGGAATATGAGGTTGCGCTTGCGCTCGGGGAACGTGACCTTGACCTCGTTGGGATCGGCGTAATGCTCCTCGATGAAGGTGGATTCCGTGAACTGGTTCCTGATGTACTCGCCGAGGCCGATGGTGTGGAAGAAGTAGAAGGCCGAGCCCGCAATGGTGAGCGCTGCCACTGCTGCCGTGACGCGGCGAAACGTCCCGAGCCTTTTGGGCGACTTGCGTAGCACATGGCTTAGCGCAATGGCTATGGCCGCGACTGCGAAGGTGGCAGGCAGCGTATGAGCCAAGGCCCCTTTGATGGTTTCGGGGTTGGTGCCCGTGAGATCGGCCGTCATGGTGTAGAGGAGCTCGTCCATTCGCAGGTTTCCCCAGTTGAGGAACACCCAGTCGACCAGGCGAAACAAGAATGCGGCCAGCGCGAGGAGGGCTACCCACAGGACGGCGATGACCACGCGGCTCACATTCGAGTTCCCGCCCTCTGCTCTCGCCGGCCCGTCAGTCGGTGACATGTGCTTCGTCTCCTTCTCGTTCTCTGCAGTGCTGTTCGTCATGCCACGAACCCCGTTACTCGTTGTGGTGCTGGTAATGCGTTTGTCTGATGCAGTTTAGCAGTACCACCGCGCGCCGCCGGTTCAGGCGCGGGCGTCGCTGCATCGCTACACGGTATCGCCCCATACGCAAATAGGGGGACGACGCCGCGAGTTGCATGCCCGCTCGCCGTCGCGCGGCGGCTTGCCAGTCTGCCGGTTTTGTTCGGGCGAGCCGTGTCGTGCGCCGCGCTGCTCCAATTGCGCATAATAGAGAGGTTGGCTGAGAGGGGGCACAAATGGCAAAGGGCGACCGTCGCAATGGGGTCTCACCCGAGCTCGACGCACTTGCTGCCGAGCTTCTGGGTGATGCTTTGGACATCGTGGCCGGTGGTGGCGAGCTGGGTGTCCTGCTCGTGGCAGAGGACGCAGCGGGTAACGTGGGCAGTTACGAGTTCACCGACGATGGTCCCGAGCAGTGCCTCCAGATGGCGCGCGATCGCGTGAAGGAGCTCGGGTCGAGTGGCGATCCTGCGGCGGGACTTGCCTCTCCGGTGCGGTATGCCATCTGCTACGAGGCCGCGGTAGCCGATGAGGCGGGAGCCTATCAGGATGCCTTGCTTCTCGAGTTTGGCGAGCGAGGATACAAGAGCTACTCAGGCTACTCGTTGTTCAGTGGCCGCGGCACGGGTGACGACTTCACCTGGACCGACCCAGCCCCCGCCGGCGAGCTCGAGCCGCTTCTCTAGGGGAATCTCCTGTTCCAACCAAACTGTTTCCATGAAGCGCCGCCACGTACCGTTGCATGCGCGGCCCGCTGTCCTATAGTGTGCAACGAAAAAAGACCCGTGAAAGCGGCAAGCAACAGGAAGAAGAACTACATGCGTCAGGACGCCATTCGCAACATTGCAATCATCGCCCATGTCGACCACGGTAAGACCACGCTGGTCGACCAGATGCTGCGTGCATCGGGTGCCTTCCGCGAGAACCAGCAGGTGCAGGAGCGCGTGCTCGACTCCAACGACCAGGAGCGCGAGCGTGGCATCACGATCCTGGCAAAGAACATCTCGATCAGCTACCGCGACATCAAGATCAACGTCATCGACACCCCCGGCCACGCCGACTTTGGCGGCGAGGTCGAGCGCGTGCTCAAGATGGCCGACGGCGCCCTGCTGCTGGTGGATGCGGCCGAGGGGCCCATGCCCCAGACGCGCTTCGTGCTGAGCCACGCCATCGCGTGCGGGCTTCGCATCATGATCGTCATCAACAAGATCGACCGCGAAGGCGCCAACCCCGAGAAGGCGCTTAACGATTCGCTCGACCTCATGATGGACCTTGGCGCCGACGACGAGCAGCTCGAGTTTGCCATGGAGCACGTCATCTATGCCTCGGCGGTGAACGGCTTCGCGCGCCTTGACCCGGATGACGGCGGACAGGACATGTTCCCGCTGCTCGACATGATCGTAGAGGCCCTGCCTGCGCCTGAGGTCGATGTGGACGGGCCGCTTGCCATGCAGTGCGTGACGGTCGACCACTCGAGCTACGTCGGTCGCATTGGCATTGGGCGCGTGTACTCGGGCGCCATTCATCAGGGCGACAAGATTCTTGTGGTCAAGAACGACGGTAGCCGCGCCATGAGCCAGGTCAAGCAGCTCTTTACCTTTGACTACCTGGGCCGCAAGGAGTGCCAGGAGGTCACGGCCGGCGACATCGGTGCGGTCGTGGGCGTCGACTCCACCGACATCGGTGACGTGTACACCGATCCCGACAACCCCGTCGAGCTCGACCCCATCGAGATCGATCCTCCTACCCTGGCCGTTGTGTTCGAGCCATCCACGTCGCCGCTGGTCGGTCGCGATGGTGACATCGTGGGCGGGCGCCAGCTCAAGGAGCGCCTGGAGCAAGAGGCCGAGAACAACGTGACCATGCGCATCGAGGAGCTGGCCGACAAGACCGGCGTCGAGGTTGCCGGTCGCGGCATCCTGCACCTCTCGGTCCTTATGGAGCAGATGCGCCGCGAGGGCTACGAGTTCCAGGTTGGCCGCCCGCGCGTGCTGTTCAAGAAGGGTGAGGGCGGCGAGCGCCTCGAGCCCATCGAGCAGGCTGTGGTCGAGTGTCCCAACGAGTACTCGGGCAAGGTCATCGAGGTCTTTGGCAACAGCGGCGGAACCATGACCAACATGGAGGCCGGCATCGTCCAGACCCACCTCGAGTTCAAGATCCCGACACGAGGCATCATGGGCCTCAAGAACCGCATCCTCAACGTGACGCACGGCGAGGCAGTCTTCTACCACACCTTCCTCGAGTACGGGCCCTTTGCCGGCGACATCGGCAGCCGCCAGAATGGCGCGATGATCAGCATGTCCACTGAGAAGGCGGTGGCCTACGCGCTGGGCACGCTGCAGGAGCGCGGCGCGCTGTTCGTCGAGCCGGGCACCGAGTGCTACGAGGGCATGCTGGTGGGCGAGCGCAGCAAGCCTGGCGACATGGTGGTCAACATCGCTCGCACCAAGCAGCTGGGCAACCAGCGCTCGAGCACCGCTGACATTGCCGTTCAGCTTACGCCGCCGCGCACCTTCACGCTTGAGGAGGCGCTCGAGTACATCATGGATGACGAGCTGGTCGAGATCACGCCCAAGAACATCCGCCTGCGCAAGCGCATTCTCTCCGAGATCGAGCGCCGCAAGTGGAACGTTCGTCACGGACTGGTGAAGAAGTAACCGCGTACCAACGCGAACCCAAAGGTCGCTCCAAGTGGCCTTCTGTTGTCTGGGGGACACGCCCCAAGGCCACATTTGTGCGGCCTTGGGGCGTGTCCCCCAGACAACAGAAGGTGGATTTTGCTTCTGGCGTTAGCGCCCGTAGTGAATGCGGTCGCGACGCTTGCGCTCGTGCTGCTGCCGAGCATGCTCGAGCTCGTTCGAAGTGACCTCCTTGGCCGCGTCGGCCATGCCACGTGCCGTTCGTCTTACCGCTGGAGCCAGGTCGACGTCTGCGGGGGAGTACAGGTTGTAGCGCAGGCTGATGCGCCTGAGGAGCAGGGTTACCAGCACGCACAGCAATGCGGCCAAGGCCTTGTCGATGCCCAGGGGCACAGCGCAGATGTAGTACGTGCAGGAACCAGCGATGGCGCACAGGGCGTACCAGTTGCTGCGCTTGAAGATCTGCGGGACCTCCCCCAAGAAGATGTCACGGAGCATGCCTCCGCCTACGCCGGTCATGGTGCCCATGAGGATGACTGCGGGGACGTTGAGGCGGTAGAGGATCGCCTTGTCAGCGCCCGCCGCGGCAAAGAGGCCCACGGATATGATGTCTATCCACTCGAGGATGTTCGTGTGCGTCAGCAGCGACGTGGGGAAGAGAAAGCCGGCGGTCCCGACAACGACACACATGATGATCGGCCACTGTGACTTGAGCATGTATACGTCGCCAACTTGCATGATGGTGTCGCGCACCAGTCCTCCGCCAAGGCCGCTGATGATCGCGAGCCCTATGTAGCCGATCAGGTCGAGCTTGCGCTCGCGAGCATAGAAGAGCCCCGAAAGCGAGCCAACCGCCACGGCGGCAAGGTCGAGCCAGACCGGCATCGGCATCGAGCTGAGGGTTGGGCTTTGAGTGGCAAAGAAGTCGGAAACCACGGGGCGCTCCTTGGTACGGATGGAATCCCATGGTAGCGCAGCGCTTTGGCGCGCGCTTTGGGGACTGTTGCCTTGCGGGGCTTTTTACGGCCTTTGCCGTTACCTTCGCCGAGAACTTTGGTGCATTTGTGCAGCAATGTTGTTAGTGCATTTTTCTTGCAAGTCCTGTATACTGTCGTTTGCGATTTCACGGAGAGTTGTCCGAGTGGCCGAAGGAGCACGATTGGAAATCGTGTATACGCCGAAAGCGTATCCTGGGTTCAAATCCCAGACTCTCCGCCAGAACTTCCCGCGGCGTCCTTAGATTGGGCGCCGCGTCACCCTTACGGAGGGGTGGCAGAGTGGTTGAATGCGGCGGTCTCGAAAACCGTTTTACCCTTAGGGGTAACGAGGGTTCGAATCCCTCCTCCTCCGCCATTGGTCAGTCCGGCCCCCAGCGATGGGGGTCTTTTCATATACGTGGGTCGTGCGGGGATTCGAACCGCAAGGTCGCGGAAGGCCAGTGGCCTTCCGCGGGGTGAGGAGCGTAGCGACGAACCCCACGAGCGTTGCCGCAAGGCAACGCGGGAATCCCTCCTCCTCCGCCATCGGTCAGTCCGACCCCCAGCGATGGGGGTCTTTTCATATACGTAGGTCGTGCGGCTTCGATGGGAGTTGTTCACGGTGCACCGCGGGCGACGCTACGCCGCATTGGGCGGGATGAGCGTACGTCAAACTTGCGATTTCACGAGGACAGTACGTCAAAGTGACGATTGCAAGACCCGAAGTCCCGTGTTTATGGTCAATTCGACGTACTGTCTTTGCGAAATCGCACATTTAACGTGACGTCTCGAAGTGCATGGCCTTCTCGCCTCGCTCGCCCTGCTTCGCGTAATCCAAGTCAATCTCAAATAGTCGCAACGCCCTTGAGACACGCGGCGGTCCGGCGCGTACAAGAATGCGAATACCAAATACAACCGCGCCAAAGAAGGCGCGAGGAGAAGGGAAGCCCGCCATGAAGACCAACGCCACCATCAAGTCCATCGCCGCCTCGATCGCCCTGGCCGCCGCGATCGCCGGCCCCGCCGCCCTCGCCGCGACCCCCGCCACCGCG
>JAGAVX010000145.1 GCA_017941705.1 Atopobiaceae bacterium
ATGGTGAGCGTCGGAGTCTGGTACAGGATGTCGAGCAGCTCCACGAAGTCGCGGATGACCTCGCGCGGCGTGAGGTGCGTGTCGGCGCCCACACGGCCGTACTCGAGCTGCAGGAACGTGATCAGGTCGTTCTCGGTCACCGTGCGCTCGTAGCCAAAGAGACCAGCATGGATGTCGGCGAGCTTCTCGGTGAGTACGAGCAGTTCCTCGTAGGTGAGGGGCTGTAGGCGGATGACGGGGGCGAGCAGGTCGGCCAGGCCCTCGCTCGCAAAGCGGCCCTGCGCAAGGCGTGAGCGCAGTGCCTCGTAGGAGTACAGGCCCCGCCGCCGATCCTCGATGGATTGCGGGGTCCCGCCCATGATGATGCCCAGGTAGCGCGCCTTGCCCTGCAGCGTGTCGTTGTACATGGTGAGGATCTTCTCGTAGTTGTACTGGCGGCTGACGGCGTTGGGGATCTTGTACAGGTTGACGAGCTCGTCGATCAGGATGATGAGACCCTCGTAGCCGGCTCCCTTGAAGAAGGCGGCAAAGAGCTTGAGGTAGTCGTACCAGTCGTCATCCGAGATGATGATGTTGACGCCGAGGTCGGCGCGCGCCTCGGACTTGGTGCGGTACTCCGCGCGGAACCACCGGATAACGTTGGCCTTGGTCTCGTCGTCGCCCTCGAGGTGCGCACGCCAATACATCGTGAGCAGGCGTGCGAAGTCAAAGCCATGCACCAGCTCCTGCAGCTGCTGGATCTGTGCCATGATGGCCCGCTCGACCTCGTCGGCAAAGGCCGGGTCGTTGGGAGCCAGTCCGCTCGCCATGCTGACCTGCGCTTGGATGTTGGATATCCAGCGCTCGAGGACCAGCGTGAGGGCGCCTCCCTCCTGGCGCGTCTTGGTCGACAGGTTGCTGATCAGCTCGCGGTAGGTGGCGAGACCCTGGCCCTTTGTGCCGTGCAGGCGTCGCTCGGGGGAGAGGTCGGCGTCACAGACCACGAAGTTGCGTCCCATGGCGTGGTTGCGGATGGTCTGGAGCAGAAAGCTCTTGCCGCTGCCGTAGCGACCGACCAAGAAGCGGAACGACGCGCCGCCGTCTGCCACGAGGTCGAGGTCGTGGAGCAGCGCGGCAATCTCGGCCTCGCGCCCGACGGTGATGTAGGGAAGCCCCACGCGCGGCACGACGCCGCCCTTGAGCGAGTTGATGATGACGGATGCGATGCGACGTGGCACCTTCTGCTGCTGTGTCATGCTTGCAGGACCTCCCTGATGTCATCGAGGTAGTCTTCGACGATGAGCGGCGTGTCGCCGTCGAACTCGATGACGGCGTCTCCCACCAGGTCAAAGAACGTCTCGTTAATGCTATCCGCCACGACGGACGGGAATGGGTCAGTGGGGGAGAGGAGCTCGTGGACAGGCGTGCCGTCCATGAGCCCCGTGAGAAAGCGAATCTGCAGGGGCGTGAGCGGACCCTCTGTGGTGGTTGCGGGTGTCGGGTTGGCGAAAGTCCCAGTGGCCACCGGTGCGGCTGGTGCGCCGGGGCTTGCGGGCTCACCAGCTTGCGCAGCCGCAGCCTCTTGCGTCTGGCTGTCTTGAGCGGCTGGCGTCTCTGCTGCCAGTTGCATTTGCATGGGCTCCGCCGCAGTGGTCGTGGGCTCGGGTGCCGGCTCCTCGCCACGCTCCTCGTCGGTGAGCAGCGCCTCCTGCGTGACCGCAGCGGCGGCGCGAATGCCCGAAAGCTTGCTGAGGTCGATGGTGATGCGCCGCCTTTCGGCTTCCGCGCGTTCCTCAAGCCGCTTTGCGATGGCGCTGCGCACCATCTTGGTGAGGTACTTGGGGACCTTCCGCTCCTTGAGCGGGTAGGCGTAGTCGAGCGCCTTGCGCAGCTCGTAGTCGACGGCATGCAGAGCCAGTCCCAGCTCGGCGCTCCTGTTGCGTGCCTCGCAGGCGAGCAGGCGGTACCAGTGCCCGTTTTTGCAGGTGAACGACTCGCGTTCGTTCAGCGTCACCGTGCAGTCCGGGTGTGGGTCCGGATCGTA
Organism: Atopobiaceae bacterium; assembly: GCA_017941705.1. GTDB lineage: Bacteria > Actinomycetota > Coriobacteriia > Coriobacteriales > Atopobiaceae > UBA1367. The sequence goes on from JAGAVX010000145.1 coordinate 2,024, forward strand.
GAAGACGGCTGCGGCGAACATGGTGTAGGGCGTGCGGAGGGCGTAGCCAAACAGCCCCTCGACGTAGTCGGTCTTGCGGCGCTTTGAGCAGTGCATCACGAGCTCGGAAAAGACGTCGAGCGCGACCGCGGAGACGAGCTCGGGGTCGTCCTTGGCGAGGCGCGACTCGCAGATGTGGTAGGTGCCCGCGTTGCCAAGAGCGTGGAATACCTGGTCGTCAGCGGGGGCGTTGCCCCTGGCCTGGTCGTTGGCAATCTTGGGCTCACGTTTGGCTGCGCGCAGCTGGGCATGCTCCGCCCGCATCAGCGTGAGGACCGCAGAACCGAGCTCGTCCTCCTGGCTTGCTCGCATCGCCTGGGGAATGCCGTGGTAGATGGCGTAGTCTCGCTCCCAGCGCAGGAGGTAGCTGTTGAGCTGGGACCCAAGGCGCTCGTCTGTCTCTTGGTACGCCTGGCCAAA
>JAGAVX010000017.1 GCA_017941705.1 Atopobiaceae bacterium
CGCGCATTGAGCGCGCCAAGCCTGTCCCCCATGCACGCCCGTGTGCAGAGGTGCCTGTCCCCGATGCACGGGGCAGTCTGTGTCTTCTGGTGGTTAGCCGAGGAGATTCTGCATCATGTTCCAGAGGAACCAGGCGGCGAGCACGAGCAGCATCACCACGATGACCAGCGCCAAAACGGAGCGCCTCCTTCTGGCGCGCTCACGCGAGGCGAAGATGGTGCGACGACCCTTGGGAATCTCGAGGTACTGGCCATAGCGCGAATTGTTCTTCACGCGCGAGATGTCGCTGCGGGCCCTGCGATACGACATGCCCGAGAGGGGCGTCGCGCCGCCGACGCTGATGTTCGAGTCGTGCGTGTACATCGCGGAAGGCTGGCTCTCTTCGGTGAGGTCGTCCACGGTTCCCTGGCTACGATGCGGCGTGCGCTTGCGAACGTAGCGCGGGGCAGCTGGTGCGGAGGCCGTGCTGAATGCCATGGGGCTGGGTTCCTCGGCTGCGTCCTGAGCAGGGAGGGACCCTGTTGACGAGGCAATCATCGGAATCGAGCCCGTGCCCGAGAGAAGCTCCTCGTTAGCCGGACGGAACGAGCCTGTCGAGCTGGCCGAAAGCGATCCAGTGCCCTCGGGCGTGTCTGCGGAGGTGTCAAACACCTGGGGCACCGCGTTCAGCGCGGCACGCGAGGGGGTGCGGCGTGTGTTCTCGCGTTCGTCCATCAGTCCTCCGAAATACATATCGCATGTTCGAGGTCACATTCTAGACCAGCGAAGACTTATATGAGTGAGATTTAGCCACTCCGTAAGAAAAGAAGAACTGCCTGAAAGGGGCAGCAACGCAGACAAGCGGCCCCACCAGTAGCTACCTGTCGCGCTGCTCACTAAATCTAATAAAGGTAGACTTAGATTTGATGAGCGTGTGAAGCTAAGAAAATCTTTACCTGTCGGTATAAAACCATCTGTATCGGGAATATATCTACATGACACCCGGGGTGCCCCAGGAGGCGCCCGATAACAAGGCGAGCTGGGCTCGCGTGGCCGCAGCAAGGATGCTGCGGCCAAGAAAAGGAGTGAGTATCATGGCAGGCATGATTCCGTACAGCAACTATGAGCGCGCGCTTCGCAGGCAGTTCCCGTTTGACATGTTCGACGAGCTTCTGGCTTCGCCGCTGACTGCCGTCAACGCAAACGACGCCTTCAAGATGGACGTCGAAGATGCGGGCGACGCATATGTGGTGACCGCCTATCTGGCTGGCGTCAACCGCGACGAGATCGACGTCGAGCTCAACGAGGGCCGTCTGTCCATCTCGGTCGAGAAGACCGAGACCGAGGAGGAGCAGGGCAAGAACTACCTCCACAAGGAGACGCACGCCTGGAATGCCTCGCGTGGCGTGTACCTGAAGGATGCCGCGACCGAGGGCCTCTCCGCAAAGCTTGACGGTGGCGTTCTGACCGTCAACGTCCCCAAGCAGGACCAGAAGGTCAACGTGACCAAGATCTCCATCGACTAGCGGCTGACTGACAGCGGGTTATTGTCGATTGGGGCGGCGCATGCGCGTCGCCCTTTTTTGGTGCAGCGAGATGGTGTGCTGCGCGATGCGCCTACCAAATGACAAGAGGCTCGTCTTGGCTGCTTACGCATACGGTGAGCAGTCCGTCTTTGGTGCGCGCCTCTGTCTTGCTCCCTTCGACGAACCGCGCGTCGACCGCATCTGCCAGCGCGCGTGCCGCAAGCGATGGGCGATTGTTCTTCTGCGAGATGTGCATGGCGACGATCGTCTCGGTGTCGTCGGTGACGAGCAGGGGGAGCGCCTCGGCTGCCTGGTCGTTTGAGAGGTGGCCCCGCGTGCCCGCGACGCGCGCCTTGAGGTAGCCGGGATAGGGTCCTGTGGCAAGCATCTGGGAATCGTGATTTGCCTCGATCCCCAGGATCCGGCAGCCTTGCAGCAGCTCAAGGGCCTCGTTGGTGAGCTTGCCCGTATCGGTTGCCCAAGCGATTGCGTCGGCTAGCTCCCCGTCCTCAAAGACCTCAAAGCGAAAGCACATGGGGTCAGCCACGTCGTGCGAGAGGGGGAAGGCATGGATTGTCATGCCGCCCAGCTGCAGCGTGCAGTCGTGGTCGACCAACGTGAAGGGGAGCCTTGTGAGGTGCGCTCGCGCGCCTGCCGTACCGGCCGTCGCGTACACGGGGCCATCAAAGTGATTGCAGATGACCGAGAGCCCGCTGGTGTGATCGCCATGCTCGTGCGTGACCAGTACGGCGCACACGCGGCCCAGGTCGCAGCCGACCACATCTGCGCGCCGGTGCAGCTCTCGTCGCGAAAGGCCGCAGTCTACCAGCACCGATCCCTCGGGGCCCTCCACGACAGCGGCATTTCCCTTTGAGCCGCTGGCCAGAATGTACAGATGCATGTGCGGGGTCATAAGCACCTCCTTGCGGGTGACGCAACAAAGAGTAGCAGACGAGGAGGACACGTTCGAAGACATTCGGGCTGTGCAAGCGTTCCTGCCCGTGGCGCTCTGACAAGGCTGCCGCTTGTGGTGTCGCACTGGGGCGAGCAAGCTGGTACTATCCTACGGATGGACATGTCGAGAGGGGGTGCGCATGCCGAGCGTGATGCGCAGATATGCAGGAGGAGAGGGGCGCTTTGACCGACCGAGCGGCCAGGGCGACCCGGAGCTTGCCGGTCCTGTGGTCCTGATGGTCTCGGGCGGCGCCGATTCGACGGCGCTGCTGGTGCTTGCCGCCACATCCAAACTCGATATCGACGATGGCCGGGGACCGGCGCGCATCGCGCGTGAACGGTTGCACGTGCTCCATGTCAACCATGGCCTGCGTGGGCTCGATGCCAGGGAAGACGAGGAGTTTGTTCGCGAGCTCGCGGCGCGCTACGGCATTCCGTGCACGGTGCGGCGCGTGGACGTTGCCGCGATTGCACAACAGGCGCACGAGCAGGGCGACCCCAACGCGGGCAACGTGGAGAATGCGGGCAGGGAGGTCCGCTATGCCGCGGCGACCCAGCTTGCCAACGAGCTCGCAAAGGAAAGCGGCGTGCCACGGGCGTCCGCACGCATTCTTACGGCGCACACGGCCGACGACCGTGCGGAGACCTTCTTCATGAATGCCATCAGGGGGACGGGTCCCGCGGGCCTCTCCTCGATTCCGCGCCGGCGCAACCGCATCGTGCGTCCGCTCATCGACATGACACACGACCAGCTGTGTGACCTGCTGCGCATGCGCGGCATCGTATGGCGCGAGGACGACACGAACCATGACACGCGCTATCTGCGCGCATACGTCCGCCACGAGTTGATGCCGGTGGCACGCCGGCGCAACGAGCGTGTGGCGGCAAGTCTTTCCGTTACCTGCGACATCCTCTCTGACGAAGATGCGTATCTCAATCAGCTGGCCTCTCGTGCATACCGCGACTTGGTGCGACGCGAGGGCGAGGGGGTAGTGGCGCTTGATGCGGCGCGACTGGCGGCGTCCGACGTGGCGCTGGCGAGGCGCGTCGTGCGAAAGGCCCTGCTCTATGCGTGCCCGGGCGCACGCCTGGAGGCGCGCCATGTGGCGCAGGTGCTAACGCTGGTTGCGGCGGGCAAGGGCTCGTGTACCGTGCCGGTAGACGTGGATGTGCGCGTGGAGTTTGGCCTGCTTCTGGTGAGGTGGGGGCAGACGGGAGGCGAGGCCTCGTCCGGCTGGCTCGAGGTGCCCGGCAGCCTTGAGCTGCAAGATGGCCGAAGCCTGGTGGCGCGACTGGTGTCGGTGCCGGCGGGGTCAAAGGCTCCCGACATCGCCAAGGCCCACGGGCGCGAGTGGGACGAGCAGTCGGTGCTGCTTGACGCGGCGGCGTCGGGCGTGGATCAGGTCCAGGGGGGACGCCTGTGGGTCGATGGGCTCCAGCCTGGCGACGTGCTGTGTCCGCTCGGCATGCACGGTCAGTCAAAGAAGCTCTCTGACCTGCTGGCCGAAGCCCACGTCCCTGTGGCCGATCGCCCGAGCGTACCCATCGTGCGCACTTCGACGACCGGAGCGGTGGTATGGGTTGCCGGCATCCGTGCTGACGAGCGTGCCAAGGTGACGCCTCAGACGCGTGTGATGCTCGAGCTGACCCTCGAGGACTGACGTTCGTTCGACTGTGGTCCCGGGGACACGC
>JAGAVX010000018.1 GCA_017941705.1 Atopobiaceae bacterium
CCCCTGGACCGCGCTTGTGTGGTCCAGGGGCGCACCCCCGGTGCAACAGTCCTGCGGGCGTTCTCACGCTGCATGTGGTTGCGTGTGCGGGATATGTGGCTGCGCCAAACGGGTATCTCATGAAGTACCATGACTCTCAGTAAAGAGCCCGAGGTGGACAGACCAAGGAGGCCATACGCCATGGCGATTGGCATAGTCGGCACAAGACGCATACGCGACGGACTGTACGTGCAGGTCAGCCTGTCAGGCGACGCGAGGGATTACGGGCTTACCGCTCAGGCGACCGTATCGGGCGGCGCCGAGGTTCCTGCGCGCGTGCTGCACGGTGACGATGAGGGTGAGTGGTTCGTCTCGCTGGCTCCGCTCACCGTCACGCAAGCCATCAAGCTCACAGCCTTCTCCTGGGACGACAGCGACACCAAGGAGGAGCTGACGTACAAGTACAACCCGCTGGTGTCTCGCCTGCCGTCTCCGCGCGATGTTCTCAGGTCGAGGGGGCATGCGCACGAAGCGGACATCCCTGCTTCGCGCGACGCACTGGGCGAATGGGACGTTCAGGTCGACAGGCTCATCTCCACCAATGACGGACTGGACGTCTGCCAGGGCCACGCAACGATTGTGACGACGGGGGCGGAGTCGGTTGCCGGCGAGGTCCTCGTGCGCATTCTCGACGCCCATGGCCGTGACCTGACCGCAGACGCATGGGTCTGCCTCTCTGACGAGACCGAGCAAATGGAGGACCATCCTGGGTTCTGCCGGCGGTGCGTGGAGTTCTCGCTCCGCGTTCCGAGCAACGCGTCGACTATGGTGGTGTGGATTGTGCCCCAAGGCGCGTGCGAGCTGCCAACGGGCTTTGCGTGCTTGGGTTCGCGCGTGACTGCGGGCATCCGTGAGCTATGGCGCGTTCCCGCCACCGACGCAGTCGATGACGAAGCCTACGACGCCTGGTTCACTTCCACCCACGCTGCCAGTCGTGCCGAGCTCGCCATGCAGCAGGACGGCTCGTTTGGACAGGGTCTGACCTTCTCGGTGGTGTCGGTGCTGCACGACGCGACGCCAGACCAGCTTCATCAGATGGTCGACTCGGTGCTCGAGCAGAGCTACGGGCACCTTGAGCTGATCCTGGTGAACGCTGCGCCAAACGACCGACGGCTTGCCTCGGTGGTGCGAGGGCTCGAGCTGGCAGATGCTCGGGTGAGGTGCGTGCCCCTTGCGGCGGACTTTGGTATTGCGGCAGCCACCAGTGAGGGAATCGACGCGGCGACCGGGGAGTTCGTCTGCCTGTTGGGCGAGGGCGATCTTCTGGCGCCCGACGCCCTGTGGTGCCTCGCGTCCGTGCTGCGCGATGATCCGACGGTTGACCTCATGTACACAGACGAGGATTGCGTCGAACACGGCCGGCACGTGCGACCCAGCTTTAAGCCCGGATGGGACCACGACCTCGCGATGGGCTCCGACTACTTGGGGAGCTTGCTTGCCGTGCGCACGATGCTGCTGCATGACATGGAGACCATGGGACACGATCTGGACGGCGCGCAATTGCATCATGTGGCGCTGTATGTTGCGGAGCGCGCCCGTCAGATCAGGCATGTTCCACGCGTCCTGTATCACGTTTGTCCAGTGCGCGCGGCGCAGCAGGACGGCGCGGCCAAGACGGTCGCAGGCCTCACGGCGCTCCGCGAGCACCTCGAGGCGATGGGCATCAAGGCAACGGCGCGCGCCTCGACGCGCGTGCCGCAGGGCTTCGAGCTGTCATACGAGCTTGCGGAGGAGCAGCCACTCGTCTCGATCGTCATCGTCAACCGCGACCGCACCGATGCGCTCGACCGTTGCCTCACGTCGATCAGGGATCTGACGACATACGAGAACTATGAGGTAATCATTGTCGAGCAGGGCAGTTCGCAGCCCGAGACGTTTGACTACTACCGTCGTGCCGAAGAGGCTGACTCGCGTGTCAGGACGATCTTCTATCAGGGTCATAAGGGGCAGAACCACGCGCGCCTGGTGAACTTTGGCGTCTCTCGCGCCAAGGGTTCGTATCTCCTGCTGATGGCGCCAGACACCGAGGTGGTGGATGCCGGTTGGATGGAGCGGTTGGTGTCGATCTGCGCGCGCGAGGGAACGGGGGCCGTTGGGGCTCGTCTTTCTCGCCCAGACGGCACGATACTGTTCTCGGGCGGTTTCCTGTCAACTCGTGGGCCGGTCTATCTCGACCGCTACCGCTTGGCGGTCGACTGCAATCGCCCCTGCAGTGCGCTGCTCCACAACGTCTCGATTGCGTCTGAGGCATGTCTTATGGTGGATGCCTCGGCCTTCGCGGCGGTGGAGGGCATGTCGCTGGCGTTTCCCACATGCTATGGAGATGCGGACCTGTGCCTGCGGCTCATCGGTCATGGGTATCGGGTTGTGGTCGACCCGCAGGTTTTGCTGACGTGCTACCGACCGCTCTCGGACGACCAGGCGGATCGTAGCACGCAGCGATTGCGTGCCATCGGTCGACTGTGGGGCGATTGGCCGTATGGAGACAGCTCGGTGGATCCGACCGTCGGGCCCAATGTCGATCACCGTAGCCCCTATCGCACTCTGCGCGGGCGCATCTGACGCGGCCGAGCCGCCTCGGCGGGAATGGCAGAATGCGCAAGCTCCACCACCGCATGAAGAGTTAGGAATGATTGCATGTTCATAGATCGCGTCTCCCGGCAGCTGCTGGCGACCCCTGACCTAGCGCCGCTCCTGCGCGAGATGGGGGAGGGCAAAGATGCCACGCTGGCGGTCGGGCAGTCGGCGCGCGCCCTCGTCATCGCCTCGCTTTGGGCCAACGACCCCAGGCCGTGCCTGCTCGTGGTGTCAGGCGAGGAGTCTGCCGACCGTGTGGGAAGGGCACTCCAGGCTTGGCTCGGGCGCGAGCGCGTTGCCCGCTATCCCGAGCGACGCGACTGGCCATGGTCCGAGAAGGCCCCTGACGACGCGATCATCGGCGCGCGTTGCAACGCCATCGCGCGTCTGGCGGAGGGGCAGCCCTGCGTGGTCGTGTCGAGCGCGCGTGCCTTGCTCCGACGCGTTCCGCCCGTGGGCTCCGGTTACTATGCGGCGAGCACCTTTGCGGTGGGTGACGAGATCGACTTCGATGACGTGGGACTCCTGCTGGTCGGCATGGGATATACCGAGGCAGGATCCTCCACCGACGTGGCCGAGCCGGGCACCTTCCACATTCACGGCGACACTGTCGATGTCTTTCCCGCGCAGACCACCTCTCCGGTTCGCATCGAGTTCTTTGGCGATGAGATAGACCGCATCCGACGCATGGTGGCGTCGACGGGCCAGACGATCGGCGAGCTGGACCAGGTGACCATCGTCCCCTGCCGGGAGATTGCCTTGACCGACAAGACGGTGGCAAATGCCGAGCGCGCCCTGTTCAAGGCCGCCCAGGAGAGCACCAAAGTGGCTGCCGACCTCGAGCTGATCGAGGCGCGTGCCGCCGACCCCACGCTCGACCGCTACCTGCCGCAGCTCTATGGCGGCAGCGCCTCGCCTATCGAGCACATCTCGTCGCAGGCGCTCGTCATCCTCGCCGAGCCTCGCGCGTTGTTCGATGACTGCCAGCGTGCCACCGATGAGATTGCGGCGGCGGCAAATGCCGCGCGCATCTCGACGGAGGGACTTTTCACGCTGCCGCGCCTGATGGATTTTGGCGCTCAGCAGCGTCTGTCGCTGTCGTCCATCCTGCAGCAAGGCGGCTCGGTGACAGCCGAGCTCGAAGTGCGGCAACCGTCCATTGCCGGCTCCGACTCCAAGCTGCTGGGTCGTGTGCGTCAGCTGATCGGGGACGATTGCGCGGTGGTGTTCGCGGTTCCGGATCGTGGTGCGCGCGAGCATCTCGAGCTCTCCTTCTCTGACGAACACATCCCCTTTGTCGAGTCTCTGGGCACAGCGAGCGAGAATCGCGATCCGGTCGGCTCGGCTGGCATGGGCGCAAAGGGCCCGCGGCCACTGGCTCGGGGGAGCGTGACCTTCACCGACCTGCCCGTTCCTGCGGGCGTGGTGGTGCCCTCGGCTCGTCTTGCGGTGCTGTCGGTGGGCGACCTCACGGCTCGTACCGCGCGCAAGAACCGTGGCCGGCGCATCGATGTCACGACGGTGACCTTCCCCTTCAAACCAGGCGATTACGTGGTGCATGCGACCCACGGCATCGCGCTCTTCTCCGACATCGTGCGTCAGGAGGTGGGCGGACGCGAGCGTGACTACTTCCTGCTCGAGTATGCGGGCGGCGACAAACTCTTCGTGCCGCTCGAGCAGGTCGACCGTGTCACGCGCTACATCGGCCCCGACGGCAGCAGTCCCCGCCTTACGCGTCTCAACACGGCCGACTGGTCGCGCGTGACCGACAAGGCGCGCAAGTCCGCTAAGAAACTTGCCTTTGACCTCGTGGACCTCTACACGCGCCGCTCGTCGGTGCAGGGCTATGCCTTTGCGGCCGACACGCCCGCACAGGCCGACATGGAGGCGGGCTTCCCCTACGAGGTGACGCAGGACCAGATGCGGGCCATCAATGACATCAAGGCCGACATGGAGGCGGCTCGCCCCATGGACCGCCTTCTGTGCGGCGACGTGGGCTTTGGCAAAACCGAGGTGGCCCTGCGCGCGGCCTTCAAGTGCTGTCAGGATGCCAAGCAGGTCATGGTCCTATGCCCCACCACGATCCTCGCCGAGCAGCACTTCCAGACCTTCTTCGAACGATTCGCGCCCTATGACGTGTCTGTGCGCGTGCTGTCACGCTTTGTGACACCGGCGCAGCAGCGTCAGGCGCTCGCGGGATTTGCTGACGGCTCGGTGCAGGTGCTCATTGGCACGCATCGTCTGCTCTCGGCCGACGTGAACCCCTTTGACCTGGGGCTGGTCATCATCGACGAGGAGCAGCGCTTTGGCGTGCAGCACAAGGAGCAGCTCAAGAACATGCGTGAGCAGGTCGACGTGCTCACGCTATCCGCGACGCCCATTCCGCGAACGATGCAAATGGCCGTGAGCGGCGTTCGCGACATGTCGCTCATCCTCACGCCACCCCCGGGACGGCTGCCGGTGAAGGTCACGGTGGGGGAGTACGACCCCGACTTGGTGAGCGCTGCTATCCGCCTGGAACTCGGTCGTGGTGGCCAGGTCTACTATGTGTCGAACCGCGTGACGACCATCGAGGAGGCGATGGAGCGCGTGGTCGAGGCGGCGCCCGAGGCGCGCGTGGGCATCGCCCATGGGCAGATGAGCGCCGCGCAGGTCGAGGACGTGATGCTGCAGTTCTCAGCCCATGAGATAGACGTGCTGGTGGCGACCACCATCATCGAGAGCGGTATCGACAACCCTCACACCAACACCCTCATCATCGAGGACTCGCAGCGACTGGGCCTGGCGCAGCTCTACCAGCTCAAGGGTCGCGTGGGCAGAGGTCGCGTGCAGGCGTATGCGTACTTCATGTTCCCTGGCGAGCTGCCGCTGACGCCCGAGGCGACTGACCGCCTGATGGCGCTGGGCGAGTTCCAGGACCTGGGTAGTGGCATGCGCATCGCCATGCGCGACCTTGAGATTCGCGGCGCAGGCTCGCTCATGGGGGCCGAACAGCATGGCAACCTGAGCGGTGTGGGCTTTGACCTGTTTACCCAGATGCTGGGTCAGGCGGTGTCAGAGGCACGCGGCGAGGTGGGCGAGATGGAGCAGCAGGAAGTTACGCTTAACCTCCAGGCCGACTTCTACCTTGCCGAGGAGTACCTGCCCGAGGTCGACAAGCGTGTCCTGGCCTACCGGCGCTTGGCCGCGGCCACGGAGCTTGCCGATGTCGATGCCCTGCAGATGGAACTCGAGGACCGTTATGGGGCTCTCCCGTTGGCGGGCAAGAACCTCTTTGACCGCGCACGCGTTCGCATCCGTGCGACGAGGTTGGGCTGCACGTCGGTATCGCTGACGGGCGGCCGCATCGTGTACCAGGGACTCGACGTGCCCAAACGGCTGCTGCCCAAGTTCAAATCGCGCCGGGCTCTGGTGCTGCCCAAGTCGCACGTGGTCAAGTATCCCTTCCATACCGGCAGGGAGGAGATTATGATGGCGGCGCTTGGCGTGCTCGAGGAGATCGGTGGCGACGATGATGGTGATGATACTGAGCCGAGCGCCTAAATCTCGATCGAGAATATCCGTTATCCCACGTTTCGCAAATTCCTGATTGAGATTTAGGTGTCCGTCAGAATAGAAGGGGCCTGAAATGACAATAGATGACAGCTTTGAGGCGCTTGTGGAGCAGGTTGACGCCCAGACATTGGACCGGCAGGGGGCGCCGACCGCCCATCCGGAGTGGAATCGTTTGGTGCGCACCATCTGGCGGCTGCGTCAGCCGGACGGGTGCCCATGGGACAAGGTCCAGACGCACGAGAGCATTACCAAGAACATGGTCGAGGAAGCCTACGAGGCGGTTGAGACCATCGCGCAGGGTGACATGGCGCACCTGCGCGAGGAGCTGGGTGACGTGCTCGAGCAGGTTCTGCTTCACTCGCAGATAGCGGCCGATGACGGGGACTTTGATATCGACGACGTATGTCGCGAGCTCAACGAGAAGCTGGTCCGCAGGCATCCTCACGTGTTTGGCGATGCGGCCGCGGTCGGTGCGGTGGACTCGGAGGGGCAGGTCCTCGACATCTGGGACGACGTCAAGAAGGCTGAGCGCGAGGCTCAGGCGACAGATGACCGCCAGCCAGGGCTGCTTGACTCGGTTCCCGTCTCGCTGCCCGCGCTTATGCAGTGCCAGAAGATCTCAAAGCGTGCGGCCAAGGCTGGCTTCGAGTGGGACACGGTCGAGGACGTGTGGGACCAGGTGGCCGAGGAGCGCACCGAGTTCGAGGCGGAGGAACGCGGGAGCGCCGCTGCCGCCGAGGAGTTTGGCGACATCCTCTTTGCGCTGGTCAACGTCGCCCGTCATGAGGGGATAGACGCGGAGGAGGCGCTTGCCACATCCAACCGCAAGTTCCGTCGCCGTTGGGCCGCGATGGAGCTCCTGGCGAGCCAAGAGGGTGTGACGCTTGACAGCCTCTCCACAGCTCGCCTCAACGAGCTTTGGTGTCAGGTGAAGGCAGCCGAGTAGCGACTGCTGCCCCAGAGGACGCGCCCCTGGGGCAACAGTCGGAGATCTTATCCCAATTGGCAACGATCTCGATGCTCTGTTGCGCTGGGCGTGCTATAAATATAGGAACCGGATTAGTCCGGTAAGTGCCAACACACACCTCAAACAAAGCAGTGGCATGGACTCAAGAGGAAACAACAACCAGTTTCGCTCGGTCGCTCTCATCCAGAGGCGCGATTTGACTCGCTTCAGCTCGACGGTCCCCGCCGAGCTGCGGGATGACGCTGTCCCTCCTACCGAGCGCCGCCGTGCACCGCTGCGAGACGCAATCCCTGTCGAGCGCGAGGAGGCCTTGCGGCCCCGCGAGCACGTGAGCGCGTACCTTGGCGAATCGAGTGTCGTGAGCGTCTCGCGCCGCAGCGAGCGTGGTCTCGCCACAGGTCGCGACGAGAATGAGATGCCGCGTGAAGGGCGCTTGGAGCGTCGGTCTCGCCGCGAGGAGCGTGCGCCAAAGAGGCGCTCTCGATTTAAGCTCGTCATGGGCAAGGCGCGCGAGCGGTACGACGACTACGACGATGAGTACGCCGAGTACGATGACTACACGGACTACGAGGACGACTTCGACGACTACGAGGACGAGTACGACGACTATGAGACATACGACGATGACTGGAGCGATGACGACTCGGATCTGGATGACGAGCCCTACGAGTCTGAGATAGACCTTACGATCCACCATCGTCGCCGTCGCAACCGCTTTGACGATGCTCCACAGGATGATCCTGACCGCAACCCGTACATCTACGACTACAACGGGCGCCGTCGGGGCTTGGCGGATCCGCAGGGCAGGCGTAGCAGAAGCCACGCCACAAACGGCGGCATTCGCGCCATTCCCCAGGCTATCGGCTCCGCCGTCGTGGGAATCGCGAACCACATTCCGCGTGGCGGCGTCATGTTCATCCTCGTAGTGGCCATTACGGTGGTAATGCTCTTTGCGCCGCTCCGCGATCTGTACGTCGCCAACCGGCGGCTCGATACGCTGCAGGCGACCTATGACGCGCTGCTCGCCGAGAACGATTCGATCAGGTCGGAGCTCGAGTCTCTCCAGTCGCGCGAGGGTATCGAGAACGAGGCCCGCGCCCGCGGGTACGTCGAGCCTGGGGAGACGAAGGTGGTCGTCAACGGTCTTCCCGAGGACGAGAGCGATCCGGCGGCCGATGCGGTTCACGACATCGAGCTGCCCGATGACCGCCCGTGGTACATACGCACGTTGGACGCCGTGTTTGGCTATGAGCCGGAGGTGTGATGGGACGCGTAGCTTGCATTGATATCGGAACTGTGACCTGCCGACTTGCCGTTGCCGACGTGCGTGGCAAGCGCGTGGAGCATCTGCACAAGCGCTCGACGATCGTCGACGTGGGCGAGAACCTCACGGCGACGGGCGTGATTTGCGAGGCGGCAAAGGAGCGTCTGCTCACATGCGTCGATGGCTATCTTGCCGAGGCGCGCGGGATGGAGGCGCCCGTCATCTGTTGCACGCTCACGAGCGCTGCGCGCGATGCCAGCAACTCGAGCGAGGTCTTGGGTGCGCTCGAGGAGCGCGGACTTACGGCTCAGGTCATACCGGGTGACGTCGAGGGCAGGCTCACTCTGCTTGGAGTCTGTCAGGACTTTCCGGACCGGTTGGTGCTGGTCGCAGACAACGGCGGAGGCTCGACCGAGCTCGCGCTTGGCGTGCTGGGGCCCGAGGGGCTTGACGTGCGCGCCATCCGATCGGTGGACGTGGGCTGCCGTCGTATCACCGAACGCTTTCTGCAGGCTGGCGATCCGCCATCGAACGACGACATCGCTGCGGCTCATGCCTTTGCTGCGGCTCCGTTCGACCAGACGGTTCGCGACCTCGGATTGCGTGATGCCGGTGCCGAGCGCCTGGTGGTCACGGGAGGGACGGTCACGAGTCTGGTGGCTATTGACGCGCGTCTCGATCCCTACGATTCGTCCTACGTCCATCTGCATGAGCTGACGAGCGATGAGGTCAAGCAGCTCGAGGACCAGCTGGCTGCGCTGACCGTGGCCGAGCGTGCCGAGCTCCCCGGCCTTCAGCCCAAGCGGGCCCGCGTGATTCTGGGCGGAGCCATCGCCGTGAACGAGCTCATGCGCGCCGCGGGCTTCGATTGTCTGACGGTGAGCGAGAGCGATCTGCTCTACGGGCTGTCGCTGACAGTGGATGCCGTGTGTGCGGGCGCCCCTTCGCCCGTTTCGTGGGAGCCAAAGCTCTCCCGTCTGGTGTAGTCTGTATACACGCAGCATCGCTGCGCTTGTTTTGGGGGCGTGGCGGAACTGGCAGACGCAGGGGACTTAAAATCCTCCGCCTTATGGCTTGCGGGTTCGAACCCCGCCGCCCCTACCAGCATACGAGCGGCCCGGATGCGTCCGGGCCGCTGACAAGTGGGCTAGGCGACGAGCCGCCCATTGCCCTCAGGCCGGCGGGCAAGCAAGCCATCTCTCGAATCATCTCGCGCCGCACATGTGGCGCAGTTGGAGAAAGGCCCCTTGCGCATGGCAGCCAGCTTTGCAACAACTACCAGGCAGCATGCCCCCGCGTCGCGACGAGCGCCCCGGCTCTCGCGCGCACAACTTGCCCTCGAGGCGGTCGCCATTCGCAGGGCGGTGGTCGAGCTTGCCCATCAGTATCCTGACACCCCCTTTCACCTCGGCGGAAGCCTCTCGTGTGCCGAGATATTCGCCGTGCTTCTGTCCGATGTCATGAACACGGGCCTTGGGGAAGCCTCATGGTTCGAGCGTGATCGGCTGGTGCTGTCAAAGGGCCATGCGTCGCTCGCGCTTTGGCCTGCGCTTTTGCAGGCGGGGTTTCTCTCGCAAGACGACTACGATAGCGGCTTGTTTGGTGACGATGCGGTTATCGGCAAGCAGCCCCGGCGCGACGTGCGGCGCGGCATCGAGCTCTCGGGCGGCAGCCTCGGCATGGGGCTCGGGTATGCCTGCGGGCTGGCTCTGGCGGCGCGCCGCCGCGGAATCTCGTCGCGCGTCTTCTGCGTCATGGGTGATGGAGAGTGCGACGAGGGGTCAGTGTGGGAGTCGGCTTCGTTTGCGGGACACAATCGTCTGGACGCTCTGACGGTCATTGTTGACGCAAACGGCTTGCAGCTGGATGGGCCCACGTCACAGGTGCTCGACAGTGGACCGCTTGCGGGTAAGTTCGCGGCGTTTGGTTTTGAGGTGCAGGAAGTCGATGGTCATGACGTGGCCGACCTACAGGACGCGTTGCGAGTCCGCGGGCAACGGCCCCGGGTTGTGATTGCGCACACCGTCAAGGGCAAGGGCCTCTCGTTTGCCGAGGACGACGTCAAATGGCATGACCGCTGCCTTGACGAAGACGGCTACCGCCGGGCGGTCGCACAGCTTGATGCGGCAGCAAGGGAGGTGCAGGCCGGTGAGTAGTGACTCCCTCCGCCTTTGCGGCATGGATGCGAAGATGGTGTTTGGCGAGACGATGGCCCGCATCGCTTCGCACGACCCCTCGCTGACCGTGGTCGTCTCGGACTACGGCCGCCGCCTGAACCTCGATGAGATGCGCCGCCGCCTGCCCGAGGCGTTCGTGCAGTGCGGTATCGCCGAGCAGAGCCAAGTCGAGGTCGCGTCGGCGCTGGCGAACGAAGGCTTTCACGTGGTTGCGCCTTCGTATGCGACCTTCATTACGGCGCGCGTGCTCGACCAGGTCCGCGTGCTGCTGGGAATGATGAGGTCTCCGGTGGTGCTTGTGGGCCTCTCTGCCGGATGCGAGGCGGGGACGCTCGGTGCAAGCCATATGGCACTCGAGGATATCGGATGCATGCGCATGATTCCGGGGTTGACCGTCGTGTGTCCTGCCGACAACATCGAGCTTGCGGCCGTGCTCGAGGAGCTGCTGCGTGCACCTCGTCCGGCCTATGTGCGCATTAGCCAGTACTCGAGTAGCGTGTGCGTTCATGCGATGGGCGCTCGCACGCGGATCGGCCAAGCCGAGGTCCTGCGTGAGGCTGCGGGTGCCGGGGTGTCCTTGCTGGCGACCGGTCCTCTGACGGGCGAGTGCCTCAAGGCGGCAGAGCTGCTGTCGTCACGGGGCATCGAAGCGCGTGTCGTCGAGTTCGCAACCGTGAAGCCCGTGGATACCGCAAAGCTCGACTCTCTTTCGGGCACTTCGCTCGTGGTGACGGTCGAGGATCATGGCGCGTGCGGCGGCTTTGGATCGGCCGTGGCGGAGTATCTTTCGGGCGTCGTCGAGGCGCCTCGCGTTTTGCGATTGGGCATGCCTGACGAATACATGGCTGCCGACAGACCCCTGCGCTTGCTTGAGCGCGCTGGGCTTACCGCAGAGGGGATCGCCGCCAGCGTGCAGGCGTCCCTCTAGCGCGCAAATAAGCCTGTCCCCGACGCACGCCCGCGTGCACTGGTGCCTGTCCCCAATGCACGCCGCCGTGCGCCGGGGACAGGCACCAGA